>NZ_CADFEO010000008.1:0-330549 GCF_902833075.1 Burkholderia sp. BCC0405
GCTGGCCGTTGCCGCACCGCTATCGCCGCTGGCCGTTGCCGCACCGCTATCGCCGCTGGCCGTTGCCGCACCGCTATCGCCGCTGGCCGTTGCCAATCCATTTTTAACGGTGGAATAAGCGGGTGACTTTGGATCGATCGGCTTCGCGCGGCTGAATGTATATTCGACGGCTGCTTTGATGAGTCCCGCAAGATTCAACTCGACGCCAATTTTGATCTTCGAACTTGCAACCTTCGAATCTTCGCCATGCCGCGCAAGCGTGCCGCTTTGTTCAACGACGAAGAAACGCGATGTATTTGGTGAGTAGTAGCGCAGCACGTCAAGCGGGTATTCGCAGGCGTGAAAGCCGGCCGCGCATGCCTCGACATCTCCTTCGTGCGTATATTCCTCGCCGGCCGCATACTGGAATCCTCGACACTTCATATCCGCGTCGAAGCCCTTGTACGAAACGATCTTCTTGATTTCTTCGCTCATGGGTTCCCCCGATGGTGATTTAATGTTCAATCGTGATACCAGTGTTCGTCTTCCTCGATGCGCTCAAAGCCGTATTTCACGCCGTGGTAGACCGCCCAAATGAAAAGCCCCAATGCGATCGCGAGGGCCACAACGATCTTCCATAACATATGGAGTCCTAAATTAGTGACAGAAAAAGCAGCCCAGCCAAGCAATCCGAGGTTCGAGGTGCTTGTGTGGGGTGCCTTTGTGGGTGCCGGTTCGTAGTCCGGCGTCTGTTGGCGCAGACCGTCCATGGGCCTTATCCGCAGCTTGCCAAGCCCAAATTTCTAAGGCGCGGAGGCAACGTCTTTATCACTCGTCTGCCAGCGAGTCGCACACACCGAAGGGGATTGCTGCCCTTCTACCTGGGTGCACTTTCGGAACAGCTTCAGTGGATGGATCTCGGGCTTGAACCGAGAAATGCCGGCAGTGTCGGGTTTTACGGTTCCGAGTTCTGGTGCCTCGTTTACCAACGATTTGCGAGTCCACCTTAGCCGCCTGCGTTTACCAATTTCGCCAATCCATCCACTCAAACTGCTTGCAATGCTTCTGAGAAGGCGCTGTTGCTATACAGGGACCTTCGGCTAACCTACTGCACCAACCCGCCACGAGGGGATGGGCATTAAGGTGGATCGGCTTCGCGATTACTCGGTCGCGTAGGGAGTTCAGCGCCTTCTCAGAAGAACTGCTATCCCGCAGGGCGCTGACTACTCCCGGCTACGCCGGCTCCAACTACCCTGCGGTTTGTGCCGATTTTTAGCCATCGGTCACGTGTTCGGCTGTCTTGCATCAGGCTCATTCAGATTTCTGGTCGGCAACCCAATCATGCAGTCTGGCGCGATTCATCTGTCCTGATTCACGAGGCAGATCGCCCCGGCCGGTTGCTTCGCTTGCGCGGTCCCGGCTATGCGTTATGTTGGCTAATGCTCTCAGTGCTTGCGCCGGCCCGCGACGCCATTCATTCGCGGCATTCTTCCGGCCCGGAACCGACGTGGTGTACGTCACTTGGCGACTACTTGGCACGGGCCCACCCGCTCGAATGGCCTCACTAACCGCATGCCTGCGGCTGCTTTCATCGTTGCTGACACCAGCGCAAGCACTGATCGCACTAACCAAACACATTGTTAAAGAACTCGTCCGCTGTCACCGGAACGGCGCGCCCATTGGCGCTATTACGATCTCGTCAGTGCGGACATAATCCGCAGATACCTAGCCGTGTGTTGCTGCTTCCTCTAGGCGTTTCGATCTTGTGCCCGCCCCAGTGGGCGCGGTTGATCAGGCGCCGAAACGTGCCGCGATTCGATCTTTTCGAGCGTTGCGCTCGGCATACCGGATCTGCCCTGAGATCCACATTGCATCGAGTACTGCCAGAGCGCGTTTGGCGAGTCGTTTCACGGTCTTTCTCCTGTAGCGGGAGCGGGTTAGGCAAGACTGGCCGTCAGAAAGAAGCGCTTCGGCTTTCCAGTCGGTGCCAGGTATCCCGGCATCGAGTGGCCGAGCACCGTTCGATTCGGTGTTTCCCAAACGCTGTGGTCAGGCTTCGCACGCGGATGCACGTCACGCGGCCCCATGACGGCGAAGAACTTCGCTTCGCTGACCTCGACCATGCCGACCGGGATGCTTTCCGTATCACTTGCTTCGGTCAGCGCTTCGGCCGTTTTGACCGGCGCATGATCGGCGAGCGCAGCCAGCACTGCGGCTTCCTCATCGTCGTCAGGAATCACGCCGTTCTCGTTCCAGTTCTGCATGATTGTTTCGGCTTGCTGGCGGTTCATCGTCGTTCCCCTTCATTCCGTTGGTCAGTGCGTTGTGTGCTGCCTTGGAATGAATAATAGGCGTCCCTATCGTTCCGGTCAATAGGAATTTCGATCACACGCGAAGAAATTTGTAACAGGCAACAAAAACCCCGCCGTGGCGGGGTCTGCATGAAGAGGCGGGAATGTTATTGATGGGGAAGCGATTGCTCCCCAGGTGCGGGCGTTACATCAAGCAGTTTTGCGGCAGCGCGGATACAGACGTGTGCTTGTTCGAGTCTTGATTTAAGGATGCAGGTGGAGCATTTATCTTCCTCGTCAGCTTGGTTCTGAGGGCGCTTTATAGGCCATACAACGCCTTCTATGAGTGTTCCCATGGCACCTCCGTGTGTGCCAAATCGGATCGCAACGGGTTTGCGACCGACCATCTTATGAAAACGCCGAGGATTCCGGCCTAGCCATTCCATTTCCGAGAGCGGGGCTCCGGCGTTTCGTCCTGGCTTGGTTCGGTCGTCGCGATGATTGCCCCAATTGATGCTAAAAGTATCCCCCGACGTCGCCCCTGGGTGCGGTCGATTCTAGCGAGTTCTTCAATAATGACTCGCATTTCATCGGAAATCCCATCCAGCGAAAGCATCTTATCACTTTCTTTCGGTGGCTTTTCTGTGCTGGTGATTGGGGATTTCTCTAACGTCTTATCGTCGAAAGATTGATCTATATCATCTTGTGGCTTCCCCTCACCTCTAGCCAGCCATCTAGGGTTCACATTCAACGCGGCTGCGAGATCCACGATGCGCGCAGTTTCCCCTTCCCCATTTTCCAACGCCCATAGCGTCGGCTGAGACATGCCGGCCATCTTAGCGAGCGCTCGCTGGGATAGTCGTTTGGGTTGGGCGAGCTTCTCTCGGGCATACCTCACCCGGCCGCCAACAGTCATCAAATCGTAGGGCTTATCCATATAGGAATTCTTATCTATCGGGCGACCGAAATTCCTATTGACTTGTGTGATAGTCGTGACTATCATTGGGTCATGGATATTGATCTTCAAAGCATGGTTAGGACACTCGTCGGAGCTGGTTGGTCTCAGCGCCAGATTGCTCGGCGCGTCGGATGCAGCCAGCCAACCATCTCCAACATCTTGACCGGAAACATCGGAAAGGTTCGACCTTCCTATGCTCTGGTCACTGCCATTCAGGCGATGGTTGCAGATATCCGGACCAGCAAGGATTCGGTCGAAACATAGTTCTTCGGCAAAACGGTGATCCCCGTACGCGTGACCCCGACGTGTACTGGTTTGGGCGATGTTCGCATCGTCCTTTTTTATACGGCGGCTCGCGTTGAGCGGGTTGCGTAGGTAGTTCATGAAATTAGGCGTCCTTGTGACGCCTTAATTTGAGCCTGGATCTGAGTCGTAATTCCAGTTGTAAAACCATTGAATTTCTCTATATGAGACGAATTGAGCGGCCTGATGGATGGAAAAAATTCAAAAGTCAGCGCGGCCGCGCAAAGAATCGCGGCATCGCTTGGGATCTTACGTTCGAGGAATGGTTAAAGATCTGGATTGACTCAGGAAAGATGCATTTGCGTGGTAGGGGCGCCGGGACGTATGTGATGGCTCGAATCGGTGATAAGGGGCCGTATTCGGTGGAGAACGTCTTTATCTGCACGAACGCGCAAAACGTTAGTGACGCCGCAATCAATCGACCGGATGTCATGGGGTCGGCCGGAAAGATTGGTACCGGAAAGGGTTGGTGTCTGATTGACAGGGGTGGCCGAGGCATGATGTATCGCGCCACGTTCAAGGGGAAATTCCTCGGTGACTTCCAGACAAAAGAGGAATCCATCGAGGCGTACAAGAAAGCGTTTGAACAGTACCAACAGGAGAAAGAATAAATGCAGTCCCAACAATTCCAACAACACCAAGCCCAGCAAGGGATCGAGCAACATGCGCCCCGACCGGCGCCAATTTCTGCCCGCTTTCTTTCGGGCGACCTCATCAACGCCTGCGCATCTTTCCGTGATGCCGTTTGCCTCGCGTGGGAACACCGGGCAATCCGCGGCATGACGCAAAGAACGCTGGCTGAAAAGCTGGACGTGAAGGGTTCGCACATGTCGAACATGCTCAATCGCGAAGCAGTCGATCGGCACGGGAAGCCACGCCAGGATCTTCCGGCCCGCTACATCGCAGAGTTCGAACGCGAAGTTGGAAACCGTGCGGTATCGCAATATTTGGCCCGCATGGCGATGTTGACGCTCATGGAAGAAGTGATTACGGCCCAACGAGGTATGTGAGATGACCGAAGAAGAGGCGCTTCAAATTGGCCGTACGGCCATAGGGGATGCCATTAGACGTGTGGGAACGGAGCGAGACGCGTTGATTGATGAGGTGCAGCGCATGGCGGATGGTGACGCAAATTTGATGGTCGCCTTTGCCTTGGTTGGGCATTTGCTCATCGAATCGTGGCAGGACAGCAAACATTAGGAGGGTGCGATGGGTCTGCTGATTGATTTGTGGGTAATCGCCACGGTTTCTTTCGTATTCGGCGGCGCATGGGTGTTTGTATGACACGCCCCTATCACCACAGGACGACTGGCGAGCTTCGTGTTTTGCGCGAGTACTACCCGGTCGGAGGCGTCAACGAGTGCATGAAGCGCCTGACACACGTCGCCGACCTGTCGCCGAACAAGATTTGGAAGCAGGCGAAGAAGCAAAAGATTCGTTATGTCGGGGCAACGAGATAGAAGCCCATTGGGTTATTTCTGGGTATGCGAGACGAAACCGAAGGCCAAAGCCAGATGAAGTATTACAGCAAGCACATCGGCGATTTCGCCACCGCGACGCGTCTCCTTAACCTTACGGAGCGGGGTGCTTACAACGAGCTGATGGACTACTACTACTCCTCCGAAAAGCCGCTACCGGCTGATTTGGACGCGTTGTGCCGCATTGCCGGCGCATTCTCGGAACAGGAAAGAGCCGCTGTGGACAAGGTTTCCAAGCAGTTCTTCGAGAAGGTAGACGGTCAACTGTTCCACGAAAAGATCGAAGAGCAGATCCTCTCTTACAACGAGGAGGCAGAGAAAAATAGGCTGAATGGTGGTAAGGGGGGGCGTCCTCGCAAGGCCGACGAAAACCCAGTGGGTAACCCAGAGGGTTCCGTTTCGGATACCCAGAGGCAAACCCAAAAAAAAGCGAATCCAGTAACCAGTAACCATATATCTAAACCTAACGGTTTAGATAAAGGCAAAAAGGCGCCTGCGGCACCTTTTGCCCTGCCCGACTGGATTCCTGAAGTCGCATGGAGCGATTTTGTTGCCATGCGAAAGCAGATGCGAAAGCCAATGGGTGAAGCCGCGATCAAGTTGGCCGTCAAGGCCCTTGAAAAGCTCCGCGGCGAAGGAAATGAACCGCAGGCTGTTATCGAGCAGTCAATCATGCGGGGCTGGACTGGCTTATTCCCGTTGAGGGGTGATTTTGTGAAAGCCTCGGGTGGGAAAAAATTCGACCCCGTTGCATACGTGAACAAAGATCGAGTAACCGATCATGAACGCCCCGACGACTACATCGACGTTTAAGCAAAGCCTCTGGCTTGAGCAGCATCCGAAACTAGGAATCTCGCTCATGGACCATTTGTTCAACCGCTTCGATGGCGCGTATCCGAATCGTTGGCGAGCTTCATTTGCTAATGAGCAAGCGGTGGCGAACTGGCGCGATGCATGGTCTGAGGCATTTGATGAAGAAGGTCTGATGCCTCAGATGATTTCCGAAGGGCTGAAGGTCTGCCGCAAATCGTATGATTGGCCGCCTTCCCTCACCGAATTCCTAAAGGCATGCAAGCCGCAGATCAATGTCGATGTCGCGATCTACGAGGCTATCGAGCAGATGCGCAAACGGCAGCATGGCAAAGACGCATGGAGCAATCCGGCGATCTACTGGGCGGCTGTCAAGGTTGGCGAATTCGACATGATTAGCCAGACGTTTTCGAGCATCAAGCCACGGTTTGAAGCGGCGCTGAAGGTAGTGCTAGAAGGCACTGTACTACCGGTGCCTGAGCGTGTGGCAGCCTTGGCCGCACCGGGTGCAGCAGTATCGACACGCGAGTATGGTGCGCAAAGGCTGCAAGAGCTTGGGGCATCGGCGGCATTCAAACGCGCTCCAGGTGGCGCCAACATCGGTTGGGCGCTGAGCATTGTTGAAGAGGAAAAAAAGACCGGGAAAGTTCCGTTCAACAAATTGACCATCGCGCGACAGGCGATCTTCAATGCAACAGGTAAAGAAGCGTGAGCGCTGTTCGCCAATGTCGCACCTGTCGACACGCGACCAAAGATCCGGGCAACGAATCTCACTACCGGATCGGCTTGAGGAATTGTGCGCTGCGGCCGGTCTGGTGGTTCTGCAAAGGGAACTATAGCTGCGATAGGTGGGCGGCGAAGTAAGGAGACGGATCGATGGGATCTATAGCGATGAAGTCAAATAGTAGTACTAAGCGCATGCAAGCTCTTGGACGCCTCAAGGTCGGCGCAATGAACAAGACAGAGGCTGCGTATGACAAGGCGCTTGCCGACCGCAAACATGCTGGTGAGGTCGCTTGGTATCGCTTCGAGGGGATCAAGCTGCGTCTGGCCGACAACACGTTCTATACGCCGGACTTCGCCGTGATGCTTGTCGATGGCGCGATGGAATGCCACGAAGTCAAGGGGTTCTGGCAGGACGATGCCCGAGCCAAGATCAAGATCGCTGCGGATCAGTATCCGTTCCGCTTCATCGCCGTCACAGCGAAGGCAAAGAAGCTCGGTGGTGGTTGGGCTGTCGAGGAATTTTGAGGAGAAGTGACATGGGTGCTTCGAAAAAGCGCAAGGGAGCTAAGCGATACGACGCCGGCCGTTGGCTCGCACGCACCGTCTCATATGCCGAGCAACGCCAAGACGCCAATCCGTTAAAAGACGGCCAGCAACGCGACCTAGCCCTCTGCTACCACATCTCTTTCGAGAACATGCTCAAGCGTGGCAACGAAGAAGATTGGTATGTGCTGGCGAGCGCCATGAACGTTGCCTTGGTGCTCGCGGAACAGGGCTACGGCGAAGAATTCATCCCTGAAATCAAGCGCGCCATGGAATCGTTGATGGCCGTGAAATATCGAGCTGATCGCACAAGCCAGTGGGCTTTTGACGGTGCCGGCATCCAGCACATGCGTATCGCCATCGAGCTGCACGATCAGCAGTGCGCGCTCGCCAATCGCGGCGAGATTAAAAAGGCACTCAAAACGATCGTCAAACGGGCCAATGAAGGGCACATGTATGCCGCTGAACAATGCCAGTTGGAGGCAGCATGACCGCCAAACGCACTCGCAACGAATGGACGCTTCCTGAGGTAAGAATTTTGAAGGATGTATACCCAACTAGCATGTCGATCAACGATATCCAAGCGCTGCTTCCGCGTCACACTCGTCAGTCGATCATGGTCTATGCGCAAACCCATCTCAAGCTCAGGCGCCCACCACATCGGAATCGTCGCTATCCCGGGTGGGAACGCATCAAAGCTCTTCTCGCGGACAAGCAACTGACGATGCAGCAGATTGCCGATACTCTCGGTGTCTCGAAGCCATCTGTTTCGGAATGCATGCGGCTTCATCGTTCTGACTGGCATATCGCTGATCGCATTCCCCGCAGGGGTATGCACACGTGGATCATCGCGCTCGGGGCTGGTGAGGATGCGCCTGCGGATTTATGCGCCAAGACTCTCAGCACTTATTCAAAAGCTCGACCCAATCCATTTTTGGTTGCCGCTGGTGCAGTAAAGCCGGTTCAGGGCCATTCTGGTCGTGTAATCAGGCAAGACACGACCATTCACCAGCATGAAGAACTGGAGGAAGCATGAAGGTGTACCTGTCCGGCCCGATCACCGATATCCCGCACGGGAATCGTCCGCTGTTCGAATCTGAAACGGCACGCCTGCGATCCCTTGGCTATGACGTGGTGAATCCGTGGGAACTGAACCCGGCCGAGGACGCAGACTGGATGGATTGCATGCTGATTGACCTGCCTGCGGTCAAGTCGTGCCATGCAATCGCCCTGCTTCCTGGCTGGATCTTTTCGAACGGCGCGCAGATGGAATACATCACGGCGCGGAAATATGGGCTTGTCGTGCTGCATGCGGCGGATATCGTGGAAAAGGTGGCGGCATGAGTGAGCTTTCAGTAGATGTGCCGGGAATGATTGTCGTCGTTCAATCAACGATGGAGAAAGGGATCGTGACTGGAGCAACAGCAGATTACGTGTACGTCAACATTGACGGAGAGAACTGTCGTCTTCGCCGCAATGAATTGCGCTGTGCCCTTCTATCCGATAAACCAACAAATCCCAAGGATGCCATCGCGACAAACAAACTGCCGAGCCATCTGGTATCGCCGATCGTCAAGGCATACCAAGCCATCGCCCATTATCTCGGCAACGTGAAATATGGCGCGTGGAACTATCGGGCCGCTGGCGCTCGCGCATCGGTATATCGCGCTGCGTTTGATCGCCATATGGACGCATGGTGGGAAGGCGAGGAATTGGATTCGGCTGACGGAACGCCGCACTTGGCGAATGCCCTCGCCTGCATCGGCATTCTGATCGACGCCAAGCATTCAGGGAAGCTGATTGATGACCGGCCGCCGAGCCTGCATGGCGAGTTCGCAAAAGTGCGCGCCGACTTTGAAACGCTGATGCCGAAGATTCGCGAACGGTATGCCGACCGCAACCCTCATCACTACACCATTGCTGATACGGGCCTCGCCGAACACACCTCCCGCGAGGACGACGCACGCCTGATCGCAAAAAGCAATGCGGAGGCAGTCTAGCAATGCAGTCCCGTCGCGCATCCATTTGTGAGGCAGCTACCAGCACAGCGATCGGCTGCCTCATCAACATGGTGACGAACTATGTTGTCCTGCCCCATTACGGCATGCGCGTAAGTCTCGTCGACAACGTTGCGCTGACGGCTATCTACACCGCGATTTCCTTTGCTCGCTCATACAGTGTACGCAGGTTCTTCGCGAACTTTAGGGAACGGAGGAAGGGATGAATTGGATTCTTTTGATATTTTTGCATGCCGGAATGTTGTCGCATAACGATGATGTTTCAGTCACCACGGCGCGTTTCTATAACCAGAATGCCTGTCAAGCTGCTGGCCAAGAACTTCAACGTCTTTCTGGGCCCACGGTTCAACAAGCGAAATTCGTCTGCATTCACGATGCTGAACCTCAGGAGAAAAAATGAGCAACACCGCCGAACTGATCGTCCGCATCAGCAACATGACGCACGCCATTGCTGAGGCTTCCGCGAAAGGATTTTTCGATAATCCCAAGGCTGCCGAAATGACAACCGAGCTTAAACACATGGCCGAGAAGCTGGAAGAACTCGCGCTGGCTGAGTGTGTGGGGCGCAAGGTATGAGCCTTTGTCATTTTCCGCGCCATATCGAAGACAAGCATTGCTTGGTCTATTGCGGCCCCGATCGTTGCAACTGCCGCACCGGAAATCCGATTGAATGGCGCTTGCAGCAAGCCCGATTCGGGATCGTCGCGAAGCCTCACATTCAATTCGTCAACGGCTCTTGGCAGATCGGCTATCGAGGCGAAGCTCCAACCGTCTCTGGGATATCGCCCAAATTTGTCTACCAGATGTGGAGATGGGGCGAAGATGGATATTACGGGGAGGCGCAATGAGCAACGTTCCAACCATCTTTAACGGCGAGATGCAACTCATGAATTGGGGCGAGTCCTCTGCCAATGGCGCATGGGTCAAGTTCTGGATCACTCCAGAGGATCTGGAGGCATTCCGCCATCTCAAGTGTAAGAGCGGAAAGATCGCAGGGCATCGCGTCGCGGCAGTGCTCGTCGAGATCGGGGATGACGAACAGCCGGTGCAGCGCGATACCACAGCCACGGGAAATAACGCGTCCAAGGGTGGCGCACTTGCCGTGCTGGCTGGTCGCTTGTGCGCGGACGAACGGTTCTGGGAATTTGTAAGCGATACATACGGAGACAAGATTTCTCATCCCGATCAATGCGCTATCTGGATGCGGTGTCAATGCGAAATCAGAAGTCGCGCTGAACTCGATCACAACGAAGCGGCAGCAGAAGCATTCCACCGCATCATTCGCGGCCCATGGCAAAAGTACTGTCAACAGAGGGGATGGAAGTGAGGGGATTTATCGCTTCATTCATACAATTCACGCCTATTGCAATTTATATGGATTTCCATGGCGTCCCGTTGGAAAGCAAGGAATATTGGATTATGGCCTCAATACTTGTCATCTCAAATGCGATCGCTGAAGCGATAAGGGGATGGAATAATGCATGACGGCATCTGCATTTTCTCGTTCATCAGCATCGCGCTACTTTATCCGAGCTGGCTTCAACACCATTCGCGCGGCTGGAAGTTCCTCGCGCTTTGGGCGGCTCCTATGGTCGGGTTCTTTCTTGGGTGGATGGCGAAATGAAGAAGAGTCAGTTTTTATCCCTATGCGCAATAATTGTCGCAGCGCCGCACGTTAATCAAGAGGCGCTGCAATGGATCTGCCCAATCACATTGATCGTTTCATGGGCTTATGCATGGAGAGGGGAATGAAGCGTTCTTCGCTGACGCGCAAGACTCCGCTCAAGCGCGGTAGTTGGTCCCGCAAAAGCTCACCCCTGCCCGAAGGCACCAAGCCAGAGCGCAAGACGGCGATCAAGGCGCGAGTGAAACGACCGACCGTGGCGGAAGGATCGAAGTATCTGACGGCATGCCGCGGTGAGCGATGCTATTTACGCATGTTTGGCTGCCTTGGCGGCGGAGAAGCAGTCGTTCCTTGCCACTCGAATCAAGCGAAACATGGCAAAGGCATGGGAATCAAGGCGTACCACGAATTCACGGTGCCGGGTTGTGCGAATTGCCATCGACTTCTGGATCAAGGCCCGGGTCTGCGAGCCGAGAAGTTCGCAGTATGGGATGTGGCTTATGAAGCATGGGAACCGGTGCGCGCTCGCAAGATGGGACTGGAAAAAACTGAATTGGAGGAAGTGTGAAAAAATATCGAGCGTCTTGGAAATATGCCCCAAGAATTGAGGAATTTGAAGTTGAAAAGGAAACCAAACTTACGGTTTCATACAATCCATGGAGACACGGGCGTGATCGGATAAGTCGAGAAAACAAAACTAGTGATGGCCATGGATGGTTCGATACATTCGATGAGGCGAAATCTGCACTTGTTGTCGAATTCGAAAGAAAGGTTGAGCGCGCGAGAGATAAACTGAAACGCGCTAATGATGCTCTGGGAAATGCCAATGGAATAAAAGAACCTATGGAGCCACTATGACTAACGATTGCCCACGCGCCGGCCGCTGGATCGGTCACTGCAATTTTATACCTCGATATGATCGCATTCCACCACAGCGGACTGGTGATTTGCTTGCTGACGGCATGATGCTGAACTCTGAAATTGAGGCACGTACCAAGCGCATCTATGTGTGCGACGTCTGCACACGCTGCGGCAAGGTGATCAAACGTGAGGCATCATGACCAACACCATCGAATTCCGCCGCTTTGGCCGCAGGCGCTGGTTCTTCTGCATGCTAGAGGATGGCGATATCAAGCTGTTTGGCTCTGCGGCTACTGCTCAAGCATGGGCGGTGACGCAGGGTTCAAGGCTGTGTTTGTGGAGACGAAATGATGGCAGTAACTTCAGCAGTCTGGGTTTTGATTGTCGCGACGCATGTCTGCGCCGGCTCGGTGGTGAATATGTTTGAGTTCGAGGATCAAATAGCTTGCGAATACGCAGCCAAAGCGGCGCGGGCTGTATCTAATGATGCTGATGAGAAAGCGCACACATGGTGTGTTCCGAAGAGGTCGAAATGAGCGCCCTAGCCAACACAATCCGCCAACTATCCGGCCGCCTTGCTCTACTTCGCGCCGAGCGTGAGCGTTACCAGGCGCTGTGTGCCGCAGCCTACCAACTGGCCGGAACCGTGAACGCGCCAGTGCGATTTCTTGACGCGTTCGCGGATGGCGCAAACGGCGAGATCGAGGCGCGGCAGAAGACGGATGGACTATTGCCGCTGACCGCAGAGGAAATTGATGGGCTTCGAGAACTGATGGAGGGAAGCGATCATGACTGAGAGAAACCACGACGTTTGGAAGAACGATGGCGATTTCGGATCGGCTGTGTGTGAATGCCTTTCAGGCTGGGGGTTGGACATGATCCGGGACGATGAGATGCACGATCTCTACGATCTTTGGCTTGCTGGCCGTCGCACCACTCCCGACAGGGATTCGATCATCGAGGAATGCGCGAAGGTGTGCGAAGCATGGTCGGCATCGATTGATACCGGGAAGAAACGGAATCGCGTAGTGGGTGCGGCAATGCAAGGTGCGTTGACCTGCGCAGAAGCGATTCGCCAGACGAAGACCGCCCCCAATGGAGAAAAGTCATGAACTACTGGCTATCAAAATACTGGCGCTGCCGATGCACGTTTTTCAATCCAATCAGGATTGGCCCGCAGCAATGCCCTAAATGCAAGGTGTGGAAATGACGATCGACATCGAAGAACTGAAACGGGAGATGGAATGATCGACATTGATCGAATCGAAAATCTTATCGGTTATGACAAGATCCCGGATGCATGGATTGCCGAACTCTGCGCTGAGACGCGCCAACTTCGCGAAGACCTCCAAGCCGCCAAGCTACTTGCTCACGCCAATGGGGAGATGTTTCGGGCGGAGAGGGCGGACGGGGAACGTTGGAGAACGCTCGTGAAGTGGATCACGGAAAACTATGGTCCATCCACTCATAATTTCGACTTCACATATCAGCCGTCTGGCTACAACGGCGGTTACTTTTGTTGGGTCGAATTCGGGTGGAGGCATCCCCAATGGGAACATCCGACAGCAGATCAAATAAATGCCGCCATTGATGCGGCTCGTCAGGAAAAGCGAACATTCGCAACCGATTGATTTATCAGTTATAATATGCAGTGCTAAGCGACGCGAGATCGCTAGTTGATCGGGGCTCACGCTATTCTGCGGAGCAATCATGAATGTTGTGAACGACGGCAAGCGGATCGCTCAGTCTGAGGACGATCACATCAAGGAACTCGTCTACAAGTGGGTTGGTTGGCATCGATCGCGCAAGCTCTTTGCTCCCCCGGTTCCGCAGAGCATTCTTGCGAGAATCGGAGAGCCGCCAGGACGAGATCACGGGAATGGTGGCCCGGATGCGGAGTTGAGCGCGGCGGCGTCCTACTTCAACCTTGCCCTCTTGGCGATGCCCGAAGGTAAGCCGAAACAGGCGTTCTATCTACTCTACTTCCATCAAGTCCGCCCTGCCAAACTGATCATGGATGCGTTGGAAATGGAAAAGTCGCAGTTCTACGATATGGTGAAGAAGTTTCGCAAGGATACCTACCGCGCTTACCAACGAATGCTTTGTCAGTGAAGGACAGACATGATGATCATCGATACAGTACTAGGCCGCCATGTTAAGAACTTCACAGAATTGGATTTTACGGCAGTCGCTGAGGTTCATAGCTATCGCGTTGACTTCAAAATTTACCATGTGATGTCTTGGGAATGGTGGGACGACAATGGACATCACGAGCGGCCTCTATGGGTTAGGGCTGGATCAACTGGTGGCGGTGACGATGTTCAAAACCTAGAAGAGGCTGAAATCTATTTGCATGGCGAAGTCAAATGGGATGGATGCAGCAACTGGCATTTCGATGAGCAGGACAGGGTCATGCTACATGGATGTAGCAGAAGCGACATCCAACGCTTCGGAGATGTAATGGCAGCATGCTGGGATTGGGCAATGGAATTGCTTCCGAACTCGGACGGTGTCCGGTAAAAACCGGATACTTTAATACCGGAAGTTTTTCGTAGATTTGCTATGATTTATGAAAGTCTGGAATTCGTCGCCCAGACAAAACAAGCCCCGCCAAGCGCGGGGCTTTTTCATTGCAAATCGCCATGCGCTCCACCGCCCTGCCTTCCCACATGTATCGCGATCCCCTCGCGATCCTTGAGGCGAAGCAATCGCGAGAGCGCCGCGAGGCCGCCAAGCGCGTCCGAATGGATCGCGGCGAGGCGGAGACCTGGAGCGACGCCCGTAAGGCCGCAGAAGCGCTATTTGACCAGCCTGAGCAAGATTAGCGGAGGCGCCATGCATCCATCCAGTAAGGTATTGATCGGGATCGCGATGCTGGTTGTGTTCTGCTGCTGCGTGATTGCAAAAGGATTGCTGCGCCGTGAACGCCGAAGCCGTAAGTGACTGGGCGCTGGAGTGTGCGATCTACGCGAACGCATCCGGGATGATCGAACTGCCGTATCGCTGGGCGGATACCGAGGTTGATTGGCTGCTGACGCTGTATGCGAGTGGCATTCCGCCAGAGATCGCAGCGCGGACGTTGTTCACTCGACATTGAGCGTTCACGGGAAATGAACATCGCCAAAAAATGAACATGGCCCCTTGGCAGCCTGCGGAGTCCGACGATGGGTGATGCGCAGCCCGGAAAGGTATTCGCGGTGACCGTTCGATTCGATTCGGTTCGGGCCGCCACACACCCGCAGTATTCTGCTAAATCAACCGCGAAAAGACTAATATTCTGGCGGAATATGCTGGAATGAGCGGTTTATATACAGGCAGAAAAAGTGAACATGAATCAGCTTATTTCGCTTTGGCTGAACGAGGCCGCTCGGGCGGCTTGGCTCTGGTCACGGTGGCTCGATAGCGCGGCGGAGGTATGGTCGGAATGAAACGAGTTTTCTGGATCGCGCTGATTACCTATCTGGTCGCATCGTTTGCTTCTCTGATTTTTGTGGTACGTGGCGCATTCCAAGTGGAACATGCGCTTTCCGTGCGCTTGGATGCGGATCTTACGCGGCTGGAAAAGGCGATCAATCAGCTTGATTCAAGCGGCAGTGATGACAATAACGACCAACCAACCGTTCAGCCGCTGGGCTGTAAGGAATGGTCAATCAGTCTCGCCACAATGAACGAAGTGCCCTGCCATCTCGGATAATTCCGACATCGCAGGAAGAAACCGGCTGGCAAAGATAGGGCCAGCGCGCGAACCCGTCACGCGCATCAATCCATTGTCCATGGACAGAGGACATGTAAATTTTGACTTTTCTAATAAGTCAAGTCATTTCGCTTCCGTAGATCAATAGGTAGAGCGGCTCCCCTGTAAGGAGCGGGTTGTGGGTTCGAGTCCGTGCCGGAAGCACCAAACATACCGGAAGCAGAGGCCAGGTGAAGAGGAAGCGTCGAGTCTTGAATGACGCGACATGGAACGCCGCTAGTGGGGCTCGAAAGTTTGTTCCTGTCAGTCACGGCCATGCGCTGCATGGTAGCCCCGCACGGGTGTTGCATGAACTGAGTTGTTGCATGCAGCCGTCTGCCTCACGAAACGAGGCCTCTCACAACGAGGAAACCGCTGGGAACTACTCCAAGGCCGTACACCTTGGATCCTGCACCTATCTAGCAGCGCTCCGGAGCGGCAAGATTGGCAAAGACAGCGCCTCGTTGTGAGAGCGAATGCGCAGGCTGATGCGCCAACGTGTCCAGCGAGAGCCAGCCGGGTGTGGTGGTCGGCTGACGGGGTGTTTGACGGTTCGATTCCGTAGACGATGACCTGCGACGCGGAGCCCTGTATGCCGGAGATCAGCACCGGCCGCTCTCTACGATGTGAGACCCCGTTAGCTTTGCGAAAGCATTGGAGCGGCTGAAGTGGGAGTGCCCGTCGACTCACTGGGCGGGAATGGACGCGCTGAGAGGCGCTCCAATTACCAAGTCGGATGGCGGCAGATGCATGGGCGGTGTCCCTGTCTGTTTGGCTATCGGTCCTCCAGACTGCGCTTGCGAGCCCTGCCATGCATCACTGGGCCTCATCGATGGCGAGCGTAGTCTAGAGGGTGGATTCAATCGATTACCCTGAACCGAAGAGTCTAGAGGCCGGGATATAGCACGTTGCCATCATAGCGAAATGGCCGATTTAGCGCCCTCACCTTGGAAAGCTCCGGTACGCAAGCCGGCGAGCTGGTGCGAAGCCAGTTTACGAATCTCCCTCTTCTCTTGGGATAAGAGCCCCGGGTCTTAAATAGAGTCGGCAAGCAAAGGGAACGATTGGCTGCCGTAAGCAGCCTCTTCATGTAAGCCGGTGCCAAAGGATTGTGCCGCGTCTGTTATGCGCAACGCCTAGCCGCCGGGATCATCGCAGCCTGACAGACGCAGGCAACGGGCGGTCGGCTTACCTGAAGGTGATGCAGAGTCAACCGCGCGCCGCGATTGCGGGCCACTGCGCCATGCGGGTTGAGAGCGGTAGCCTTCTTTAACAGGGAATAGCGATGAAAATCAATTGCGAGACCAAGCAAGAAATTATTCTTGAGGCGGCTCGAACCGCTGCAAAGGAACTGCTTGAACGACCTTTCGGTACGACCAGCATCGTTGATCGCGTATCTGCGGGTGTGGAAAAGGATCGTGCCGTCATTATCGGTAAACTGATCGCACGTGCAGCTATCGAGGCATCGAAACTTCTCGCTGACGAGTAATACGCGAGCATAACTCAGTTGGTAGAGTCGCAGCCTTCCAAGCTGTCGGTCCTCGGTTCAAATCCGAGTGCTCGCTCCAGATCAAATGCGGGTATGGGGTATTGGTAGCCCAAAGGTCTCATAAGCCTTTCAAGCGAGTTCGATTCTCGCTCCCGCAACCATTCGCAGGAATCCCCATGGCTACGCGCAAGGCAAAGACGATTCCAATCGTTGAGGACCGCGTGCAGACATGCGAATCCTGTCGGCATCGCTTCGCTAAGCACGATTACCAAGAGTGCCGTCGGTATCCGCTCAAAATCGTGCTTGATATGCAAGACGGCGGCCACTTCAGCGCCTTCCCGCTGATTGGTCTCGAAGAATTCTGCGGAGAGTGGGCCGCGAAACTTAACTCATGAGTGACTATGACCGATCTTATTGACGCCGTAGCCGCTCATGGCGGCATTCGACCTGCCGCGCGAGCATTGGGTATTCCGGAGAGTACCCTGCGCTCGCGCTTGAAGGGAACCGATTTTTCGATCGAGCAACCTGAACCTGCGTTACTCCCGGTTGATGAATTGCTTGCGCGCCGCAAACAGCAATACGCGCAGAAAGTTCGGCATGAACAATCTCGCCAACTGATCCCTGTCAGGATCAAGGTGCTTGGGCCGATTGGCATCCTTCATTTCGGCGATCCGCACGTCGATGATGATGGCACCGATCTGGCGCTGCTCGAACGCCACATGGAGTTGTGCCGTTCCGTAGAAGGATTGTATGGCGCCAACATTGGCGACACTACGAACAACTGGATTGGACGCCTTGGCCGTTTGTATGGCGAGCAAAGCACAAGCGCCGCTGAGGCATGGCAGCTTGCCGAATGGTTCTTGACAAACACGCCATGGCTCTACCTGATTGGGGGAAATCACGACGCGTGGAGCGGAACTGGTGATCCGATCCGCTGGATTGTCGGGCAAGCCGGATCGCTGTATCAGGATAGCGAGGTACGTCTTGCACTCTCCTTCCCGAATAAGGCGAGCGTGCGCATCAACGCGCGCCACGATTTCTCAGGACATTCCATCTACAACCCAGTGCATGGCGCGACGAAAGCCCTGCACTTCGGTGTTCGCGACCATGTGGCGATTTGTGGCCACAAACACACGTCGGGTTATGGGGTTCTGAAAGATCCGGATAGCGGCATTACGATGCATGCAATTCAGATCGCCAGCTACAAAATCCATGACCGATATGCTCGCGAGAAAGGATTACGTGATCAGCATCTATCGCCGTGTGCGGTGACAATCATCGACCCCGATCTACCGGCGACTCATCCCGACCTAATAAAGGTCTTTTGGGACGCCGAAGAAGGCGCAGATTATCTGAAGTTCAAGCGGACTAAGTTTTCGTAATCTGGCGGGAAATCGACGCAAGGGATGCGGAGATAACTAGCCGCTTCTCCGCAAAATTCACAGCCACATCGCCTTTCAGCAAACGCTGAAATTCACGTAAAGACTGAATAGATCACCGCCGCCCCGCCTGCTCAGGCGTCATGGGGCGCACGCAGCGCAACGCTGCACGCCGGGAAACCGGCACTTATTCTATAGAGTAAACGCATGACTGTTCCATTACCTCCGCCACAGGCAACGGATGGATCGCCCTACGTTACCGATCAAGTCATAGGATCGAATGGGGTAATTTTGCCTCGGTGGGTTGGTGACGCATACGCTTCGGCAACAATTAATTCCGCCCAGGGAACGACGCCAATTATTCTAATCACAGGAGCGCCGGGGTATTACATCACCCGCCTTCTAGTAGAAGTATTGCCGAATGCAACAATGACGAGCGGCGGAATGGTCAATGTTACGTTTTCCGATTCCGTATTGGGAACGCTGGGACAATTGCCCGTATATCTTCCCGCTACTTTTACGGCACCTACGGTTCCAACAGTTGCCACTCCGCAAGAGACTGGTTCCGGCTTCCTAGTTCGCAGCACGACTGCCGGAAGCATTCTATCAGTGTCGGTCAATAACGCCTTGTCAGGCGGAAGCATTCGGGTCGCGGTCAACTATGGATTGACGCCGATCCTGTAACTATTTTGTAAATTAGAAAAGGGCCGACGCCCAACAGGGTATGTCCCAAGAAAAGAAAGCTCCTCCAGACTGGGAGCGCATTGAAGCAGATTACCGAGCTGGCGTTCTGTCACTCCGGGAAATCGCTGCCTCGCAGGGTGTAACCGAAGGCGCAATCCGCAAGCGGGCAAAGCGTGATGATTGGGCTCGCGATCTAGCTGGGAAAGTCAGAGCTAAGGCTGACGAGCTGGTACGCAGAGAGCTGGTACGCAGCGCGGTACGCACTGGAAGTGATGCGTACTCAGAGAAAGAGATCGTTGCAGCGAATGGCGAAGCCGTAGCCGCCATTGAGATTGGGCAGCGTAAAGATATTGGTCGTGCCCGGACTCTCGCCATGTCCTTGCTGGCCGAACTGGAGCATGAAACCGATAATTTTGAGTTGTTCGAGGAATTGGGCGAGATTCTGCGCAGCGAAGATGATCGCGGTCAAGACAAACGCAATGATATTTACCAAAAGGTCATTTCCAGTGCTGGTCGCATCGATAGCATGAAGAAGTTAGCCGACACACTCAAGACATTGGTTGGGCTGCAGCGCGAAGCTTATGGGTTGGTTGCTGCCCAGAAACTTGAGGTGACGGGCAAAAATGGCGGCCCGATTGAAACACGAACCGCCCAGGAAATGACGGATGACGAACTCGCCGCCTACATTGGAGCAAGCGGCGCAAGAACTATGGATTCGCCGCAGAGCTAGAGAGGATGTCCTCTCCTACGCCCAAGCTATCGAGATCCCCGGCAAGCCCGCCGGCGAAGATCCAGACACGGAGTTCTTCGAACCCATCGAATCGACGATGGCGCAGCACCACCGCCTCATTCTTGAGACGATGGAGCGGGTCAGCAAGACGCCGCACGGTCGGGCCATGTTCTTCATGCCGCCCGGTAGCGCGAAGTCGACCTACGCATCGGTCGTGTTTCCCTCGCGCTATCTCGGTGCGGAGAAGAATCGCAAGGTCATTCTCGCCAGCTATGGCGATGACCTCGCCCGCAAGATGGGGCGCCGTACCCGCTCGATCATCAAGCAGAAGCGGTTCAAGGGAATTTACGGTTGTGAGTTGACGACCGAATCGTCGGCAGCTCAAGAATTTTCGCTAACGAATGGCAGCGAGTACATCGCAACCGGGATTCTTGGCGGCGTTACTGGCAACCGTGCGAACGGCATCATTATCGATGACCCGGTAAAGGGTCGCGAACAAGCTGACTCGCCGACGATCCGCGACAAAACTTGGGACGCGTATAACGACGACCTGAAGACGCGCCTGATTCCGGGCGGTTGGGTTGTCATCATCCAGACGCGCTGGCATGAAGATGATCTCGCTGGCCGCATTCTTCCCGAAGACTGGAAAGGTGAAAGCGGCCCGATCATGTGCCGCGACGGAAACGTCTGGGAGGTTGTCTGCTTGCAGGCACGCTGTGAAGTCCAGAACGATCCGCTCGGCCGAAAGATCGGTGAATACCTGTGGCCGCAATGGTTCACGGAAAAGCACTGGGCGCAATTTCAGGCGAATGTCCGTACTTGGACATCCCTATATCAGCAGTTACCTCGCCCGCTCGATGGCACGTTGTTTAAGATCGAGAGCATGCTGGTTGATGGTCAACCAGTTTCGATGCCGCGCCAATGTGATTATGTGTATGCGGTGCTCGATAGTGCTCTGAAGGCTGGAGATAAGAATGATGGCACGGCTATCACTTATTTCGCACGCAATAAGTTTTATGGCCAAAAATTAATCATTCTCGATTGGGACATAACGCAAATCGATAGTGACCTGATCGCCGAATGGTTCCCATCTGTCATGTCTCGACTTATGGAGCTAGCGAGCTTAACTGGTGCGCGGATGGGAAGCGCCGGGTGTTTCGTGGAGGACAAAGGTAGCGGCATTACGCTTCTCCAGCGCGCAACTCGCAATGGCTGGCCAGCAGAGGCGATCGACAGCAAATTGACGTCGATGAGCAAGGATGCCCGCGGAACTGGCGTATCCGATTTTGTACATCATGGTGATGTCAAGATTTGCGAGAACGCTTACAACAAGATCGTTGAATACAAGGGGCGATCTCAAAACCATTTCCTAAGCCAGTTTTTTGGATACCGGTTAGGCATTCCAAATCAAGCAGACGACCTATACGACACCGGCGTCTATGGCATTGCAATTGGCCTCGGAGATAGCGACGGCCTATAACTGACGACATCTTCCCATATGGCAGAAATCACAATCCAAGGTTCAACGCTGTCGTCGGCCTTGACTGATCTGCTCATGGCCGATGATATCTTGCCGGGAGCAGAACCATCGTATCAGTTGTGCAAAACGATATACGCCTTCCATCCTCTTGGCGGCAAGATCGTTGACCAACCGATCAAGATCGCGATGTCGCAAAAGCGAAAAATCTCGATCCCGAATAGTCCAGAAGAGCGAATTCGCGAGGCTTTTGAGCGAAAATGGGCAGAAATTAACGCAGACACTTATATCGCCAACACTTGGCGGCTGAGCAAGATCTACGGCGCTGCGGCTATTGTGTTTGGCGCTGAGGGTGTCGATACAGACAAGCCGATCAAACCGGAAGATCTGGCAAAGCTGGAGCTGTACTTCAATGCGCTCGATCCGCTGAACACGGCGGGCTCCTTGGTTCTCAATCAAGATCCGAACGCGCCTGACTTCCAAAAACCAACCGTTATTACCGCTGCCGGCCAGACATATCACCCTTCTCGCTCACTTGTGTTCTTCAACGAAGCGCCGCTGTATATCGAGTTCACCAATTCGGCGTATGGCTACACCGGTCGATCGGCCTACCAGCGGGCACTCTTTCCGCTGAAGTCGTTCGTGCAGACGATGATTGCCGACGATATGGTCGCTCGCAAGGTCGGTGTGATCGTCGCGAAGATGAAACCTGCCGGATCTATCGCAGATCGCGCGATGGCCGTTCTGCAAGGCATCAAGCGCAATGTTGTGAAGGAAGCGCAGACCAACAACGTCATCAACATTACGCCGGAAGAAGCAATTGAAACGTTGAATCTGCTGAATGCTGATGGCGCACTGAAGACGGCGCGGAAGAATATCCTCGAGAACGTAGCCGCAGCGGTTCCGCAGCCGGCCAAGTTGCTCAACTCCGAGTCGTACGCCGAAGGATTCGGAGAAGGCACAGAAGATGCGAAAGATCTGATTCGCTACATCAAGCATGAACGCGAAGTTGTTCAGCCGCTCTATCAATTCTTCGACAATATCGTCATGCGTCTCGCCTGGACGCCAGAATTCTTCGAGACAATCAGGGCAACGGTTCCTGAATATAAAGATGTCGAATTTGAGACGGCATTCTATCAGTGGAAGAACGCCTATGAAGCAACTTGGCCATCATTGATGGAAGAGCCAGAAAGTGAGCTTGTGAAGGTCGAAAAAATAAAGTTTGAAGCGATGACCGCCGCAGTAGAAGTGGTGAAGCCAGATCTTGATCCGAAGAATAAGTCTCGTCTCATCGAGTGGTTCGCGGACAATATGAACGAATCCAAGCGGTTATTTCCCAATCCTCTTGTTCTAGATTATGAGGATCTTGAGAATTATGAGCCACCGCAACCCGATCCAGAACCAAGTGAGCCGCGGCCGCACAACATTTGAGCAACTTTCTATCACAGGGGGTAGAGATGAATTCGTACGATCCGAGAAAGCAATATTCACCCATTTCCGAACTTCGTGCCACTAGCATTCAAAATGCCGAAAGATCTGTAGATCAAAGCGATTTCTTCGGGAACAAGGATCCAGTTCTTTTGGTGTTGGGGGCAGATTTTGTGCGAATGCTTTTGGAGAAATTTCCAGAAGAGTTCCCAGTAGCCGAAGAATTGACTCCGGGCAATCGATTCTTTTCAGATGGCTTTGAGGAAAAATGTGCCGATCATAGCTCATTTGAATTCAAATTTGCCGCATGGATCGATGAAAAGCGCCGGGAATCAAAATGAGTCTAAGCGCAGACCCTATGGAGCGCGTCACTCAAGAGTTGACGACAATGCCGGGCCATCGCATCCCGACAAGCCTCATCACCGGCGCAATCGCACACTATCGACCGATCCTTGGGCGTGATGCCGAGTACATCATCCGCGCGATTGAGGGGCGGCACAAGCGAATCGTAGAACTTGAGGCGCAGGTAAAACGCAAAGGTAAATAGTGGCCACTTTCTTCGAGACGATCACTGAAGCGATCCGCCACTTTGAGGTAAATGGCTTTACCTCAGTCGAAGATCTACAAATCTGGATTGATCGTCTAAGAAAAGCCGCTGCCGCCACGCTCGTCCCAGAAGCAAAATTAGATGACGAACTGCGTCGCGTTCTCAGCGGCGTCTACAAGCGGATGATCGACGATGGCCAGATCATCAAGAAGCATCCAGGCATTGCACGCTTCACCGTCGATCGTCTCAAGCCGAAACTGCGCACCGAACTTGATCGACGCATGATGGTCTCGCGTAGCCTCATCAAGCTCAATCGCGAGCAGATGATGGATCAGGTCGAGCGCCGATTCTCCGGGTGGGCGTCGAGCATTCCCGCTGGCGGTAGTCGAGCCATCGACATCAAGGACGTCAAAGAGAACATCCGAAAGCCGCTTACGTCGATGCCGTTCACTGAGCGGCGAGTGATGATTGATCAGGGCGCGAAGTTCGTTTCCAGCCTGAACGAGATCATCGCGACAGACGGCGGGGCGATTGCAGCGCAATGGCATTCGCAATGGCGCAGGCCGGGATACCACTTCCGTCCCGACCACAAAGAACGTGATATGAAGGTGTACGTGATCCGCGGCAACTGGGCTCTCCAGAAGGGCTTGATGAAGGCTGGACCCGCTGGATATTACGACGACATCACCAAGCCAGCCGAGGAAGTGTATTGCTCGTGCTCGGCCGTCTATCTCTACTCTCTCCGGGAATTGCCGGACGACATGCTGACCATCAAGGGTCGCGAATCTCTCGCCGAAGCGCGAGCCAAAATCCAAGCAATGAGAAAGTGATGGGAGTATCATGATCCTTCCCGACTATGGAGAAGGTCATGTCTGATATTACTGAGCACGCATTACGCATACTAACAAAACATTTTGATATATTCATTGGCGAGTGCATGGACGAGAACGGAAAGCCCCAAGCCCCATCCATGCAAGCCCTTATGAAAGCTAGGGCATGCCTTCCGACACAATATCAAAATGCTCATAAATCGCGAGAAAAATAAAATCTCGCCGATCCACACAAAGCCACCTTCGGGTGGCTTTTTCTTTTGGTACATCGCATGCCCCTCGAACAAGGATCATCTCGTGAGGCGATCAGCGCAAATATAGCCACCGAAATCCGAGCCGGAAAAGATCCCGACCAAGCTGCTGCCATTGCTTATAACGTTGCGGGAAAAAGTAAAGCCGATTCCGAGAAGATTCACGCAGCCGGAACGCTGATTATCGCTGATGGCAATGTCCTGTTTTTGCGTCGCGGCAACGGCGGCGATCATTCCGGAGAATGGGCATTTGCAGGCGGTCACATTGAAGACGGTGAAACGCCAGAAGAAGCCGCCCGTCGAGAAACGCAGGAAGAAACCGGCTACGAGCCGCACAAGCTAGTCGAATTGGGAACGTCTGATGATGGCTCGGTCGAGTTCACGACGTTTTACAACGAATCCCGGCCGTTCGATGTCGCTCTGAGTAATGAGAGCACGGAGTTTCTGTGGTCGCCGCTTGGCTTGTGGCCAGAACCTTTGCATCCTGGATGCCGCTTCGTACTTGAGTCGGAAGCGTTCAAGGCAATCCGCAAAGCGCACATGACGGAGACGGATCTCGCGCGAGCGATGGTCGCATGCGAATATTCGTCGCCTCAATTCTTCGTGAATATGTGGTTGTTCGATATCCGTATCACGGGAACGGGAACCTCATACCGATCGAAGGATGAGGAATACGTCTACCGGCCGCCGGAGGAATATCTCAACGAAGAATTCCTGGCGCGGTGCAATGGTCTGCCGGTCATCGTCGACCATCCGGAGAACTCGAATCTTAATTCGGAAGAGTTCAAAAAGCGTTCTGTCGGCTCGGTCATGTTGCCATACATCAAGGGCGACGAAGTATGGGCCATCGTCCGAATCTACGACAAAGCGACCGCGACACTCATGTCGCAAGAGCAGTTATCCACGTCGCCTAATGTCGTATTCCGAAATCCGAAGTTGGAAAACACCGTTGTAACCCTCGACAACGGCGAGAAGGGTCTCATAGAGGGAAACCCAAAACTGCTCGACCACATCGCGATCTGCGAAGTTGGCGTGTGGGACAAGGGCGGTCCGCCTACTGGCGTATCTACCACTAACGTTCAGGAACCTGAGATGACTGAAGAAGAGCGTAAGGCCAAGGCGGACGCCGAGGCGAAGGAACAACTCGAAGCGAAAGCCAAGGCCGACGCCGAGGAAAAAGCGAAAGCCGATGCCGAAGAAGAAAAGGCCAAGGCGGACGCCGAGCGTTGGGACAAGCTGATGTCGGCTGTCGATTCGCTGTGCAAACGCATGGACTCGTACGACAACGAGAAGAACGACAAGAAAGCCGATGCAATGCCGGTCGAAGAAATGAAAGTTGCCGATAAGAAAGCCGATTCGGAAGATGAAAAGGCCAAAGAAAAAGAAGCCGAAGCCGAAAAGATGAAGGCTGAAGCCAAGGAAGAGGAAGCGAAGGCTGACGCGGAAAAACGCGAGAGCGCCCTGCTCGATCGTGTGGCGCAACTAGAACGGCTGCTTGTGCAAACAGCGCAGCTTACACCCAAGCCCCTGAATGACGCCGACTATGCCTCGATGGCTGATGCGCAAGCGAAGGCGGACAGCGTATACAGCGCGTTCGGCAAATCGGCACACCGCCCGCTGAATGGTGAAGACCTCCTGTCGTACCGCAAACGCCTAGCCGCACCGATGAAATCGCACAGCACTGCATGGAAGGACGTTGACCTGTCGAAGCTTGATGCCGCCGTGTTCGAAATCGCCGAAGCCGCAATTTACGCGGACGCAATGGGCGCTGCCGTCAATCCGGTGAACTCGGCAGAAGGCGGCCTGCGTGCCGTCACGAAGGACATCGGTACTGGTCATCGCGTGACGACGTTTTATGGTAAGCCGAGCGACTGGATGGATGACTTCCGGGCACCTCGCGCGAAAGGTCGAATCAACATGCAGAAGAGCCATTAAAGCTCATCGTCGCCACTCTGAAGCCCGCCACTGAGCGGGCTTTTCAATTTTTGGAAGGTAAAAATGGCATTCAATGTCCCCTTCAATCCGTATGCGACGACGAACGCTCAAGGCTCGTTTTCCGTACAGAGCGCTGGGTATGTCCAAGGTGTATTTATGGACGACCCCGCAATCCGCAATGAACTCGCGACCGGCACGGTATCACAAAGCGCCACTTCCCCGCTGTGGGGTGGTATGGCGATTTCGGAAAGCGTCGCCCCGTCCACGGGCTATGACCGCACGCTGGGCGGCACGATCTTGCAGGCAACTTCGGTAGCAAACACGACTGGTTTTACGGTATTCAATCAGGCATATAGCCTCGTTGGCTCGCCCTCCAGTCCGGTTCCGCTTACGGGCAACCCCGGCGCATCGGTAGCGTTTTTCCGTATGGGCTCGGGTGCGCGCATCGCCGTCGCAATGGATCCGTCGCTCGTGTCGCTGAATGGCGGTCTCATCACGCAAAACGTGTCATGGGACTTCAACAACCAGGTTCTGCAACCGTACGACGCATCAACTGCTACCTACTCGGTGACATCGGCAACATCATCGTATTCGAGCGGCGTCTACACCATTGCAATCGTGATGGCTGCGGCCTCGCCGGTTGCTGGGGTGGGTGACCTGATCAACATCAGCGGCGTGACGGGTACGGGCGCTGCGCTCGTCAATGGCAACCAAACCGTCTCGGCATTCACCGATAACCAGCACTTCTCGATTCAGATCACCGCCGCTTCGGGTGCGATCGCGACGGGCGCGCTGACGGGCACGATCGTCCTGAACTACGGCACCGGCGCACTCCCCGTCAAGATTCTCGACATCAACGCTGGCAACAGCATGACTGTCTCGTACAACTCCCTCACCGGCGCAGCTACCTGGAATCGTCAAGGTTACGCGGCCCTTATCCAGATCTAAGGAGAAAACATGGCCAATATCGTACCGGCACAGATTCGGGTCAGCCCGCATTACCTGATTCCCGAACTGATCCTGCAATACCAACAGGCATCGGGTGCGTTCGACCTGATCGCAACGGGCGATCCGCTCGTTCGTCTCGGCGAAGACGATCTCGCGGTTTATGCGAAGCGTCTAGATGTCCGCACGGAAGTCGCGACCAGCCAGTTCGCACCGAACCAGCTTCCGAGCTGCACGGTGGTCTACAACGAAATCAGCACGCCGACGTATCTCATCCAAACGCGCGCTGAATATGACCATCACGACACGGCCGCTCTTGGCCGTGTGGGTGTTGCTACGCCGGAAGCACATCGTCTGGCGATGCGTCAAGGCACATTCCAGCAGCAACGGAATCTGCTTCTGTATGGCGCGAATCCGCTTAATGGCGAAGGCTTGTTGAATACGAATGGAGCAACGGCTGTCAGCCTCCCGCCCGATTCAGGCGGTAACACGACCATTGTCACGTACGACAACGGTCAGCTTGCACTCTTCCTGGCACAGACGCTCGGTGCGATCAAGGTTCGTACAAATCAGATGGGCATGGGTGTGAAGTTCGCCGTCACGATGCCGCAGCGCGTTCTCGAATCGATCAGTTACGACGTCGTGCAGCTCACGACCTACCAGCGTCAAGGCGCCGGCTCGAAGTCGGCTCGCGGTCTCGTCGATGACGTGCTCGAATGGAACGAAGACGATATCACGTGGGGAGCGGACGATACCCTCATCGGCAAGGGCGCCGGCGGCACGGACATGATCGTCATTTCCATGCCGGAAGTGAAGAAGCCGAAGGGCGGCAAGATCAATACCAACGCGTTCGCAGAGCTCACGCCGGGCCTTCAGGCTTGTGCGTTGCAGCTCGTCGACCGTGCAGCCCCGACCGAAATCACGGCCCCGCTTCCGAAGGGTGCCGTGGACGTCGTGTCGGAACTGCGATCGACGTCGGGTTGGTCGATCCGTCCGGAAGCGATCACGCTTCTGTCTGTGCAATATCAGTGATTCAGAAGTAGAATGAGCGAGGCCCCGAGCGACTGCGAATCGTCCGGGGCCTCTAACCACAACCTGATCAAGCGAGGATCACGGCCATGGCTGACGCCATTGTACAGCAGTTCAAGACATGCACTAGTTGCAAGAGCGAAAGGCGGGTCCAGGACTTCGCCAAAAAACGCAGTACAAAGGATGGTTTAAGACCTGAATGCAGGCAATGCCAAGCGCGAGCATATGCAGAATATGCCGCAAGAAACAAAGAAAGAATTTCTGCCGCGAATGCCGCTTACTATAAGAAAAATAAAGCGCGCAAGGATGCCGCAGCAACGGCGTGGCAACAGGCGAACAGACTTCGGGAGAATGAGCGGAGAGCCATTCTCAGGGCCGACGATCCAGAATCGTTCAGAATCAATGAGAGGCGCCGCAGAGCGCGAAAAAAAGGCGCAGAAGGTAGCCATACGAAAGCTCAGGCATCTTTGCTTTTGGAGAGGCAAAACTTCCGTTGCGCCAATTGCGAAGACGATTTGAGAGTCTCGCCCAAAAATCTCGACCATTGGATGCCGCTGACATTGGGTGGGTCCAACTATTTGGAAAATCTCCAATGGTTATGCAAGACGTGCAATGTCAGGAAAAACGCAAAAGACCCAATAGATTGGTTGGTGTCTATAGGTAAGGCTTGTCGATGGCCTGACCAAATATGATCAACTCAGCCCCGCCCCGAGCGGGGCTTTTTGTTTGTCCTACGCCTAGGCTGCGCAGCCGAAAGCCCGTTCCCTGTGCGGGTTGGCGTAGGCATCTATCACAGGGATCTTCACAGGGAAAACTACGTCATGCCCCTCTATATTGCGAACTGCTCGAAGTTCAATTACGAACTGCACTACTGGGTCGAAAACTCAAAGAAGCCCGTGGTAACCAAGATCCGTCCAGGCGGACAGGAGAATGTTTACCCGCAAGGCACCCGAGAGGATCACATCCGCATCGTTGAGCAGCACAAGATGTACGGCCTGATCCCTGTTTCCGAGATCGATCGGAGCAAGGAATTCATTGGCCAATGCTACCAGTTCGATACGCCGATTACGCATGATCGTCTCTTCACGACGATGGAGCGCAATGACGATGTGCTCTATGAACAGGCGCTTGAACGTCGTAAAGAAGCGATGGCATCCACCGATGATCTGGTTCGCAGGGCAGCTCAGGAGACGGACTGGAATGTCGGGAACATCGAAGTAGAGATCAAGGAAGTGGAGCAAAAAGGCGTCGAGCCTCAAATCCATGAAGTCATCAAGATTGGCGAAGATGACAATCAACCCCGTCGCCGCGGCCGTCCCCGCAAGAGCTAATCCATGTGCACTCCCTGCTTTCCTCCGCTCCCCGGCATGGGAGTGCTTGCTCCTTGGCAAACCTCGACGCAACCCAACGTAACGGATCTGTACACGTTTCTGACGACAGTCGCCGGTGTTCCTACGGCTGCGCTGCCTTCGAACAGCGTATATCTACCGTGGGCATTGAGCTATGCGGAGGAAATGACGCTGCTCGTGCTGTATGCAGTGGGGCAAGACTACTATTGCTTCGCGGTCTACTGTTTGGCGACGTCATTTCTCATCAATTGGTGTCCAGATCAAACCAATCAAACGTATTTCGCTGATCTGCGCAAGACGTGGGATATCACTGGGTTCATTGGCGGAACGGTGGCGTCATCGGCAGACGTGAGCACATCGGAATCGCTTAATGTGCCAGAATTTTTGAATGGTCTCCAGTTAAGCAACCTTCAGCAATTAAAAGATCCATATGGCAGGCAGTGGCTGGGAATGCAACAACCACTAGGAAATATATGGGGTGTTTCGTAGTTTGGCATAGTAAATGCGGTATAATATTGCCGTTCGTATTGCTTAATTATGCCCATGAAAACCTGCACGAAATGTGGTATTGAAAAAGCTTTGACGGAATTCCACAAGCAGAAGCTTGGTAAGTTTGGCGTGCGCGCCATATGCATCGCCTGTGTGAGAAAGTACGCTCATGAAAACCGGGAGCGGATCAGTGCGTACTATAAAGATTATTGCACGAAGAATGCGGACGCAATCAAAGAAAAGAATCAAGCATACTATCTTGAAAATAAAGAGCGCATAGACTCCGCAAATCGCATGTGGAGGGAAGCAAACCCTGAAAAGGTTGTGCAGGGTCGGCACGAACATTATCTTAGAAACAAAAATAGGGTGGCCATCCAAGCAAAAGAATGGCGCACCAAGAATGCCGATCGTGTTCGGGAGAGTCGAGAAAAGTATATAAAGCTCAACAAGGAAAAGATTCAAGAATATTCTCGGAATTATTACTTGGAGAATAGAGACACGGCCCTGCGCCAAGGATCAATGCGATATGCGCTCAAAGGGGATTTGATAAGAAGGCGTCACTCCGAATGGAAGCGCGCCAATTTAGACAAGATTCGTGAGTACAATAATCGCCGAAGGGCGATGCTGGTGGCCGCAGAGGGTTCGCATACGGCGGACGATGCGTTAGAAATTCTCGCGGCGCAGCAGTATAAATGCGCGAACACTTTGTGTGCCGCTGATTTGCGTGTAACAAAACGACATTTGGATCATAAGGTTCCATTGGTGCGAGGCGGTTCCAATGGGCGGGAAAATTTGCAGTGGCTTTGCGCCTCCTGCAACCTTTCTAAATGGGCCATGACAGATGAAGAATGGCGGCAGAAGCTAGGATTGTCTGTTGCCGCCTGAATTGAGGTAAGTAATGGCCGGGACAGACACCGCTACAAGCACAGAATCTGCGTCGTCATTCATCACTTCCCCGTCAAAGCACCTGGTGATGCACATTGGGGTGATTGATATCCCATACTCGAACGCAGAACAACCTGAGAAGGTGCCGCAAGCCAAAAAAGGTAAGGCGAACAAGCCAATCAAACCAAAGAACGAAGCGGCCACCAAGACTACCGGCGACATAGCTGAAATCCTCGAAGACAAGTACGGCGTCATGCAGGCGTTCGTGGATGTGAAGCTTTCAAAGATCGCGGAATCGTTGGAGGAATCGCTTGCTGGGGCGCTTGAGACAGTGATGATGGGAGGTCGTCCGCCCGCCAATCCTTTTGCATCTGCGGAAAGCAAAGTCTCGCAGATGTTTAAGGATTTTTTGGGCACCGGAGAAGTTGAGCATGTCGGGATCGAAGGAACGCCTACACAAGCTGCCCTTGATGGCGTGAACCATCGATTGAAACACCCATATGCGAAGGGCAATCCTCGTCGGCCCTCCTTCATTGATACCTCGCTCTACCAACAGAGTGCCACCGTCTGGATTGAGTAATGCCGTCGATCGCCGAGTCGCTGAACAACCAGTCGCAACTGGCTGATACGCTTGCGGCTGGCGTAAATACCTTATCGCAGAATCAAACTGTTACGTTCACGCAATACCAGCGAACAGTGTTGCCGCTTGATGGATATGTGTTCTACATCGCAACAGGTACAACACAAACGGTTCAGGGTTCGATCCATTATGCAGTAGATCGAGACCAGCATGAAGACGCAACGATCGATATCGATCATATCGTTTTCACTGCGCTTTCAGATATCGACATCTTCAACGATGTCAACCCCAACATGATTTATGTCGGGGAGTTTGCTGGACAACAGTTCTCTTTCCGTAAGAGGGAGAATTTTTACCAGCAAGCAAATCTGTATCACTACATGGGCCATGCGGTCTATTCAGTGATGCAGACGCAGTTGGTCAATAGCTCGGCCGACCTTCCTACCGAGCCAATCGTGACCAACAGCCTGCCGATTTGGTTGGCTCAAAACAGCATGGCGACGGTCTACCCATCATTTCTTGTTCCCAATAACATCGCGCCACCGTACATCGTGGCTCACATCGAACCAGACCTGACGGAAGTCCCTTCCTTTCCGATCTATAACTGGCCAGGAAATCCTACGCCTCCAACGGCGTTGCAAGAAATGTCGAGCACGCAGCTTGCAAAAGATAACGTGCGCCTAACGCTGTATGGGTTCACCAATCAACAAGCAATCCAGTTCCTCGCTTCGCTGATTTCGTACTCTCAAAATACCAATAACTTTGGTTTTGGAAATTCCCCAGCCATCAAGGATGGGAAGCGAACTCAAGTTGATTTATCCACGATCGCCATGAAAAAGACGATCGATATCGCTTGCTGGTATTTCCAGAGCACTGCCAATGCAGTTGCTCAACGCCTCATTCTTGAGGCCGGTTTCTCTTCAATTACCCCCTGACGATCCTCTTCGTCTATCCATGAGGCCCGCGCAATGCGGGCTTTTCTTTTTCTGGAGCGTGACATGCCCCAAAGCCCTCTCGCAGCAGCAACAAACGTCAACCCGGCTGGCAAGTTCGTAATGGGCCAAGTCGATTCGACTGGTAACGAATTTATCGCATCGGGTAAGACCGGCCAATACAACATTACCTCAATTACGGCCGTCAAGACTTCTCCTGGTCGCGTCGTGAAGGTCGTGGTGAACGTCGCATCGTCTACCGCCGTAAAGGTCTATGACGTTGCGACAACTGGTGGTGCAGCTGCGGCGAATCTTATCTACGCAGGCCCGACAACTTCTGTTGTCGGCACGATCATTCCTCTTGATTGGCCTTGCGCCACGGGGATTGTTGTTGATCCGGGTACTGGCGGCACTGTCTCTGTAAATTACATCTAATCGCCAGGAGTCCGCCCCATGGCGACGACAATCACCCCGACTATCGTAACCGTCAATACGACGATTACGCGGGCGCCGACTGTATCGCAGCTCCAACAAAGTGGTGCAATCGTCTCAACGGGCGGCACTACTCTTTCGGCTGGTACATACCAATACTGCGGCACCCTTTCGCAAGTAACCTCGATTCTTGTTGCGCCTGCTGCACTCACAAGTCTAACGTGGTCGACCGGAACGGTTACGGCTACGACCTCTGCGGCGCTTAGTCTTTCTACCGGCCAAACGTTCACCACGACTATCTCCGGTGCGACACCTGCGGGCTATAACGGAACGTTCACGGCGACCGTTACTGGTACCAATACGTTCACGTATGCTCTGGCTACGAATCCTGGCTTAGAAACCGTTCCCGGCAATTATGCGCCAGCGAATTCCGGCTTCATTACCAATGCGGCCACAACGTTCTTCGCGCAAGGGACTTCGGTTGGTGTCTATGTGCTGGAACTTGGCACACAGACTACGGCTGCTGCGGCAATCACGGCACTTCAGACTTGGATTACCGGCAATAGTACCCCGCAAATTTTCTACGCCTATCTGCTTCCAGGGTCGTGGGACTATTCGTCTGCTGCTGCGTTGAACACGATGACGGCGAACTATGAAAGCCCAAGCGGCCAAACGTATTTCTTTGTCATAACGACTGTAACGAATCTTCCAACGTATGCGAACAACAAAGCTGTATTCGCCGTTGTTCCAAGCCCGACACAAGCTAGCACTGAGCATCAGGCATCTACCTCGTTTTATCAATGGTTGGTGAACAATCCGGGCCCGGCTAATCAGTTGGCGCCTATGGCATTTCGATATGTCTATGGTGTCACGCCTTGGTCGCAAATTGGAAATCAAACCAACATCAACACCGTTCTGACTAATTACGGGAATCTGATTCTCACCGGTGCTGAAGGCGGAGTTTCCACGGCGTGTCAGTTCAAAGGCACAACGATGGATGGGGAGCAGGCTTCGTGGTGGTATGGCGTTGACTGGTTTCGCATTCAAGTTAAGCAGGCCCTCGCAAACGCTGTCATCAACGGATCAAACAGCAATCCTCCCCTTCTTTACAACCAAGCAGGCATTAACGCGCTGCAAGCTGTCGCGCAGAGTGTTGGAAATTCCGCCGTCAAATTCGGTTGTGCTTTGAGTTGCGTTGTGTCCGCAGTTCCGTTTTTCACATACACGCAAACAAATCCGAACGATTATAACAACGGGATCTATAACGGATTCTCAGCGATGTTGGTTGGTCAGAATGGCTTCCTCACGATCACGTTCCAACTCGACGCTGTTCAGTTTGTGGGCTAAGGAAAATAAGAAATGGCAAATCCTCCGCTTATTGCTCCCGGCCCATTAAATCGGATCTTGACATCGATTGTGGTGTCATCTTTCCCGACGCTGAACGTCACGGCTCCGTATATGGGCAAATCCTTTGCCCGGGTCGAGTTTGAGGGTGACTTCGTTCATCAGATCGAAACCGGCACGAGTGTTGTGAACTCGCCGGAACCGTATGTGATGGCGACGATCACGGTTGGTCTGTTGCGTTCTCAAGCTCTCGCGCAGAGTTGGATGGCGCAGGCTCAAACGACTGGCATTCTGGGCGACGTGACGGGCTATCCAGACACTACCGCGTTTAGTCCGGTCGCGATTAGCCAGGCCGCCATCCGCAGCATCGATCCAGGTGCATGGGATGGTACTGATCCGATCGTGCGACTCGTTATCCGTGGCGTGTTCAATCTGAACTCGAATCTCTGGAATCTGACGTAACCGGTTGTGCTGCGGCTAGGGTCATCCCCGAAAGCTAGTCCCCCTGCTAGTTGCCGCAGCCTTTTTACATGGGCTGATTGTAGGGAATCAGATGAAGATCAACGAACAGCGCAATATTGCGCTTCCAGTCGTGACTGAATTGGTCACGAGAAAAGTCCCGAAGGAAATTGACGGGAAAGAAGAACTGATCGACGAGACTGAAGAGGTTGTGCGCGTTTGGGCGTATCACACACCGATCAGTCGCGAAGTGTTTGACGCCAACTTCCGAGTTCTGGCCGCCACGAAATCAGCCCTTGCCGGGAAAGGTTCTCACTACCTCTCATCCTCTGGCCCGCGCATCGCAGCACTTACGCTCCGAGACGAAGGCAAAAAGGATGCGGCGGCCCGAGGATCGTTCGATAAGGACGGCATTGTCAAGGACGATGATACCGCTGCTCTCCTCGGCGAATTCAAGCGCCTGACGATGATTCTTTGTCCTGGCCAACATGGATGGGATCTTCTGCCCGTAGACGCAGCTATCCAGCAAGGTCGAATCGACTCCGAGGACTGGGAGGAAGCGCTTGCGAGCATCGTTTTTTTTACATGTCTCTATGCGATGGCGAGAAAAGCCGATCGCGAGATGATGGCGAAGGGAACGGCTTCCCTGATTGGTGCGTTGATTACATCCTCCGCACCTATGGAGTTCGCCGCTTCCTTACAGACCTCGATGCATCACGAGCATACGAAAAGGACACAATCCTCGATTCCATCCTGAGATGGATTTCCGGTGAGGGATTTGTTCAGACCTTTGAGCGATACGAGACGCCATATCGATCCGCGTTGGAATACCGGCAGCGCTATCTAACTGAAGCACTTAAGCGATAATGGCAGCGAAAAGTATCGTTACTGTCGACATCGACGATTCAAAATTCCAGGATTTCTACAAACTTTTCCAAAAGTATCAGAAGCAACTGGAGGAAATGCCGGAAGATTGGAAGAAGGTTGTTGATGTCATCGACGATGCCGGAAGTGGCATGGGCGGTTTTTCGAAGTCGTCCAAGTCGTCGAAAGAATTCCTGATGATCGCGGCCATTCAGGCAGAAGCGATCTCTCAAGCGATGCAAAAGGCGGTTGGCGTCCAGGACAAGTTTAATGTCAAGGCAAAGGACGGCGCCATTCAAATGATGAAGATGGAGAAAGCATCTACTTCGATGCACAAATCCATCTTGAGCATGAGCAAGATTTTGCTCAAGCTTGGAACAGTCGGTGTCAGCGGGATCGGTTCTGCCATTGGGGCTGTCTATGGCGCCACCAATATGCTCGCTGGTCAAAACCTGCAAGCACGTGGTCTTGGTCTGAAGATCGGGCAAACGCAAGCATTCGAAGCGAATTTCGAGAAATTCGGCCTTGGGGCATCGGATCTCAGCGCAATGGCCGGCGCGCAAGGCGATGTCTCAAAATGGCGCGCGCTTATTGCTGCCGGTCTGACGCCCCAACAGATTCAAAACGAAGATGCAGAACAACTGACGTATGACTTCGCTCGGGCCGCGAGCGGGAAATATCGTCAATGGCAGAAAGCTGGCCTTCCGGCTGGCTCGATGGCTCAAGCGTATGGCTTCACTGATTTCCTGTCGCTTCAGCAGCTTAGAACCGGTGCAAGCTATACGGATAAGGATTGGATGGAGGCCCAGCAGCGTGAGCTAATTGCTGCTCAGCGCGCTTCTGTCGATCAAACTACCGCCGATCAAGCCTCCGATGTTAAGGCCGCATTGAAATCCGATTGGGCTACAGTGCTCAACACATTCAATGAGCAATTGGCTGCTGCGTCTCCGGAACTGAAGACAATGGGAGATGCTGCTGCGGCAGCAGCCGTCAACTTACTGAAGATCGCTGGGCCAGAGGCGAAAAGCTTATTGTGGGCTATTGAACATCCAGGTCAAGTTCAGCCCAATGAAGGTCGCGTTACTTCTGGCCTTCGCACAATGGGGAATTGGCTCCGCCAACAACTGGGAATGCCAGTTGGTGCATCCTCTCCAACAGCACAACAAAGTGTGGCAGGTAATGTTTCTGCGCCACTTTCATCTCTTCTACAAAGTCAATATCAAGTTGAATCTGACGGCGGAAAGCATCTTCTTTCCCCCAAAGGGGCAATGGGCCCAATGCAGTTCATGAAGGACACGTGGTCTGAATGGGGCGGCGGCGGGAATGTAAATAATTTGCAAGACTCCATGAATGCCGCGGCTCGATATGACACGTTTCTGCTGAAACGATATGGTGGAGACGTACGTAAGGCGCTGGCTGCGTACAACTGGGGGATGGGAAATCTCGACAAGGATATCTCTAAGCACGGTGCGCAGTGGGAGAAGTTCGCTCCAAAAGAAACGCAGGCATATATCAGCAAGATTGCGTCCATGCTGGCCAAAAATGGACAGAACGTGAATATCAATATCACAAATTCGACACCGAGCCGCGTCGCGGTTTCTATGAACGCGGCCTCCCACTGATATGTCACAACCAGTATTTTCGTCCGTCTATGACATCGCGTTTCAGGTGTCACCGATTATCCTTGTGAACGGGATCGCGGCGAATACTCTGGGCGGCATGTTGCCAATTATTGGCTTGACTGGGCAACTAGCGGGACTAGCGCAAGGATTTCTGACGACAGGCGGCCTAAGCACGTCTGATTTCTTTGCGCGTTTCATCCCTATTCCCGGATCAACACTTGTTAGTCAACAAGTGGCGATGTACCCGTTTGCTAACCAAACTGTCGCAGCAAACGCGACGATCCAACAGCCGCTGTCGATCTCGCTGCGAATGATCGCTCCGGTCAAGGATCAGGCAGGCTATCTGACGAAACTCGCGATCTGGACATCGCTCCAGAACTCGCTAGTTGCGCACAATGCAGCAGGCGGCACATATACGATTGCGACACCATCGTATATCTACACAAACTGCCTACTTACACAAATGACGGATGTCACTGGCGGCGACACGAAGCAACAGCAAATCGAATATCAGCTTGATTTTGTTCAACCATTGATTACCCAGCAACAAGCGACATCCGCCTACAACTCTCTGATGAGCAAACTGAGCAGCGGCGCGCAAGTATCAGGCGCAACGCCAGCGGCCGGAACATCGATCTGGTCGAATGCCGCAGTTGCGGTTGGATCAGCAGCTCAAGGGGCGCTCCAGAATATTCAGCAATTTGCAGGCGTCGTCAATCAGTTTTTGAGTAGCCCCCTGTAATGACCACTCTCATTCCTTTCACGCCATCAAATACGTCAAACCCGCCATTTTCAACAACGTTGACTTTAGACGGCGCGAGTTACATCGGCAACGTGACATGGAATGTCTATGGTCAAAGGTGGTATATGACGATCATGGACACGAATAGCAATGTCGTGTGGAGTGGTGCCATGATTGGATCGCCTGACGGGGGCGATATTTTCCTTGCTCCGGGAATTTTTAGCGCCTCTACGATTTTGTACAGAGAAGATTCCGGAAATATCGAAGTAAATCCTTGAATGGCTCGCTATTACGAATTGACGCTAACGCCTTCTGGTAGCTCAACGCCAGTCAAGACATGGACATCACATCCCGGCGGGATCTATAACGCGGCAGCTCAGAACATAGAATATGACGCTCTGGTGGGGCCATATGGCACACCCAATGGAGCGTCCACTATTACTGTACAGGGAATCGCCCTTCAAGACCTGACGCAGCCCCAGCAATATGCTGGGATGACGCTTGAGCTGAAGGCGGGCATGAAGGCAGGATTGCCGCTCGTCAATCCTTCGCAAGCCGGAACGATTCTCAAAGGAACCGTTTTCCAGACCTTTGGTAACTGGGAGGGCATCGAACAAACGCTGGATTTTGTTGTCATTCCTGGCATCTATACGATCGACAATCCGGGTAATTTCGTGTTGCATTGGCGAGCCGGCACGCCGTTATCCGCCGCGCTCCAACAAACTCTTTCCATCGCCTATCCGAACACGGCGATCTCGATCAACATTTCGTCGGATCTCGTGCTGAGTTACGACGAGGTGCATGTTTGCGGCACGCTGGATCAACTGGCGCAAATGATCGGCGATGTAACGGAAGGAGTGTTCGACAACCGAGTGAATATCGCAATTCAGGGCGGGAAAGTTGTCGTATGGGATGATTCATACTCACCCTCTCCTATCCAACTCGCGATTGCTGATTTTGTCGGACAACCGACATGGCTTGCAGTCAACACCATGCAGATGAAAATGGTGGCGCGGGCCGATCTTCAGGTCGGCGCGATGGTTCGGATGCCGCAGGGATATCAAAACCTTCCTGGACTTGTTACGACGACAGCTAATTCATCGCCCTCCACTGTCAAATATCAAACGGCGTTCCAGAACAACTTCATCGTGAATGAAATCCGACAGATCGGAAACTTTCGCTCCAACGATGCAAGCCAGTGGTCAACTATCGTCAACTGCCTGCTGATTCCAAATGGCTGAGAACTACGGAAAGCTCTGGATACAGGGCAGTGCCAATCAACTTGCCATCAATCGAGCACAACAGGCGATTCAAAATACCGGCAGGGCATTGCCATGCCATGTTGTGGCCGTTAATGGCGCCATAGTCACGGTTGCGTTTGATGTCAATGCGTCGCCACAAACATTGCCGAATGTGACGATTCCAAAGGCTGAGTCGCCTTGGGTCAGGATGCCTACGCAGGTGGGCGACAAGGGTATCACGATGCCTGGCGATGTGTACCTAGGCGGCATTTCGGGTCTTGGTGGCGGCACTGCCAATATGACGCGCACGGGCAATCTCACCGCGCTCGTTTTTGTTCCGGTCAGCAATTCGAATAGCGCACCAATCAATCAAAACATGGCCCAAATCCAAGGGCCTTCAGGCGTGATTCTTCAAACAGCAGACGGGAATGTGGCGCTGACTTTGAACGAGTCAGGCATCACCATAAAAATTGGTTCCGAAACATTCACTTGGGGTGCTTCTGGCGTCAATTTCCCTGTTCCCATCACCACACCTGACGTCATCGTTCCAAATGGGTCAGTGAACGGCCACTACCATGGCGGCGTGCAGACTGGCACCGGCAATACTGGCGGGATGACGGGTTAAAGACCGCCCGTTGCGATTGCCAGGAGCAAAAATAGAGCCGAAATTACTGCAATCGTCGCACAAAACGCTAAGAAAGTCTTTTTGGCATCTTCAGTTGCAGAGGACATCGCGTTCTCCTGATAAATCATGCGTAAGAGAGAGAAATGAGGACGTACGGGAGAATTGCTAACGAGGATGGTAGCAAAACTTGGGTGGAAGTGACAACAGATTCCGCGGGGTTCAATGATTCCGTTTGGCTTACAACCCTTGCTCAATGCCTCAAGCTCAATCTCGGAGAATCGCCATTCTTCAGTAACTATGGAATACCCCAGTATCAAACAATAATGACTCAGGTGTTCCCGGATTACTACGCGATGCAAATACAAACTCAATTTGCTCCGTATTTTGCGTCATTGACCATTAATCGAGTACAGAACACATCGCCGCCAGTCTACAACGTTACGGCGGTATGCCATAACGGCGCGATCCTCACACCTTACGTTGATTCATCGATCGTAGCGCCTCAGCTCAATAACACGTTCATTCTTAACGAATCAATGCTCGGATAATGCGACGCTTAGCCCTTCTCCTTCTATTCGTTAGTGCATGGGCCAATGCTCAGTTCACGCCCGGTCAAATTCTGACAGCACAGCAACTGAACAACGCATTTGCAGCCGTTGTTCCGCTAACTGGGGCTACGCTATCGGGCCCACTGACGGCTCCCACGCTGACTAGTATTGGTGGGAATTTCACCAATCTCGTAGTTTCCGGATCTGCAACGTTCCCAGCCGGTACGATTACGCCGGGAAGCTTGTCGCCGCAAGTATCCAATACGATTCTTGGCAATGCGACGGCCTCAAGCGCAACACCCTCAGCAATTGCGGTGCCTGGATGCAATTCGTCCTCCAATGCTCTTCAGTACACGTCATCCTCGGGGTTCGGATGTAATTCCGCAATCAATGCCTCGACGCTAGGGGGTGCCACTTTTGCCTCGCCTGGATCGATTGGATCGACTACTCCAAGTAGTGTCGCAGCCACTACGCTCAGTTCGTCTGGTATGGCGAACCTGAATAGCCTGTCGACTGGAAGTGCGACGATCACGGGCGGCTCGATCAGCGGGACACCTGTTTCCGGTAGTACTGGGTCGTTCACGACATTGAATGCCAGCGGCGCCGCAACGCTTAATAATTTGTCGAGTTCTGGAGCAACGATTACGGGCGGCACTGTTGGTGGAACGGTGCTCGCAACAAATTCTGCACTCGTTCCGCATGTGGCCAATCTCGCGGCGTTGCAGGGGATGTCTACCGCAAATTCGTCGACCTATTATCGAGACGGCTACACGTCAACGGGTGATGGTGGAGGCACAACCTATGTTTCAAGCGGATCCGCATGCTCTCTGAATAGCGGCAACGGAGACAATGGCTCGCAAGTAAAATCGGCTGATGGGAAATGCTGGCTCGCCGTGCTGTCGCCGTTCGGCGCGGACATTCGCATTTGGGGCGCTGTTGCCAACGGATCAACCGATGCGGGACCGGCAGTCAATGCCTGTTTTGCGGTCACGTCTATTTGCCTGATCCCCCCTTCAACATCCGGGTTTCTCATCGGAACCGCAATTGCCATTCCGGCCGGTGATTCTCTCATCGGCACGGTAAGTAGTGGTGAGAACACTTCATCGACATTTACCTACCCCGGATTTTCTTGGCTGACATGTTCTGCGTCGCTCTCGGGCGCATGCGTAACGTGGGGCACGCAGGGAACCCTGAAGAGCGGGGTTGTTAAGAACATCACCATCGCGCGTGCGGCCGGCACGCCGACGAGTGGACAGAAAGGACTTGTATGGGCTGGTGGCTATAACGTTCGCATGGAAAACGTGGCGATTGCAAACTTCGACACGTGCGTTGAATTCCAACGCGGTATTAGCGGCCAAGGCGTCAACAACTACCTCCAGTCATGCGCCACTCACTATTGGGTTTTTAATACATGGCCGGAATTTAGTCAGGTTGGGGGGCGCTCGGGAGCGAACGGATCGGGGAACTACAACACTGCGACAGACAACGTTTATTTTACGTCGACTATCTCTCCCGGCGGTGGCGGTACAGGCCCCAACAGCATCGACTTCGTGAACTACAAGTTTGAGAATGACAACACGACTTGCGCTTTCCGGTGGGGGCAATACACGTACGCGCCGGGTGCGGAAATCGCGTACAACTTTGTGAATGTCTACAAAGAGCCGCTTCCATCCGGATCATCAGTGTTCTGTTCAGACGGTACAGTTTCGCTTATTCAAGGTCTTCGGATGGAGAACAGCTATATCTCACAGGACACCGGCCCATCTGACTTATTTTCTGGCCTCAATGCCGCGACTCAGCTCGCCAATTGGAACTTCATCCACAATTATTTTGCGACCGGTGCTGCAACGCTAGCCCCTACTGGAACTGGAACCACGGGACTGAATAACGTTACGTTTTTTGGCAACTATATGCCAAATACGACAATTACTCCTGGCGGAACGATTCGCAGCGATAAATTGACGATGATGGGTAATTTCCAAAACAATACGCTCACCATCAACAATGGCACAAATGGATGGCAGCAATTGACCATTCTTGGAGATCAGCAGAATACATTCACCAATAACTCGGACGGTTACAATCAGGTCATTTCCCTGCCGCGTACCGGTTACTCAAGCGGACTTCGTATCACGTCGACATTGCCGACATGTAACTCCGCGACCAAGGGTTACACGATGACCGTGACAGATGCCACTAGCCCTACATATGGGGCTACTCTTACTGGCGGTGGCTCAGTTGTTACTCCTGTATTTTGCACTGGTTCTTCTTGGGTAACTCACTAGCAATATCTATTGATTACGATCTACCTCGCGCGGCTTTCCCCAAAGATCTACGGACTTTTCCATCATTGCCATGGTTAATGCAATGTGGCCTTCTACTGTCTAATCAATGAGCAATACAATCAGTCCAACAAATGTCCCGCTCATCATGACAAGTGCGGGGCCGATGGCAACACCTGTATCAACGTTGTACAGCACTCTCATAAATTATGTAGCCAGCCAAAATCCCGGCTATACGGCGAATTTGCCGGGATCGTTAATTGATGACATTGCTGGAACCGACGTTGGCGCGATGGTGGCGATCGACCAAGCGCGCGTTGATGCTATAAATTCCGTCACGCCATACGGGGCCAATGCTTATATTTTGGCTCAGTTGGGCGCTCAGTTTGGTGTGGCTCAAGGAACAAGTGCGAATGCACGCATCTATGTGCAATTCTCTGGGCCTTCTGGATATGTATTCCAACCAGGTTTCTTGGTAGGCGACGGGACGAATCAATATGCCCTGCAAGATGGCGGAGTAATCCAAACAGGCGGCACAAGCCCGCTTTTGTATGCCGTCGCCACAAACAGTGGAACATTTCCGATTCCGGCCAATACCGTTACCCAGATCGTTACCTCGATTCCTGGTGCATATACTGTCACCGTCACAAATCCGGAGGCTGGCACCCCAGCGACTATTGCGGAAAGCGTTCAAGATTATCGCATCAGGGTGCTCCAAGCTGGGCAGGTTGCATCTATTGGAACGCCGGCCTACGTGAAAACGTTGCTGGAAAAGGTTACAGGTGTTCAGCAACAGCTTGTGTCGATCAACCAATTGTCAGGCGGTTGGCAAATTGTATGTGGGGGCGGCGATGCCTACTCGGTGGCTACTGCCATCCTGCAAAGCGTCCCTGACATTGCCGTACTTCAGGGCTCACAACTTGGCATTACGGGGATGACGAATGCCAATCCCGTAGTAGTGACGACGAATCTTACTACAGGATTTCAAGTGGGCGGAACGTTCACGGTCTCCGGAGCGACGCCGAGTGGGTTCAATACGACCTATATGGTTGCGTCAATCACAAGGTCTATCACGGGAGATACGATCACAACGAACGTGAATGGCAGTGGATTTGGTAGCTATGTGGGCGGCGCCAAGTTTTCAACCAATCCGCGGAATGTTTCCGTTTCTCTGTTTCAAAATCCCGATACTTATTCAATCACATTTGTCAACCCACCTCAGCAAATTGTGACCGTGGCCGTGACATGGAACACCACCCTTCCAAGTTTTACCGGTGGATTGTCTGTAAATCAACTAGTAGCTCCCGCGATTCAAAATTATATCAACAGTGTCTATGTAGGTCAGCCTATCAATGAGTTGGAAATGACGGCGGTATTCCAGAATGCTGTTTCTACAGTGATTGCAGCACCAAATATCACAACTCTTCAATTTGCTGTCACGATCAATGGACAATCGGTCAGTCCAAGCGCTGGAACAAGCATCATTGCATCTGATCCTGAATCATATTTCTATGCCAGCGCTACGGGAATTACTGTAACACAGGGATAATAATGCAGATTGAGTCATTTTCGATAGAACCACTGCAACAGACAATACCGAGTTATTTGTATTTGCAGTATTCAGACGATGAAGATCTGCAATCATTCGTTTCTGCATACAACTCAATCACTCAAGGATATTTAGATTGGTTCAACAATACTCCGCTTGGGCTTTACACATCGCCATCTATCACTGGATCTCTTCTTGATTGGATTGGCAATGGTATTTATGGAATCGCTCGCCCTGTTTTATCAACACAGCAAACTACAATAAAAGCTGGGTATAACAGATTTGCATACAACGAGAACCCATACAATACATTAAAAAAAATTTCTTCGGGGTCTGCCGTTCTTGCATCTGATGATATCTACAAGCGGGTGTTGACATGGAATTTGTACCGTGGCGACGGACAGGTATTCACTATCGGTTGGCTAAAGAATCGCATCAATAGATTTCTTAACGGATCAAATGGATCTGATTGGCCGGTATTGAATACCCCGCCATCTATTACGGTGTCCGGTACGACATTCACGATCACATCTTTCGCAGATTCTATTTTTACCGCACTGCAAGAGTGCATCCAAAATGGTGCGCTGGCCACGCCATTTCAATACCAATTCGCTTATAACGCCGTCAGTTTTTTCAATGACGGTGGCGTCCTGTGGATGACCTCTCCTTTGTTTTATCCGACTAGTCCAAGTGGACTGACGATTGGAGATGTTTGGTATAACGGAGGCACTGTTTCGGTCGTGCCAGGTGGTTCAGGAAGCGGCGCGCCGGTTTATTTTGGTTCAATCACTGCGGCAGGTCTTCTGTCATTGGGTGGAGGCGGATTGCCAACATCAAATCCAAACAATCTGAATCAATTGTGGAATAACGACGGGGTGATTTGCATCTCGGCATAATATGACTAATTTCATCTTTGCCAACAACATCGATACGACGTTGGCGAGTGCGATCTCCAATACTTCCACTACGATCACACTTGCTAGTACGGCGAATTTGCCGTCGTCCATTCCGGCTGGATACGTACTCGTCATCACGTTGAATGATGCGGCCACTCAGAACAACTATGAAGTTCTGTATGCGACTTCAATTTCTGGCGCAACGCTCACGGTTATGCGAGCGCAGGAAGGTACTTCCGCGCTTTCATGGTTGATTGGCGACTATGCTTTTAGTGGACCAACTGCCGGACAGCAAGGAAGTTTTGGCCAATTAAGCACAAACAATTCCTGGACTGGTGCCAATGCTTTTACGCAACCAGTTAGTGTTGCCAATGCAGTTTCTGCGCCTGATGCAGTTGCATTGGGTCAATTCATTTACGGTTCAAATGGAAACGGGGCATATTGGGTGTTGCCGGGAGGTGCTCAGCTTTGCCGATTCCAGCTCATTGCGCCAGCAAACGGATCGGCGACCTGGACATTTCCGCTTTCGTTCGTTTCAGCTCCGCAAGTATTTTATACCACGCTGGGGCCATCTAATCCAATTACAGAGGCAATGTGGCTAACCGGAGTCGGCATAACATCAGCGACAATCTTCAATCCAAATTCGTATAACACGAACATCAACCTGATCGCGGTGCTTTGACATGGCGAAATACATCACCATTAGCTCGACTGGCGCAATTACGGGCATGTATGACGATGAAATTCGTCCCCCACCACTTGGTTCAATTGAGGTTTCTGATTCGGTTTTCAAACAATGTGGCCCGAATGTAGCTTATGTAAATGGAATGCTTGAAGCATATACCGCCCCGGTTGCTCCACTTACGATTCAGCAACAGGCACAGAATGCTTTTTCTGCCGGATTGACGGTAACAAGTTCTAGCACGCCATCTCTCAGCGGTACATTCAGCGTAAATAATATTGCGCAGCAACGCGTTATGGCTGAAGTCACTTCCATTCTGTTGAATGGGACTTTTGCTAATGGATCTGATACTGCCGTATGGCAAGATGCATCGGGAACTGAGCATACATTCACGATCGCGCAATTCAAAGAATTTGCTTCAGTATTTTCTGCCTATGTAGCAAGTGTGACGATGTGTATGTTGGGACAAAGTTCGGCGTTGCCATCATCTGATGTAACTATCGCATGACAAATGAAAAACTTCTAGTTGCTGCGCTTTTGGTGCCGACGTTTGCATTTGCGCAAACATTTCCCGCGCCTACATTCAGCGGTCTTACTCTTCAAAATCCACTTACGGCACCCAATGGGGGAACGGGGACAACGACATCAACTGGTACTGGATCGGTTGTGTTGTCGAATTCACCTTCACTTAATACGCCGAATCTTGGAACACCTTCTGCCGTCGCACTGACAAATGGCGTTGGATTGCCTATCTCAACTGGTGTGTCTGGCCTTGGCACCGGTGTAGCAACAGCTCTTTCAAATGCCGTGACTGGTTCCGGCTCGCCAGTCCTAGCAACGTCTCCGACGATCGCGAGTCCAACGATTACGGGCGGGACGATCAATAACGCAAGCGTCGGCGCGACGACGGCTTCAACAGGCGCATTCACGGCCCTATCGGCTTCGTCTACCGTCTCTGGGACTGGCTTCTCGAATTATTTTGCGTCGCCTCCTGCTATTGGTGGGACAACGCCGAATAGCGCGGCATTCTCCGGCTTGTCGGTAGGCGTAAGCGGTACAACGGCAGGATGCGTTGCGATTGGCGGCGCATGCGGAACTAACGGGAATTTGCTGTATGCCGATTTCCAAAATTACGGAACGTCTGCAACGGGGCTGTTAGGCGGCAACGGGGCATTGATTGAAAACTCCAACGACAACTCAAGCGCCTATTTGGCGTTCATGAAAAGTCGATGCACTTCGTCAAAGGGTTGCCAAGGGGCGGTACAGCCCGGAGACGGTCTTTTCGAACTGAGCGCAAACGCCAGTGACGGTACGAATTTCGTAGACGTTGGCACTCTCAACTATTCCGTAGACGGTACGATTGCAACAAGCAATATCCCGACCAACTTTCAGGTATGGGTTGCTAACGGGACCGGCGGCGGTATGATTGGGCCTGTTCCGAGTGCGAATCAGTCGCTTGCGTTGCTACTCGATAGCCATTCGAACGCGTACTTGCAAAATGGCTATCTTGGTATTGGGTCGGGCTTTGGTTATACCCCGCCATCAGCATGGTATACGTCGGGTCGCGCGCCGGTCTATCCCCTTTCCATTTCGAACAGCACTGCAGGTACGTATATTGGTGCCTGGTACACGGGATCAAGTGGTGGCGGTGCGCAAATCCAGGTTACCAATGGCTTCACCTCGACGACACCGATCTATGGATTCTGGGGAGACGGTGGCACGGGCATTGGCAATCCATCTTCAAATGCGCTGAGCGTAATCACGGCCGGTTCTGAGACGATGCGCGTGGATCAGTACGGGCGTGTATCTCATTCGGGGACGGCACCGACGATCTCGTCATGCGGAACCTCTCCGTCGATAGCCTCACATTCTACCGACAATAGCGGGCGCGTAACCGCCGGGAGTGGGACAGTAACGTCATGCACCTTGACATTTGCGCATGCGTTTTCCACCTACAATTTTTGCAGGGTTAGCTTCTGGTCGGGAGACTCGTTAGCGGCGGCAGCGTACTCATATACCTTGACGGCGCTGACCTTCACCGGTACGAATTTGAACGGAACGTTCATCGACTACAGTTGCGATGGTCAATGATTAGCCGCTGCGGAATGTTTTATCGATATGCGGCCATCATCCTTTAGAAGCTTCTTTGCGATATATCCAGAGATCCGTTGCGACCATTGGTCGATTGTTATGCTGGCATAGAGGGCAACAATCAATGATGTGATCAAGGTCGCGGCGACTGCCAGAGCTGCACCAAGTATTCCGGTTCCGCTATGCATAAACACCCACGTGCCGATGCTCATCATGATTGGAACATGGAACGCATAGAGTGCGAACGATATACGCCCAAGGAGTGCAATAGGCGCGATGGATAGCACCCTTTGCAGCCAGTCTGACTTTAAAACTACGGCTAGCGTGAGAAAAGCAGACGCTGCATGGCATATGGCATTGATGCTCACTGGAAACTTGAGCACAGACGATATGAGCATGACTTCAGGTGTCCATTGATTTTCCGTAGCGAGAAAGAGTGCTGGGAGCATCCAAACCAATGAAAGCCGGATGTGCTGATATTTAACCAGAACTGCCCCCAGAAGGAACAGGGAAAGGTAGAGGCCATCATCGCCCCAGAGCATGGACGCGAAGCAAGCAGCTACTGCCACATACGCGGGGAAAAGTCGCGTGTTATAGAACAATGCCGCAAACCCGAAAAGCATGAAGGAGCCCAACAGTTCAAGGCGGATAGTCCACAATGGTCCGTTATAGGTGATATTTCCCTCGTACGCGCCAATCAAACCATTTTGTATCGCGCCAAAAAAGGTAAGGGGGATGCGATAAGCGGACTCCATCCAAGCGTGGCCGCCAATGGCAGTCGCCGCCTCAACGTTATGGAATCCGAGCGTGGCTTGCAGAAGATATGCCGAGACGCATGAAGCAAGCACTATCGGGGTCAGCCTGAAATAGCGCTTGATGGCTCCAGCCGTGAGATATGTTGCATTGCAAGAACGCTCATATCCCACCATTAATACGTAGCCGCTTAGCACAAAGAAGACGGCGACCGAGAAGTTTCCATCAATGAGGCGACGATAGATCTGCCATGCAATCGGCGCATGCGTATAGCGTCCATCGGGCGAGAAAAGGACGCCAAAGAACACGTCCATATGAAACAGGACGACCATCAGCGCTGCAATTCCTCTCAGGCCATCAAGCCCTTTTATGTGTCTCATGGGACGTATGGGTTCGTTCAGAAGATAAGTCGTGAATTCTACTCCATGCCGCTAAGAGCGCGGGATCTTCAACCAACACAAATCAAGTTGCCCGCGAGGCGTTCTTTTCATTTCAAGATTTTTCCATGTCCATCGATCCCATCGAATTTGGTCGCGTTCTTGCGCGCCTCGACCAACAAGACCAACAAAGCACGGAAATGCGATCTGAGATCGCCTCCATGCGGGCAGAGATCCAAGCGCTGCTTGCCCTTGCCAACCGCGGCAAAGGGGCCTTGTTCACGCTAACGAGTATCGGCGCTGCGGTGGGTGCGGTGCTTGGTGCACTGGGGCACCATTTTTTCGGGAAATGAAATGGCTCTCACGCCTCAAATCGTCGCCGCCGGGACTGGCGCAACACTGGATCGAGCCACACTCTTTACTCCATTCATCCAGTCTGCATGCGACACGTTCCACATTCTTGACGCTCGGGATATTGCTGCCTTCTTGGCGCAGACAGGTCACGAATCCGGCGGTCTTGTGTGGCTTGCAGAAATCTGGGGGCCAACAGCCACTCAGAAGCTTTATGAGCCGCCGTCGCAAAAAGCTAGATCTCTTGGAAATACGCAGTCCGGAGATGGCGAGCGATATAAGGGCCGTGGCTTGATTCAGATTACGGGGCGTCGGAACTATACGCTCGCGGCGCTCGGGCTCGACTTGGATCTCCTAAACCATCCTGAACTGCTTGAGCAACCTGAGCATGCAGCGATGTCGGCAGGCTGGTACTGGTGGAATAATAAGCTCAGCGGGCTGGCGATCGCGGGACAGTTCACTACGCTTACAGAGCGTATCAATGGCGGCCTCAATGGCTTGGCTGATCGCCAAGTTCTCTACACGGCAGCGCGCAAGGCGCTTGGCATCGCATGACCGAAACTACTCAAGCACACATCGAACACGAGACACTTACCGTTGACGTCAACATTCCATCGCATGAAGAACGCAAGACGACTGCTCTGTTCACGCGAACACGCAAGGAATTGATTGCGCGCGATGGGCGGTGTTTCATCTGTAATGCGACCGCTGAAGAGTCGGGACATCCACTCGAAGCGCACCATCACCCCATCGAGCGCTCGCTCGCAGAAATGATCGATTGGGAGCGGTTCAAGTTTGACGCTCAGGCTGGCTATTGGGGCAAACACATCCAGGAATTTGATTGGGCCAACTTTACCGATTGGGTTCAGTTTGTCGACGATATGACGGTGAACGGAATGTTGCTTTGTAAAACCCATCATATTGCCAAGGACGAAGGCATTCACACAATGCCATTTCCGCTCTGGATCGCTCAGAAGTACGCCAAAGAAGGTTACAAGTTTTCGGCGGTCGAAGTTATCCATCACGCAACATAGGAATCGATATGAATCAAACCTCCAGCATCCAAACGGGTGCGATCACCCTCACTGCCGCATCACTTGTGCCGATTATCGATTGGATTGCGCAATCCCTTCATATCACCATCCCAATGGAAGCACAACTTCAGATTTCTGCATTTCTGATCACGGGGGGTCACGCGGCATATAACTACGTGATGTCTCGCAATGCAGTCAAATCAGCTACGAACGTAGCACCTTCTACTACAGCGCAGTAATCCCGACCGCGCGCGCGGCAAATTCCCGGAGTATCAAATGAAAAAGCTGCTTCTCGCGGCTGGCGTTCTTGCGTCTGTCGCAATCGTTGGCTGCAATTCTTTGCCGACTGCCCAGCAACAATTCCAGACCGGCTGCACGATCGTCAACGGCGATCTGACCATTCTCGCCACGTCGCCGCTGCTGAATGCAGATCAGCAAGCCACGATCTCGAAAACGATCCTGCCGGCAAATCAAGCTATCTGTAAAGCAGGTGCGCAGCTGAACGTCACCGACCTGAAGGCGTTTCACGATACGCTGCTGCCGGCCGCAATCACGATTGTTCAAGCGGTGCCCGCATTGCCTGACCAACAGGCGGTTCTTCTGGGCCTCCAGACGTTCGGGCCGATGGTTCAAGCGCTCATCGATCAAATCCTGACGACGGCCGCCCCGGCCCCCGCTGCGAGCGTTCCTGCGGCAGTGTCGCAATGAGTGCCATTGTCATGCAATTTGCGGGGTCGCAATCGTTGACCTCGCGAATTATCCAATGGTTTGGGCATGGCCAATTCGCGCATGTCGATACAATCATGCCTGACGGCACATTGCTGGGCGCACGCAATGACGTCATGGCAGGATATCCGGCTGGCGTGCAAATCCGAGGCGCAGACTATCAGAAGGGTTATACGACCAAGAAAGTTGTAATCCCATGCACCCAAGCGCAGCAGGATGCCTACTATGCATTCGTGCTGAGTCAGGTCGGGAAGCCCTACGACAATAGGGCCATTGTCGCATTCGCTGCTGGCACGAACTGGAATGACCGTAACGCTTGGTTCTGTTCCGAACTGAACACGGCGGCACTGCAACAATGCGGCTGGCTCAAGGAGCTATCCGAGCCGCCCAATAAGATCGACCCGGATAGCTTGCTCCTGATTCTGAGCGCGTTTGTGGACGTTTAACCGAAGTTGGCGAACTCGCCATTCAATTCAAGCGCCGCAGCACAGTATGCGGCGTGTGCCTCCTCCTTGGAGGAGAAGTAGCCAAGATGTCGCCATTTCCCTCGACTACATATGGTGGCACGCCACTTCTGCTTATCCTCTCGCCAGCTTGCACCTTTCAGGCCGGAGGTGTTGTGCTTGGGCGTGCCGATGTTTTGCAGATTCTGTGCGTCTGTGGCTTCGCGGAGATTCTTCCAGCGATTGTCGCTTGGGATAAGATTTTCATGATCGATGTCCTCTTTTGGCCACTCGCCCGTCATGTAGAACCATGCCAATCTATGTGCACGGTACTTCACCGAATCAACCGAAATGATGCGGTATCCATTATGGTTGTAATGGCCCGGCTCGCTTCCTGGCTGAGCCCCGCCAGACGATATCAGGCGGGTAAACTTTCCCGTCTCGGGATCGTAATGAAGGACGGCCTTTAGACGATCTATGGTGAGAAGAGCCTCCCGACCATGCAGCAGCACTTTTGACGCCTTAACCCGTCTCTTCATTTTACCGGTTTCGCGTAAAGTCGCTGCGTTTGATTCTCGCCAAGACTTGGCCTTTAAGCAGCAACAAGCTTTGCACGGCCGCATAATCTTATCTTTACGAACATAGAAATCGGTGATAGGTTTTGGTGTGCGGCAATGATGGCATTCGTAAATCGGAACACCTTCGCAGTACTTATCGTTTCCTGTGGAAAATCCAACTGGTTCAATCTTCTTCAATTGTTTAGTCCCGAATGAAGGTTGGGGACTCAGGAGGGAATCTCGCGAACGGGCGTCGTATAAGGTATGATGGCGAAAGCCATGCCGGATGCCGGATCTCCTGAGGATCGGTCTTGCGTGGTCAGGGGCATCTCAGCGCGCCAACGCTTTGATGCTCCGCCATCAATATACTGTTTATAAATACAGTAGTCAATATCTCGTTGAATATAATAGCACGCCGGTTTGCTGACGCACATCGGCAAGCCTTCAATGCCGATTCCGAACGTTAAGGATCATGCAATCAGCCGAGTAATTGCAGCTCTTGCCTAAATCACACGCCAGTTAATCGTAAAAGCCGTGGCCACGCCATTGCTGACCAGAATCACGTTTCCGCGAATAATCACGCCTCCTGTTATCTCAGGTGCACGAGCTTGTACACGGAAATATTCGATTTCATCCTCGGTCAGCGTGCGTGGCCATGGCCATTTTTCGTTTTGTGGGCCTAGAAGTTGTTCTAGCAGGCGCACGTAGTTGACCAAAAGCTTCTCCCTGATTACAGCTTGTCGTTTGTGTCATATTGATACGGGCAGCGAGTTGTATCACACCCCTCTCTCGCCAGCGTTCTGCTGCGCATCTCTATATTTCTCAAAATCAAATCCGAATAATGGATCTCCAATCAGCCCGGCCATGCAAGTCATATGCCATGGACAGCGATGGACTGGATTACTCGGCTCAAGATTATTTTTGGCCGCGCACATGTCACAATTAGGATCAAATTCGTTTAGCCATTCTTGACGCGCCGCATATAATGCTTTCACAGAAGCCGCATGCATGCTTTTTCTGGGCCAGTCAAACATTCCCATCTCCTAGTCAGCCTTGTGCTGCGCGCCATTAAGATCATCAATAAAATTTTCCCAATGAGATTGAGTACTTTGTTGACTTTCTACTTCCTCATCTCCATAACAATTTGGTTTAAAAAATACATCTCCTCGCCCGTGAAAATATCCCCAAAAAGCAATTTTTATTTCATCTAAAGTAAAAATTCTTGTTTCTTTTTTGCACATATATTTTCTCCATAATCCCTCTTCCAAGCACTATCATCCCTAATGAGGGGATTATCTATCCAGCCTATGCAAGTAGTGCATCAATCGGGCACAACTACTGCCATCCCTTTCCATCCGATTTGCAGGCATAGTCTCAGCACCGTCCCGTCATTGTATTTAACACGCCATGCGTCGTTCGGATCTTCGACGTTATCCAACCGAAAAACGTCTCCCTGATCCCCACAGGGATGGCAAATCCTGTCGCCCTCGCGGGTTGGAGTGCCTTCATAATCGGGCCATGGTGCCGTTCTCTTCTCCATCCCGCCTCCTAGCCAGCCGATTGTGGCTGCGCGTCAATAGATCAGCAAATATTGCTTTCCAACTTCGGTTCTTCCTTCGTGGCGCGGATCGCCACCGATAATCACTTCTGCGCCGGCAAACTCTTCCTGTAACCAACCATAGTCATAGGTCAAGATCGTCATATCGTCCGGAAGATCCTTGATGATTTCACGCAATTCTCTGACATTCATCCATCTTCTCCCGGCCACCAAGCCTTAGGCTGGCGATCAATCAGATAGTCGTCCAGGTTCTTGCCCACCAGCCACTTCGGGCGCGGGCCTTTCCCTGACCACGATTTCCCCGACGTTGGATCGTAATACTTCGCTGCGGCGCGTTTGTGGATCTTCAGGAAGCCTGCCGCACGGAGCAGTTCGTCTTGGCTGATGCCGAACGCCTGAACCTGATCCCTAACCGTCGCGAGCCATGCTCGCCGTTCCTGCGATCGCGCTTCGGCGATCTGGGCATTCACTTCCCTGAGCTGGGCCTGTAGTTCTTTGAGTTCCATGTTGGAATCTGGTTGTGTGGCTGGAATGGGTCTCGTTCGTAGCCGTGACGGCCATTTTAGACCAATTTTGGTTGCTATCAAATTGCTACAGCATACGTAGAAATGACCGTCAAACCCTTGTCGCGCTTAGATTCTTTATTTTACTTCGGTCCAGTCGAGCATAGGCGCGACGGATACGCGGCGGGGGGGAAGCGGGGACGGTACGGACATGGATTTCGGGCAACAGGCCAGACGGCGCGGGAACAACCGAGCATTTTACCGCAAGACGGGCCGTGCCGGCCCGGCACGCAGGCTACCCCTCGCCCAGCTCCGCATCGACCGCCCGCCGCGCCTCGTCGAGCACGCGCTCGATCACGCGCCGTTCGGTCAGCAGCATCCCGTCGACCTTGACGAGCCGCCAGTCGATCCGCACGGCCTCACCCTGCAGCACGCGGTAATGCGCATGCTCGCCGTCCCAGACCTGCTCGGTCTTCACCTCGATCTCGAAACCGCGGTACGGCTCGCTGAAATCGCCGAGGTCGCTGCCTCTCGGTTCCATCGCACGCTCCGTGGCGACGCAGCGCCCGACCGCCCGCGCGGCCGGCGCCGTGCGCTCAATCGTATTCGTCGGATAAAAAGGACTTGCCATCGGCCGTCAGGTCGACCCGGTCGGCCGTCGCCTGGTAGATCAGCCCCTCGCTCAGCAACGCGTAGACGACGTCGTCGAACGCAGCGGGAACCGGCCGGCTTTCGCCGAACTGGTCGATCCACTTCAGCGCCTCGATGGCTTCGGGGGAAAGGATGGGGGTCATGCGTTGCCCTCCGGCATCGGTGTCGCTCCATCCTAGCACTTCGTCCGGACGTCGAATACCAAGGCAAACGCGCTGCGCCAATGCCGGGCGGCGCCGACGGACAGGTTGCCCGCGGCGCCGCGCCGGCGCAGGACACGCGGGCTCAGAGGCGCGCGATCGATACTTCCGTCGATTTCACGAGCGCAACGACTTCCGCGCCCACCTTCAGTTCGAGTTCGTCAACCGAACGGGTCGTGATCACCGACGTGACGATGCCAAACGGCGTCTCGACGTCGACCTCGGAGACCACCGATCCGCGGATGATCTCCTTGACCTTGCCCTTGAACTGGTTACGTACGTTGATTGCAGTGATGCTCATCAGGTTGATCGCTCCGAAGAAAAAGATCTCAGAACGGGCGGCCGCTGCCGCCCGGATTTAAACGGCCCAGCGGATCTGCCCGACCGGTCGAACGTTGTCTGTCTCATGCACCGCGCCCTGGTCGGCCGCACCGGGCCCACCGGCGAGCACGCGTTTCAGCACGCGATCCTCCAGCGCCGCAAACGCCGCCGACGCACGGGCGCGCGGCCGGTCGAGCGGCACCGGCTGATCGAGCGCCACCCGCCCCTGCTCGATGAGCAGGATGCGATCGCCGAGCGCGACGGCCTCCTGCACGTCGTGTGTGACGAGGAGCGCGGTGAATCGATGCTCGCGCCACAGCCGCTCGATCAGCGCATGCATCTCGATGCGGGTCAGCGCGTCGAGCGCGCCGAGCGGCTCGTCGAGCAACAGCAGTTGAGGCCGGTGCACGAGCGCACGGGCCAGTGCGACACGCTGCCGCTGTCCGCCCGACAGTTGCGCGGGCCAGTCGTTCGCGCGTTCCAGCAGGCCGACTTCATCGAGCACCGCGCGTGCCCGGTCGCGCGCGCCGCGCCCGAGGCCCAGCATCACGTTCTGCAGCACGGTTTTCCACGGCAGCAGGCGCGCATCCTGGTACATGATCCGCGTATCGAGTTCGCCGCCGCCCTCGCCGCGCGTCTCGAGCGCGCCGCTGCTCGGCTGCTCGAGCCCGGCAACGAGACGCAGCAGCGTCGATTTCCCGCAGCCGCTGCGTCCGACGATCGCGACGAAACTGCCGCGCGCGACGCCAAGCTCGACGTGGTCGAGCACCGTGCGCGCCCCGAAGCGCTTGCTGACGCCCGACAGTGTCACGGCATCGTCGGGTGCCGGGCTTCCTGGCCGTCGCCGCGCGAGCGGAACGACGGATGCGCTGCCGTCACGTTCGAGAACCGCCGCATCCCGCGCGTCGCTGTCCGCGACACGCGCCTGCGCAAGTTCGGCCTCGAGGTCTGCGCCGGCGAGCGGGCCGTAGGCGGCCGCCGAAGTCGTCGCATTCATGCCTTTGCTCCTGATTGATAAGCGGGGTGCCAGCGCAGCGTCACACGCTCGAGCCATTTCGCCAGCACGTCGGCCAGCTTGCCGAGCACCGCGTACAGCAGGATGCCGACCACCACGATGTCGGTTTGCAGGAATTCGCGGGCGTTCATCGTCATGTAGCCGATGCCCGACTGGGCGGAGATCGTTTCCGCGACGATCAGCATCACCCACATCAGCCCGAGCGCAAAGCGCACGCCAACGAGAATCGACGGCAGCGCTCCGGGCAGGATCACGTCGCGGTATAGCGCGAAACCACGCACACCATAGCTCTTCGCCATCTCGATCAGGTTTGCATCGACCGAACGAATCCCATGGTACGTGTTGATGTAGACCGGAAAGAACACGCCGAGCGCAACGAGGAACAGCTTCGCCTTCTCGTCGATGCCGAACCACAGGATCACGAGCGGAATCATCGCGAGCGCCGGGATGTTGCGGATCATCTGGATCGTCGAATCGAGTGCGACCTCGGCCGCCTTCGACAAGCCGGTCGCGAGCCCCAGCGCGAGGCCGACGCCGCCGCCGATCGCGAAACCGAACAGCGCGCGCCAGGTGCTGACCTTCACGTTCGCCCACATTTCACCCGACGCCACGAGCGACCAGGCCGCTCGCACGACCGCCACGGGTTCCGGCAGAACGCGGGTCGACAGCCAGCCGATGCCCGCACCGACTTCCCATGCCACCAGCAGCGCAAGCGGCACGAGCCACGGCGCCACGCCGCGCCATGCGCGGGCGGCCACGGCCGCGCCCGTCGTCGACGTTTTCGTTGTCATCGCAGGCCTCCTGTCGCTCAGCTCTGCGCCGCTTTCGGCAGATAGCTGTTGCCGACGATCTCGCCGAACGGGCCCGACAGCGGGCCGGTCGCCTTCGCCGCACCGTTGCCCTTGATCAGCGGGAATACGAGTTCCGCGAAACGGTATGACTCCTCCAGGTGCGGATAGCCGGACAGGATGAAGGTCTCGATGCCGAGATTCGCGTATTCGCGCATGCGCTCCGCGACCTGCTCCGGATTGCCGACGAGCGCAGTGCCCGCGCCGCCGCGCACGAGACCGACGCCGGCCCACAGGTTCGGATACACCTCGAGCGCCTCGCGGCCGCCGCGCTTGCCGCCGTGCAGCGCGGCCATCCGGCGCTGGCCTTCCGAATCCATGTTCGCGAACGCCTTCTGCGCACGTGCGATGGTTTCGTCGTCGAGGCGGCTGATCAGGCGTTCGGCGTCACGCCATGCTTCGTCCTCGGTCTCGCGCACGATCACGTGCAGACGAATACCGAACCGGATCTTGCGGCCGCGTGCCTCCGCGCGGGCGCGAATATCGGCGATCTTCTTCGCGACGGCCTCGGGAGGCTCGCCCCAGGTCAGGTAGGTGTCGATGTGATCGGCCGCGATCTCATGCGCGGCCGGCGACGAGCCGCCGAACCACAGCGGCGGATGCGGACGCTGCACGGGCGGATAAAGCGCCTTGCCGCCCTTCGACTGCAGATGCTTGCCGATGTAGTCGAACCCGCCGTTGTCGTGCGACGCGGACAGCAGCCCGCGCCAGATGTTCAGGAAGTCGTCGGTGATTTCGTAGCGCGTGTCGTGATCCGCGAACAGGCCGTCGCCTTCGAGCTCGGCAGCATCGCCGCCGGTCACGACGTTGATCAGCAGGCGGCCGCCCGACAGGCGGTCGAACGTTGCGGCCATCCGCGCCGACAGCCCCGGTGATGCAATGCCGGGACGGATCGCGACCAGGAACTTCAGGCGCTGCGTTGCCGGGATGAGGCTCGATGCAACGACCCACGCATCCTCGCAGGAACGGCCGGTCGGCAGCAGCACGCCCTCGTAGCCGAGCGTATCGGCCGCCACCGCGACCTGCTTGAAGTAATCGTAATCCGCGGCGCGCGCACCTTCGGCCGTGCCGAGATAGCGGCTGTCGCCGTGCGTGGGGATAAACCAGAACACATTCATCTGCTGCTCCTGCTTGACTGTCCTTGCCGGAATTTGAAAAAACACCGCCCTGCTCGCGTCGCGGATGAGCGGCGCATGCATGGTGTGCGTTCGAATCGGGATGGCTCGCCGGTCAGGCCGTGCAGCGGGCGAGGACGCGATTGCACGGCTGTTTCTGGGAAATCAGTCTAGGGATCGGTGCAGGGCTTTGGAACGATTTTTTTGAGCTTAGGTTTTCCGCTTTCGTGATTAGCACGACGCTGGAGCGAATATCGCGGCGGGCGCGCCCTATAATGACGCACCTATCCGAATAACTCCGCGCGGACGGCCCCGGCTGTGCGCGCCTGCGGTGCACTCATCGATGCAGAAAGTCATCCTGCCATTCCTGTCCGGCTTCCTGGCCGCCCTGTTTTTCCGCGAAGCCACGCTCGCTCTCCTTCATACGGCCGACCTGATCGCCGCAACCGGCTTCTCCACGCAGCCGTTCGCGCCGCTCGGCATTCCTGAATTTGTCGCGAATGCGCTGATCAGCGCGTGCTGTGCGATTCCGATGGCATGGCTGCTGCGCGTCTCGCCGGAGCGCGAGGCATCGTGGATCGGCGCACTGGTGTTCGGCGGCATCGTGCTGACGGCTGCCCGCGTGTTCGCGATCGATCCGCTGCGCGGCATCTGGCCGTCGGGCAACATGATGCCCGTGCTCGCAGCCGGCTTCGCGGCGAACGCGGTATGGGGCTTCGGTGCCCTCGTGTTCATGCGCGCGTTCATGTCGGACGATGCTGGCGACGAATAACGCGGACGCAAGCGCCACACCCTTCGACCGCCAACCGGTCGATACCCATGAAAATGGCCGCCTGCAGATGCAGGCGGCCATTTTGTTTCCAGCTCGCGCTTCGGTCAGTCGTGGAGCTTCCGCAGCGGATGCGTGTCAGGCGCCCACGGGCTGTCGAACATCGCCAGCAGGTCCGCGCGATCGATATCGGCGGACGACTTGAAGCGCCAGGCCGGCTGGTGATCCTTGTCGACGATCAGCGCGCGCACGCCTTCGATCACGTCGCCGCGCGCGAACGTCGAGCGCGTGAGATCGAGATCGCGGCGCAAGCAGTCGGCCATCGTCGCGCCGCGTGCGCGTTCGACGACTTCCAGCGACACGGCCATCGACAGCGGCGACAACTGCTCGCGCATCGCATGGGTCGCCTTCTCGACCCATCCGTCGACGGCCGCGCAATCCTGCTCGGCGTCGAGCGACGCGAGGATCGCGCCGATGTCCGGTTGCGCGAAATGCCGATCGATCCCGGCACGCGCGTCGGCCAGCGCCGACGTGTCGGGCGTCGGCACGACCTTGTGCGCGGCGGCCGCGGCGGCCACGCACGCGACCGCCTGCTCGCCGCTGTCGATGCGCGCGCCGTGCAGCGTATCGAGCAGCGCCGGCAGTGCGGCATCGGGCAGATAGACGTCAGCGAGCTGCGCGTACAGCGCGCCGGCCGCGTCGAGCGTCGCGCCGGTCACGGCGAGATAGCGGCCGATCGCGCCGGGCGTGCGCGCGAGGAACCAACTCATCCCGACGTCCGGGAACAGGCCGATACGCGTTTCCGGCATCGCCATCTTCGTCGAGTCGGTCACGACACGCAGGCCGCCCGTATGCCGCGCCGCCTGCGAAATACCCATGCCGCCGCCCATCACGACACCGTGCATCAGCGCGATATAGGGCTTCGGATACGTGAAGATCGTGTGGTTGAGCGTGTATTCCTCGATGAAGAACGTGTCGACCGCATCGCGGTCGCCGCGCTGCCACGCATCGTGGAAGAAACGCACGTCGCCGCCCGCGCAGAACGCGCGCGGATGCGGGCTGTGCACGACGACCGCGACGACTTCGGAATCGTCGCGCCACGCGTCGAGCGCCTGCTGCATCAGCCGGATCATGCCGACCGACAGCGCGTTCAGCGCCTTCGGCCGGTTCAGTTCGAGAAAGCCGATGCGGTTCACGACATACGTGCGCACGTCGGGCTGAGCGGATTCGGCGGAAACGGCAGCGGAAGTGGAATCGGTCATGAGGGTCAGGCAAATGGCAGTCGCATGCTCAGTGCGCCTGCATCTTCGAAAACAGGTTCAACACCACGACGCCGGCGACGATCAGGCCGAGGCCGATCACGGCCGGCAGGTCCGGCACCTGGCGATAGAGCAGCATCGCGACGAGCGTGATCAGCACGATGCCGGCGCCCGACCAGACTGCATAGATGATGCCGACAGGCATCGTGCGCAGCGTGAGCGACAGGCAGTAGAACGCGATGCCGTAGCCGGCGACGACCAGCAACGACGGCCAGAGGCGCGTGAAGCCGTCCGCCGCGCGCAGCGCCGACGTGCCGATCACTTCCGCGACGATCGCGATCGCGAGCCATGCGTAACCGGGCAGCTGCATCGCTCAGCTCCTTGCGAGGGCCAGCACGGCGTAGTCGTGGCCGAGCTCGGCACACAGCGCCTCGACGACGAATTCGTGATCGGCGCGCTGCGGCAGCCCCGACGCAGTGATCGAACCGATCACGCCGGCGCCGGCGACGGTCAACGGGAACGAGCCGCCGTGCGGCGAATATTCGGCGATCGGCAGCCCGTGCTTGTCGGCGAGCGTCGCGCCGGCCTGCTGCATGCGCAGGCCGATCGCATACGAGCTGCGGCGGAAATGCGCAACGACGTTGCGCTTGCGGCGCACCCAGTCGGCATTGTCGGGCGTGGCGCCGGCGAGCGCCGCGTAGAACAGCGGCTGGCCGAACGTGACGATGTCGATCGCGATCGCATGGCCGCGCGACGTCGCGAGCGCGTGCATCCGGTTGCCGAGCGCCCACGCGCGGGCCGGGTCGAAATGGGGAAACACGAGCGCCTGTTCCTGCGCGCCGATCGATTGCAGATCGTGAGCGATGTCCATGAATCCGTCGATACCGTAATGAGAGTCGCAACGGCGCCACTGCGATCGCGCACGGCCCCGCTGCCGAAGAAACGAAACAAACCGCTCGATTCTAGCGCACGCCCATGCCGTACCGTCCCTACAAGCGGCGACAAGAAATTGTCAGAAAGCGCTTGCACGCACTCGGGTTACTCCTTATAATTCATTTCTTCGACGGACGCGGGGTGGAGCAGTCTGGCAGCTCGTCGGGCTCATAACCCGAAGGTCGTAGGTTCAAATCCTACCCCCGCAACCAACGTCCAGAATGATGCAAAAAGCCCGGCCCAGCGCCGGGCTTTTTGTTTTCCCGTCGCACCCGCCGTCCCGCCTCGCGCACCCGAGCCCTCCACTTCGCGCGGCACGCGGCCTGCACGCGCAGGCGTTCAAGAATGCCGCGCCCCGGTGATACACTCGCATCACCTCGTCCCTTCCACTCGACATGAAATTCTGCTCCGTCTGCGGTCACGAAGTCATCGCGCGCATTCCCCCGGGCGACAACCGCGAACGCTTCGTCTGCGATCACTGCGGCACGATCCACTACCAGAATCCGCGCAACGTCGTCGGCACGGTCCCGGTCTGGGGCGATCAGATCCTGCTGTGCCGCCGCGCGATCGAGCCGCGCTACGGGTTCTGGACGCTGCCCGCGGGCTTCATGGAAATGGGCGAGACGACGGCTGAAGCCGCCGCACGCGAAACGCTCGAGGAAGCCGGCGCGCGCGTCGAGGTGCAGAACCTGTTCACGCTGCTCAACGTGCCGCACGTGCATCAGGTCCACCTGTTCTACCTCGCGCGGCTCACCGATCCGGGGTTCGAGGCCGGCGAGGAAAGCCTCGAAGTGAAGCTGTTCGACGAAGCCGACATCCCGTGGGACGAGATCGCGTTCCCGACCGTCAGCCAGACCCTGCGATTCTTCTTCGCCGATCGCGCCGCGGGCGACTACGGCGTGCACACTGGCGACATCTTCCGCTCGCTGCGCAACGGCTGAGCCCCCGCCCCATGGTCCCCTGGCTCGGCCCGGACGATCCGTTTCCGCCCATCGAACGCGCGCTCGGTCCCGCGACCGGCGCGCCTGGGCTGCTCGCCGCGAGCGCCGACCTGCTGCCGTCGCGCCTCATCGACGCGTACCTGCGCGGCATCTTCCCGTGGTATTCCGACGGCCAGCCCGTGCTGTGGTGGAGCCCCGACCCGCGCATGATCCTCGTGCCGGCCGAATTCAAGGTGTCGCCTTCGCTGCGCAAGACGCTGAAGCGCGTGTTGCGCGAGCCCGAATGGGAGGTGCGCGTCGACCACGACTTTCCGGGCGTGATGCGCGCGTGCGCACAGGCGCCGCGCCGCGGGCAGCGCGGCACTTGGATCACGGCCGAGATCATCGACGCGTACACGTCGCTCTACCGCTCCGGCAACGCGCACAGCATCGAGACGTGGCACGGCGGGCGACGCGTCGGCGGCCTGTATGGCGTGTCGTTCGGGCGGATGTTTTTCGGCGAGTCGATGTATGCGGACGCGACCGACGCATCGAAAATCGCGCTGGCCACGCTCGTCGCACACCTTCGCGAGCAGGGGCTGGAAATGATAGACTGCCAGCAGAATACGTCGCATCTAGCGTCGCTCGGCGGCCGCGAGATCGCACGCAAGGCCTTTGTCGCTCACGTGCGCAGCGCGGTAGCCGAACCGCCGATTCCGTGGGAATTCGACAAGCGCGTGCTCGCCGCGCTGACGGCCCGCACCGAACCGGCGGCCCCCTCCGGAATCGAACGCTAGCGCGGCACTCCTCCCCTGCATCGAGAGCTGCCCATGACTCACCCGACTGAGCTGCCGCTTTCACCGCTTTCGGCGTTGCAATTCTATGCAACGGCGCCCTATCCGTGCAGCTATCTGGACGGCCGCGTTGCGCGCTCGCAAGTCGCGACGCCGAGCCACCTGATCAATTCCGACATCTACACCGAGCTCGTCAAGGCCGGCTTCCGGCGCTCGGGCGTCTTCACATATCGCCCGTACTGCGACGGCTGCCGTGCCTGCGTGCCGGTGCGTGTGCCCGTCGACGCGTTCGCGCCGTCGCGCACGCAGCGCCGGATGTGGAAGCGGCACCGCGCGCTCGTCGCGACGGTTTCGCCGCTGCACTACGACGAAGAGCACTACGCGCTGTACATGCGCTATCAGTCCGCGCGCCACGCGGGCGGCGGCATGGATCGCGACAGCCGCGACCAGTACGAGCAATTCCTGCTGCAGAGCCGGATCAATTCGCGCCTCGTCGAATTCCGCGACCTCGACGCCCCGGGCGGCGAGCCCGGAAAGCTGCGCATGGTCAGCATGATCGACATCCTCGGCGACGGGCTGTCGTCCGTCTACACATTCTTCGAGCCCGACGACCAGCACACGAGCTACGGCACCTACAACATTCTGTGGCAGATCGAGCAGGCGAAGAGCCTCGGCCTGCCCTACGTGTACCTCGGCTACTGGATCCGCGAGAGCCCGAAGATGGCGTACAAGGCAAACTTCCACCCGCTCGAAGGGCTGATCGATGGCCGCTGGAAGATACTCGATCCGGAACGGATCGACCTGCCGCCCGTCGACGCGGCGCTGGCCCGTGCGCCGTTGCCGGGCGGACATTCCGGCTCGGGTTGACGCGCGCCGCGGGGGCGACGAAGCGAAGCGCGCCCCTGCCGCTCAACTCCCGGTAAAATAGCGGGTTGTCATTCATTCCGGCTGCCCTCCCAATTCCCGTGTTCAGTTCCCTCTATCCGCTGGCCCGCGCATCCCTGTTCAAGATGGATGCGGAAGACGCTCACCACCTCACGCTGCGCGCGCTCGGCGCGGCCGGCCGCACGGGCCTTGCCTGCGCGCTGTCGGCCCGCGTGCCCGACGCGCCGCGCACCGTGATGGGGCTCACGTTCCGCAACCCGGTCGGCCTCGCGGCCGGCCTCGACAAGGACGGCGCGGCCATCGACGGCCTTGCGGCGCTCGGTTTCGGCTTCATCGAGGTCGGTACGGTCACGCCGCGCCCGCAGCCCGGCAACCCGCGCCCGCGGATGTTCCGTCTGCCGCAGGCCGACGCGCTGATCAACCGGATGGGCTTCAACAACCACGGCGTCGACCAGTTCGTGAAGAACGTCCAGGCCGCCCGCTATCGCGGCATCCTCGGCCTGAACATCGGCAAGAACGCCGATACGCCGATCGAGCGCGCCGCCGAGGACTACCTGTACTGCCTCGAACGCGTGTACCCGTTCGCGAGCTACGTGACGATCAACATCTCGTCGCCGAACACGAAGAACCTGCGCCAGTTGCAGGGTGCGGGCGAGCTCGACGCGCTGCTCGCGGCGCTGAAGGACAAGCAGCAGCGCCTCGCCGACCTGCACGGCAAGCTCGTGCCGCTCGCCCTGAAGATCGCGCCCGATCTCGACGACGAACAGGTCAAGGAAATCGGCGATACGCTGCTGCGCCACAAGATCGAGGCAGTCATCGCGACCAACACGACGCTGTCGCGCGCGGCCGTCCAGGGCCTGCCGCATGCGGACGAAGCCGGCGGCCTGTCGGGCCGCCCCGTGTTCAAGGCGTCGAACGAAGTGATCCGCAAGCTGCACGCCGAAGTCGGCAGCGAAGTGCCGATCATCGGCGTCGGCGGCATTTTCTCGGGCGAGGATGCCCGTGAAAAGCTTGCGGCCGGCGCGGCGCTCGTGCAGCTCTATACGGGGTTCATCTACCGCGGCCCTTCGCTCGTCGCGGAATGCGTGAAGGCCGTCGCCCGCGAACGCACCGCGTAATATAGGCATAAACAAACGGTATTTAGCGGTCGATTGCATTTTTGCTATCATCGGCCCCGTTATCAGAATCAATGACCCGGACAGGGCAAGGAAACACACGATGAAGATTGCGCTGCTGAAGAAGCTGCTGGTTGCCGGCCTGATCGGCACGTCGTTCGCTGCCGCCACCGCGCATGCGGCCGACCTCCTCGACCAGGTGAAACAACGCGGCACGCTGCGGGTCGGCCTCGAAGGCACGTTCCCGCCGTTCAACTCGAAGAATCCGCAAGGCGAACTCGTCGGCTTCGACGTCGACATTGCGAAGGCCGTGGCCGCGAAGCTCGGCGTGAAGGCCGAATTCGTGACGACCGAATGGAGCGGCATCATCGCGGGCCTGCAGGCCGGCAAGTTCGATGTGATCGCCAACCAGGTCGGCATCACCGACAAGCGCAAGGAAACGCTCGACTTCTCGCCCGCGTACACGTACTCGTCCGCGCAACTGATCCAGCGCAACGACGACACGCGCCAGTTCAAGTCGCTTGAAGACCTGAAAGGCAAGAAGCTCGGCGTCGCGCTCGGCACGAACTACATGGACATGGCGAAGTCGGTGCCCGGCATCGACGTGAAGACGTACCCGGGCGCGCCCGAGTACCTGCGCGACCTCGCGGCCGGCCGTCTCGACGCGGCGCTCAACGACCGCCTGATGCTCGCGTACCTGACCAAGAACTCGCAGTTGCCGCTGCGCCCGGGTGCGAACGTCGGCTCGGCGAACCCGTCGGGCATCCCGTTCAAGAAGGGCAACCCGAAGTTCCAGAAGGCAATCGACGACGCGATGGCACAACTCGAAGCAGACGGCACCTTCACGAAGATCTCGGACAAGTGGTTCGGCATCGACGTGACGAAGCCGATCAAGTAAGCACGCCTGCATTTCCCGCCTGACGGCGGGCCGGAAAGGGCGGCATCCGTCACGATGCCGCCCTTTGTTTTGTTCGTCCGGTTTATGATTGCGCTTTCGCGCACGCCTTCGATTCGCATTCCATGTCGACAACGTCCCTGCTCGTCCAATCGCTGCCGGTGCTCGCCCAGGGCGCCGTTCTGACCGTCAAGTTCGCCGTGCTGTCGATGGTGTTCGGCCTGCTTGGCGCCGTCGTGCTCGCGATGATGGGCATCCGGCAAAGCGAAGCGCTCGACGGCTTCGAACGCATCTGGGTCAATGCGCTCGCGTGGCTGGCACGCGCGTACGTGAGCCTGATGCGCGGCACGCCGCTGCTCGTGCAGATCTTCGTCATCTACTACGGGTTGCCTAGCCTCGGCATCTCGCTCGACCCGACGCCCGCCGGCGTCATCGCGCTGTCCGCGAACGTCGCGGCTTACATGTCGGAAAGCATGCGCGGCGCGATCAACGGGATCGCGCGCGGCCAATGGCTCGCCGCGTACAGCCTCGGGCTGTCGTGGGGACAGACGCTGCGCTACGTGATCGGCCCGCAGGCGCTGCGCATCGCGGTACCGAGCCTGTCGAACAGCCTGATCAGCCTGATCAAGGACACGTCGCTCGTGTCCGTGATCACCGTGACCGAACTGCTGCGCAGCGCGCAGGAAGTGATCGCGGCGACCTATCAACCGCTGCCGCTCTATCTTGCCGCCGCGGCCGTGTACTGGATCCTGTGCCAGATCCTCGAATGGGTGCAGCGCTGGTACGAAAAACGCCTGTCGCTGCCGTCGCGGCACTGAGCGCACGCCGTCCGCCGGGCCGCACGCGCGCGCCCGGCATCCTTCTTCCCGCTTATTCCCCCGAATAGCGCACGCCCAGCGCCGCTCGCGCGGCATCGGTCATCGCGATCATCTGCCGCGAATGGTCGTGCGTCATGATCGGACTTTCGGTCTTGCCCGCACGCAGCAGGTCGCAGAAATGCGCGGTCTCGTAGTTCAGCCCGCCGCCGTCGACCGGCGCATCGAGTTCGACGGTGCGCCCGTCCGCGTAGCGGATCGTCGCACGCGCGGGGTTCCACCACTTCTCGTGAATCGTCACGTGGCCGCCGGCCGCGGCGATCAGCGCGTCGCCGCGCCCCATCACGTCGAGCCCGCAAAAGAGCTGCGCGATCCCGCCGTTCGCATGCACGCTGTTCAGGCTCGCGAACAGGTCGACACCCGTTGCGCCGACGCGGCCGAGCGTCTGCACGTCGAGCGCCGCGCCGAGCCAGTCGACCGCGAGAAAGGCCTCGTAGATCCCGATATCGAGCAGCGCGCCGCCTGCGCGATCGAGGCGATAGACGGAATGGTCGTCCGGGACCGACGACGATGCACACCCTGCCCGCACGAGCCGGATCTCGCCGATCGGATCGTCATGCAGATGCGCGCGCAACTGACGGTACAGCGGAAAGAACGGAGGCTTCATCGCCTCCATGAAAAGCCGCCCGGCGTCGCGTACCGCACGCAGCACGGCGTCGAGCTGCGCCGCGTTCAGCGTCGCGGGCTTTTCGCACAGCACGGCCTTGCCGGCAGCAAGCGCGGCCAGCGTGTACTGCACATGACTGTCATGGAGCGTCGCGATGTAGACCGCGTCGATATCGCTCGCGAGGAGTGCTTCGAGGCTTGCGGCAGGCGTACCGCCGTATGCGCCGCAAAAGTCTGCCGCAGCATCGGCGCGGCGGGCCCAGGCACCGGAGAGCGTGGCGCCCGGCACGTGCGCGAGGCTTTGCGCGAAACGGCGCGCGATGCTGCCTGCACCGACGATGCCGAAGCGCACCGGGTGAGGGTCGTTGTCGTTCATCCTGATCTTCCGTGTCGGTCGTATGACGGTGGCCGGCACGCTGCCGGCCACCGTCATGATAACCGGCCCGGCGGCACACGGATGAGCGACGCGCGCAGCGTCAGGCGCGCATCGGTACGTCGACGGAGAAATCGCGCGATATCTCGTCGGCGCTGAAATCGATCAGCGCGAGCGAAGCGGCTTCGGCTTCGCGCGGGTCGCGCCGCTCGATCGCGTCGACCACACGCGCATGCGCCTTCACCACGATGTCGTGCGCACCTTCCTTCTGCACGACACGCGGATTCACGAGACGCACCGCACCGCGCACGATCGCCGCCATCTGCTGGAAGAACTGGTTGCCGCTCGCCTGGACGATCCGCGTGTGCAGCAACTCGTCCGCGGTGTCGTAGCCGGGGTCTCCCGGCTGCAGCACCTTGAACGCATCGAACGCTTCGCGAATACCCGCGATGTCGGCAGCCGTTGCACGCACCGCCGCCTGCGCGGTCGCGCGCGGTTCGATCAGCATCCGGAATTCGATGACATCGCGCATGAACTGCGGATCGGGTTTCGCCCGGAATCGCCAGCTCACCACGTCTTCGTCGATCATCCGCCAGTCACGCATCGGCCGCACGCGCGTGCCGACTTTCGGACGCACGTCGAGCATGTCGCGCGCAAGCAACATCGACAACGCTTCCCGCATCACGGTGCGACTCACATCGAACTCTTTCGACAGCACGTCCTGCGGCGGCAAGATGCCGCCGTACTTGTCCTCGACGATACCCGAGACAAGCCCATCCATCACTTTGGCGACCAGTGACCGGTCTTTGCCCTGCTCCATGACACCTCCCCGTGCGTCGATTTGCGAACACCTGCTCCGCAGTTCCGCCGGCCCTGGTTACGACTGTTCTTATGATCTATAAGTTGATGAGTTCGAGGACATTTCGCTATCTGGTAAACACCTGACAGGGTTATCCCTCTTTTTGTCGGGGTGATTTATACGGCTAAAAATAAAGCCCGGGAAGCGCATTGCGCCTGCCGGGCCCCGATTTCCACAAGATTTAAACATTCAGTCCATTACGGTATATGACACGTCATTACGGACTGCTTGTCATATCTTTCAATTAACCGAATAGACGATCGTTTCGACGCCGTTATCGGTGCCGAGCAAGCACAGATTCGCGCCGCGCTCGGCGAACAGGCCGACCGTCACGACGCCCGGCCATGCGTTCACCTGCGCTTCGAAGCCGCGCGGATCGGCGATCTGCAGCCCCTTCACGTCGATGATCTCGTTGCCGTTGTCGGTGATGTACGGCGCGCCGTCCTTCGTCACGCGCAGCACGGGCACGCCACCGAGGGCCGTCACGCGCCGGCCGATCGCCGTGCGCGCCATCGGCACGACCTCGATCGGCAGCGGGAACGCGCCGAGCACCGGCACGCGCTTGCTGGCGTCGGCAATGCAGACGAACGTATCGGCCACCGACGCGACGATCTTCTCGCGCGTCAGCGCACCGCCGCCACCCTTGATCATCGCGCCGCTCGCGTCGATCTCGTCGGCGCCATCGACGTACACCTGCAGCGAGTCGACCTCGTTCAGGTCGAACACCTTGATGCCGTGCGACTTCAGGCGTTCGGTCGTGGCGACGGAGCTCGACACGGCGCCGCGATAGCGCGCCTTGACGACGGCGAGCGCGTCGATGAAGCAGTTGGCGGTCGAGCCGGTGCCGACGCCGATCACGGCGCCTTCCGGCACGTTCTGGATCACGTAATCAGCGGCGGCCTGGCCGACGAGGCGTTTGAGTTCGTCTTGAGTCATGGAGTGGTAATGCTGCGGGATTGCGGAAAACCGCCAGTTTACCGGACTCGGATGACGGGCCGCCCTTTTTCGGCGCACCGCGTGCCGCGCATTCAGGGCGCGCCCGCGGCAGGCGCGGCGTCAGCCGGTTGCGTGTCGGGGAAATACTTGTCGAGCAGCGCCTGCGCGATCGCGTCGGTTTCGGCGTCCGGATTGCCCGAATAATCGGCCGGCCGAAAATGCATCTGGAACGCCGCGAACACGCGTCGCGTGCGTGCGTCGAGCACCCCATCGGTGGCCACGTCGTAGCCGTAGCGCGCGAGCTTGCTCTGCAGTTCGCGCACGTCGGCCGGCGCATGCGGATCACGACCGCCGAGCCGCGCGGTCACGGTCGCGTCGTCCGGCCACGCGCCGACACCGGCCTGGGCCAGCGCATGCCAGGGAAACAGCGGCCCCGGATCGATCTTGCGTTGCGGCGCGATGTCGCTGTGCCCGACCACGCGCGTCGGCGGAATCCCGTAGCGCGCGACGATGTCCTTCGACAGCCGGGTCAGCGCCGCGACCTGTTCGGGCGGATAGGGCTGCCAGGTGCGGTTCTGCGGATCGAGCGGCCCGCGGTTCACGTTCTCGATGCCGATCGACACCGCGTTCAGCTCGGTCGTGCCCTGCCACTCGCTGACGCCCGCGTGCCATGCACGTTCCGATTCCGGAACGAGCTGGTAGACGACCGGCATCCCGCGCTCGATGCGCGGTTGCGGCGGGATGACGTAATGCACGCTGACCGAATCGCCCGTCAGCGTGCGCAGCGATTTCGCCTCGTCGCTTTCGGTGTAATGCATCACGAGGAAGCGGATCCGCGAATCGGCGCCGCGCGCGTGCAAGCTCGTGTCGGCGTAGTAGGTGCCGCGTTCGACGAGCGACGGCGACGTGCAGGCGGCCAGCAGGCACAGTACGACGCAGGATGCACCAACGCGAAACAGGGTCATCGGTTGCGAGCTCCGGAGAGCCGCGTGCCGCATCGGATCGCGGCACGCGTCGTTCGGGTCATTTGAGGCCCGCGCAGGGCACGCGGGACGGGCTGCGTCAGCCCTTCACGCGCCGCTGGCGCACGGCTTCGTACAGGCACACGCCGCTTGCGACCGACACATTCAGGCTTTCCACGCTGCCGGCCATCGGAATGCTCATCACTTCGTCGCAGGTGTCGCGCGTAAGCCGGCGCATGCCTTCGCCTTCCGCGCCCATCACGAGCGCGACGGGGCCGTCGAGCTTCGTTTCGTAGAGCGTTGCCGATGCCTCGTCCGACGTGCCGATGATCCACACGCCGGCGTCCTTCAGCTCGCGCAGGGCGCGGGCGAGGTTCGTCACCGTGATGTATGGCACCGTATCGGCCGCGCCGCTCGCGACCTTGGCCGCGGTTGCGTTCAGGCCGACTGCACGGTCGCGCGGCGCGATCACCGCGTGCGCACCAGCCGAATCGGCGACACGCAGGCACGCGCCGAGGTTGTGCGGATCGGTGACACCGTCGAGCACCAGCAGCAGCGCCGGGCCCTGGATGCCGTCGAGCAGCTCCGACAGGTTCTGCGCGAGCGGGATGTCCTCGACACGCGCGACGACGCCCTGGTGACGCTCGGTATGGGCGAGGCCCCACAGGCGCGTTTCGTCGGCCGCGATCAGCCGCACGCCCGCTTCCTTCGCGGTGTGCAGGAAGTCCTGCATGCGGCGGTCGCGGCGCGTCTGGTCGTACAGCACCTCCGCAACCGTCGATGCATCGTGCCGCAAACGTGCGGTCACCGCATGAAAACCGTAAAGAACCTTCAGACGTGACATGACTGGAACAACCTTCGATCAAACGTGCGGCCGCGCGACGCGCGCAGCCGCGATCCATGGAAAAGGAAAGCGCCGCGTTGCCGGCTGATGGCCGGTAACGCGGCGTCTCTCGATACTGCAGGGCGGGCGCTGACGCCGCCCCGAATGCTCAATACTTCTTGCGGGCGCGCGTCTTCTTCGCGGCCGGCTTCGCCGCCGCGCCGCTGCCGCTGGCGCCCTTCTTCTTCGCGGCGGCACGCGCGGCGCGCGCTTCATTCACCGCGACGCTCGGCGCGCTCGCGGCCTTCTTGCGACGCAGCGCAGGCTCCTCTGCCTGGGGCAGCGCGCGTACGCGCGGGCCGTTGCCGTTGCCGCGCTCGACAGCGCCGCCAGCCGAAGCCGGCGCGGGCGAAGGACGCGGCGCCTTCACCGGCGTATCGCGCACAAGACGGAAGTCGATCTTGCGTGCATCGAGATCGACGCGGCTCACCTGCACGCGCACGCGATCCGACAGGCGATAGCGGATGCCCGTGCGTTCACCGCGCAGCTCGTTCTTGATCTCGTCGTACTGGAAGTAGTCCGAGCCAAGTTCCGTGACGTGCACGAGCCCTTCGATGAAGAGCGTGTCGAGCTGCACGAAGATGCCGAACGACGTGACGCCGTTCACCATCCCGCCGTACTCCTCGCCGAGCTTGTCGCGCATGAAATAGCACTTGAGCCATGCCTCGACATCGCGCGACGCTTCGTCCGCACGTCGCTCGTTTGCCGAGCAGTGCAGTCCGAGTTCTTCCCAGATCGCCGTGTTGTTCGAGCGCGAGCGGCCGCGCGCTTCGTCGTCGGCCTGCTGCATCGCACGGGCACGCGGCGACAGCGCGGTGTTCAGCTCGAAGCCATCCGGTGCCTTCGGCACATACTTCTTGCCCGACAGGATCGCGTAGATCGCGCGGTGCGTGAGCAGGTCGGGATAGCGGCGGATCGGGCTCGTGAAGTGCGCGTACGCCTCGTAAGCCAGACCGAAGTGACCGATGTTGTCCGGGCTGTAGACGGCCTGCTGCATCGAGCGCAGCAGCATCGGCTGCAGCATCTGCGCATCGGGCCGGTCGCGGATCTGCGCCATCAGCGCCGCATAGTCGCTCGCATGCGGCTTGTCGCCGCCGCCGAGCGACAGGCCCATGCCGCGCAGGAACGCGCGCAGGTTCTCGAGCTTCTCCGGCGTCGGTCCCGCGTGCACGCGGTACAGGCCCGGATGCTTGTTACGCTTCAGGAAGTCGGCCGCGCAGACGTTCGCGGCCAGCATGCATTCCTCGATCAGCTTGTGCGCATCGTTACGCTGGCGCGGCACGATCTGCTCGATCTTGCCCTGCGAGTTGCAGACGATGTAGGTCTCGGTCGTGTCGAAGTCGATCGCGCCACGCTTCTGCCGCGCGGTGAACAGCGACTTGTAGACGCCGTACAGGTCCTGCAGGTGCGGCAGCAGGTCCGCTCGACGCGCAGCCTCCGGTCCCTTCGTGTTCGACAGCACGGCGGCGACTTCGGTATACGTGAGGCGCGCAGCCGAATGGATGACGGCCGGATAGAACTGGTACGCCTTGATCTCGCCGCGCGCGGTGATCACCATGTCGCACGCCAGCACGCAGCGGTCGACATGCGGATTCAGCGAGCACAGGCCGTTCGACAGCTTCTCCGGCAGCATCGGAATCACGCGGCGCGGGAAGTAGACCGACGTGCTGCGCTCGAGCGCGTCGGCGTCGAGCCCGCTGCCCGGCTGTACGTAGTGCGATACGTCGGCGATCGCGACGATCAGCCGGTAGCCGTCGCCACGGCCGACCTTGACCGGCTCGCAGTAGACGGCGTCGTCGAAGTCGCGGGCGTCCTCGCCGTCGATCGTCACGAGCGGCACATCGCGCAGGTCGACGCGGAAACGCAGGTCGGTCGGCCGCACCTTGTCGGGCAGCGCGGCAGCTTCGTCGAGCGCCGGCTGGCTGAACTCGTGCGGCACGCCGTACTTGCGCACCGCGATTTCGATTTCCATGCCCGGATCGTCGATGTCGCCGAGCACCTCGACGACACGGCCGAGCGGCTGCGAATGGCGGCTCGGGAAATCGGTCAGCTCGACGACGACGACCTGCCCGACCTTCGCCTTCTTCACGTTCTGCGTGATCAGGATGTCATGGCCGATGCGCTTGTCTTCCGGTGCGACGATCAGCGCGCCGTTCTCGTTGAGCAGGCGGCCGATCACGCGCTTGTTCGCGCGCTCGGTGACTTCGACGACATGCCCTTCCGGGCGGCCGCGGCGATCGTAGCCGACGATCCGTGCGAGCACGCGATCGTTGTGCATCACCTTCTGCATTTCGCCGTTCGGCAGGAACAGGTCGTCCTGGCCGTCGTCGCGGATGACGAACCCGTAGCCGTCGCGATGCCCCTGCACGCGCCCGGCGACGAAATTCGACGGATGGGTCAACTGGTAATGGCCGCGCTTGTCGAGGCGAATCTGGCCGTCGCGTTCCATCGCGGCGACACGTCGGAAGAACCCCTCGCGCTCCTGACGCTTGATCGACAGTGCTTCCGCGATGTCGTTGGCGGCCAGCGGCGCGTCGCTCGTACGCAGCACGCCGAGAATTTCTTCACGGCTCGGAATGGGGTACGGATATTTGCTCAAGGGTTTGTCGATGGTTGTTCTCGTTGCGTTGATTGATGGTGCACGGCATCAACATAGAGGTGTCCTTCAGACAGTTCTATATTGACGGCGGCGGGTCATTCTATCACCCGCCTGTGTCGCCAAAAGACCGGAATGCCGCGAGCAGGCGCGGCGGAGCCCGGTTTGCGATGCATCGTAAAAAAGTGTTGACACGAATAATTGGGGCGCTATAATTTCGCTTCTTTGCAGCAAGCAGCTACTGCAAAACGTGCCCAGGTGGCGGAATTGGTAGACGCACTAGGTTCAGGTCCTAGCGGTGGCAACATCGTGGAGGTTCGAGTCCTCTCCTGGGCACCATCTGTATTCAAAAAGGTCGGCTTCTAGCCGGCCTTTTTTCATTTCCGGCCCAGGAAGCAAAGCGCCTGCGCGCTTTGCGCGAGGACTCGAAAGGCTGCGCTTGCAAGCGCAGCCGGGGTCGCGCATGCGTGACCGAGTCCTCTCCTGGGCACCATCTGTTTTCTGAAAAGGTCGGCTTCTAGCCGGCCTTTTTCATTTCCGGCGCCAAGGAACGGCGCTCGGCTTGCTCGCCGACGAACTTGTGCAGCAGCCGTGACAGTTCGTCAAACTCGGTCTTCGAAAATTTCCGCAAGCGGGCGTTGAGCACCTTCGGCGCAATCTCCGGAATCCGCACGGCAACCGGCTGCCCCGCTTCGGTCAGCGCGAGGTTCACCACCCGCCGATCGCTCACGCTGCGCGACCGCTCGACGAGCCCCTTACACTCCAGCTTGTCGAGCACGCGCGTCATCAGCCCGGTGTCGACACCGAGCCGCTTCGACAATTCGAAAGGCGTCGCCGCACTGCCGGTGCGCAGGGACGCAGGAACAGCAGGACGCCCATTTACCGCGCCGTGATATCGAGATCCTTCAACGCCGCATCCATCTCGGACGCGATCAGATTGCGCGCCTTCACGAGCACGAACCCCACGCTTTCGGTTTTCCGCTCGACCCGTTGTCGCCGGCGGACACACGGCTGCGCGACCACCCGCAGGAAGCCGCGAATACACTCGCGCCGATCTGCGGGCTCGACGCGGCAACGAACGCGCGCCGCAGCTATGTCGTCCGCGCAGCGGTCGCGCGAAACTTCGGCGAACAGCAGAAGACGCCAACATATTCCTCACGGCCGGACTGCTGCCGGCCCGCGTCGACACGAGCCAGACCCAGCACTGGAATTTCGCCGCGAAACACGCTCATCCGGCCGGCACGTGAGAATCCGTCGCGCAAGAGGCAATATTTTTACCGCCTTGAGTGAAATTGTGTTGACAGACTCCGCCAACACGCTAGAATAGCGGTCTTCGCACTGCAGCAATAAGCGAAACGTGCCCAGGTGGCGGAATTGGTAGACGCACTAGGTTCAGGTCCTAGCGGTGGCAACATCGTGGAGGTTCGAGTCCTCTCCTGGGCACCATCTGTATTCAAAAAGGTCGGCTTCTAGCCGGCCTTTTTTCATTTCCGGCCCAGGAAGCAAAGCGCCTGCGCGCTTTGCGCGAGGACTCGAAAGGCTGCGCTTGCAAGCGCAGCCGGGGTCGCGCATGTGTGACCGAGTCCTCTCCTGGGCACCATCTGTTTTCTGAAAAGGTCGGCTTCTAGCCGGCCTTTTTTCATTTCCGGTCCAGGAAGCAACGCCTGCTCGCTTCGCGCGAGGATTCGAAAGGCTGCGTCGGCAAGTGAAGCCGGCGTCGCGCGTGCGTGACCGAAACCTGCCCTCCCGACCGCCATCCGCTTTCAAGAGTTGCCTACCTCCAGCTGATCTCGCGTCATTCCCGACTGCGGAATTGATGTGCCCACGTGCGCGACCGGAATCGCAAATTCGGCGATGCACGTCGGCGGCCGCGACGTTTGCGCACCCCGCCCGATGCCCCGAACAAGCCCGCTAAATTATTTTCGTTCGCGACCTCAAATTCTGTTGACAGCCAAGCAATACGCGCTATAATTTTGCTTCTTTGCAGCAAGCAGCTACTGCAAAACGTGCCCAGGTGGCGGAATTGGTAGACGCACTAGGTTCAGGTCCTAGCGGTGGCAACATCGTGGAGGTTCGAGTCCTCTCCTGGGCACCATCTGTTTTCTAAAAAGGTCGGCTTTTAGCCGGCCTTTTTTTATTTCCGACGCCCCCTGTCCCGAGAGCAAACCAGTCACTTCGGTTTGCGTGGCCAGCACCAGCGAGCCGTAACGGCACGCGGCCAACCCGGCGACAACCCATTGCCCCGGGTTCTGACCACCCCACAAGCCACCCTGGGCCTGATCTTCTCGATCTCCGCGCTCCATCCCCGATTCCGGACACCCCGCACCAGCATCCCCGCCCCCACCCCAAGCCGGGATTTCCCTAGGCTGACATTCCGCCGCTCACGCAGTTAAATAAATCAACGTGATTTATTTAATGCGCCGCCGAACGGCGCACCATGGAAGGAGACGCCATGAGAAGCCCGCACTTCGGCCAGGGAAGCAATTCGGCCAACGTGCGCCGTTACAACGAGCGCCTGCTGCTGAAGACGCTGCGGCGCGCGGGCAGCGCGTCGAAGGCTGACCTCGCCCGCCTTGCGAACATGACGGGAACGGCAGTCGGCAGCATCATCACGTCGCTCGCCGGCGCGAAGCTGATCGAATTCGCTGGCCGCACGGAAGGCCAGCGCGGCCAGCCCGCCTCGCTGATCCGCCTCGATCCGCGCGGCGCGTTCGGCATCGGCGTCCATCTCGACCGCATGCGCATCGAAACGGCACTCGTCAATTTCGCGGGCGACGTGCTCGGCCGACGCTCGCACGACACGCTGCTTCCGCCGCCCGCCGACGTGCTCGAGATCGTCCGCCATGACATCGACGCCATGCAGGCCCTGCTCCCCGACCACGAGCGCGCACGCCTGACCGGCATCGGCGTCGCGCAGCCCTACAACCTCGGCGCGTGGATGCGCGAACTCGGCCTCGCACCCGACACGTTCCGCGCGTGGGAAGACGTCGATTTCGCGGCCGACCTCGGTCGCACGCAATCGCTACCCGTCTTCGGCGAAAACGACGGCAACGCGGCCGCGATCGCCGAACTGTTCTACGGATACGGCCGGCAGTGCGACGACTTCGTCTACCTGTTCATCGGGCCGGCAATCGGCGGCGGCATCGCGATCGATGGCGACTGCCTGCGCGGCGTGACCGGCAATGCGGGCGACGTCGCCGTGATTCCCGTGCCGCCGAGCCGGCTGGCTTCCGCGCCGCCGCCGCGCGGCCCGTGGGACATCCTGCTCGCGCGCGCATCGCTGCATGCGCTGGTGCGCCACCTGCGCCATCACGGCGAGACGGTCGACAACCGGGCCGATCTCGAAGCCTGCATCGCCCGCGGCCTGCCGGCCGTCGACGAATGGATCGACGATTGCGTCGACGCCCTGGCACCGGCACTGCGCGCGATGCTGTGCGTGATCGATGCGCCGGTGGTCGTGCTCGACGCCGATACCGACGCGGGCCTGCTCGACGCGGTCACGACGCGCCTGCGCGCAGCGCTCGTGGCCACCGCGCCCGAAGCGCGCGGCACGCCGGTACTCGTACGCGGCACGTTCGGCGCCGACGCCGGTGCGATCGGCGCGGCCACGCTGCCGATGTTCTTCAACTTCTCTCCGCGGGCCGGCATTCTCAAGGGCGCCCGCACCGACTCGCAGGAGGTCAACCATGTCGCGATCTGAGTCGCCCCGCCCGCTGCTCGAGATGCGCGGGATCAGCAAGACGTTCCCGGCCGTGCGCGCGCTCGACAACGTCAGCCTGACCGTCTATCCCGGCGAGATCCATTCGCTGATGGGCGAAAACGGCGCGGGCAAATCGACGCTGATGAAAATCCTGTCGGGCGCATACCGCGCCGACGCCGGCGGCGAGATCCTGATCGACGGCGCCCGCATCGACATCGACGGCCCGCTTGCCGCGCGCGATGCGGGCGTCGCGGTGATCTACCAGGAGCTGTGCCTGTCGCCGAATCTGACCGTCGCGGAAAACATCTATATTGGCCGCGAACTGCGGCGCGGCAACCGGCGCTGGGGCACGATCGACCGCGCGGCGATGGCGCGCGGCTGCGAGGACGTGCTCGCGCGCCTGGGCGCATCGTTCGGGCCCGACACGCTCGTCGATACGCTGTCGATCGCGGAGCAACAGCTCGTCGAGATCGCGCGCGCCGTGCACACCCGTGCGCGCATCCTCGTGATGGACGAACCGACCACGCCGCTGTCGTCGCGCGAAACCGAGCACCTGTTCCGGCTGATCCGCCAGTTGCGCGAGGAGGGTCTCGCGATCATCTACATCAGCCACCGGATGGCGGAGATCTACGAACTGTCCGACCGGGTGTCGGTGCTGCGCGACGGCACGTACGTCGGCACGCTCGAACGCGCATCGCTGTCAGCCGAGCGTCTCGTCGCCATGATGGTCGGCCGCGACATCTCCGGCTTCTACAAGAAGGAACACGCGCCGTACGACCCCGGCCACCTGCTGCTGTCGGTACGCGACATCGCCGACGGCTCGCGCGTGCGCGGCTGCAGCCTCGACCTGCACGCCGGCGAAGTGCTTGGCATCGCGGGGCTCGTGGGCGCAGGCCGCACTGAACTCGCGCGTCTGATCTTCGGCGCCGAACCGCGCGTGCGCGGCGATGTGAAGGTGGGCGAGCGCACGTTCGGCGCGCACTCGCCGCGCGACGCGATCGATGCCGGCCTCGTCTACCTGACCGAAGACCGCAAGCGCCAGGGCCTGTTCCTCGACATGAGCGTGCGCGACAACATCAATATCTCGGTCTGCAACCGCGATGCGCGGCTCGGCGCACTCGACCTCGCGCGCGGCGCCGAACGCGCACGCGACGCCATCACGTCGCTGTCGATCCGCGTTCCCCACGCGAACGTCAACGTCGGCGCGCTGTCCGGCGGCAACCAGCAGAAGGTGCTGTTGTCGCGGCTGCTCGAGACGAAACCGCGCGTGCTGATCCTCGACGAACCGACGCGCGGCGTCGACATCGGCGCGAAATCCGAGATCTACCGGATCATCAACGAACTGGCCCGTGCCGGCGTGGGCGTGATCGTGATCTCGAGCGAACTGCCGGAGATCATCGGCGTGGCCGATCGCGTGCTCGTGATGCGCGAAGGCGAAATCGCCGGAGAACTCGGCGGCTACACGCAGACGCCCATCACGCAGGAAGCCATCATCGCGCTCGCCACCGGCTCGCAGGCCGAACTCGCCGACGCGCACTGAGCCCTTTTCATTTCTTTCTTACATTCAGGTTACCGAAATGATCAACCCGACCAAGCAGCGGAACCTCGCTTCCGCGACGGCCCATCCGGTCGCCAACCGTACGCCCCTGATGCGCGGCGCCGATCATCGCGCCCGCATGCAGTCGCTGATCCGCACCGCCGGCATGCTGCCGGTGCTGCTCGTGCTGTGCATCGGCTTCGGCTTCCTGACCGACGGTTTCTTCACGCTGCAGAACCTGTCGATCGTCACGCAGCAGGCGTCGATCAACATCGTGCTCGCCGCCGGCATGACCTTCGTGATCCTGACGGGCGGCATCGACCTGTCGGTCGGCTCGGTGCTCGCTGCCGCCGCCGTCGCGGCGCTGCTCGCGTCGACCATCCCGGGCTGGGGCTGGCTCGGCGTGCCGTTCGCGCTCTTCGTCGGCCTCGTGTTCGGCGCGATCAACGGCGGCCTGATCTCGTTCCTGCGCCTGCCGCCGTTCATCGTCACGCTCGGCGCAATGACGGCCGTGCGCGGCGTCGCGCGCCTGATCGGCAACGACACGACCGTGTTCAATCCGCAGTTGCCGTTCGCGTTCATCGGCAATGGCACGATCCTCGGCGTGCCGTGGCTCGTCGTGATCGCGTGCGCGGTGATCGCGATTTCGTGGTTCATCCTGCGTCGCACGGTGCTCGGAATGCGCATCTATTCGGTCGGCGGCAACCCGGAAGCCGCCCGCCTGTCGGGCATCAACGTGCGTGCGATCCAGATGTTCGTGTATGCGGCGTCGGGCCTGCTCGCCGGCCTCGGCGCGGTGATGTCGGCCGCGCGGCTCTACGCGGCCAATGGCCTGCAGCTCGGCCAGTCGTACGAACTCGACGCGATCGCCGCGGTGATCCTCGGCGGAACGAGCTTCGTCGGCGGCGTCGGCTCGATCGTCGGCACGTTGATCGGTGCGCTGATCATCGCGGTGCTGACGAACGGCCTCGTGCTGCTCGGCGTGTCCGACATCTGGCAGTACATCATCAAGGGGCTCGTGATCATCGGCGCCGTCGCGCTCGACCGCTACCGCCAGCGCGATTCGGCGCGCACCTGAGCGCCTTCCCGTCCATTCAACCTTGCGGCGCAGGCCGATCCCTGCGCCCGCTCGACAAGCAACTTCACGGAGACACAACGACATGTTCAAGCACAAAGCCGCCCTCACCGCCGCCGCCTGCGCACTCGCCTTCGGCGCTTCCGTCGCGCACGCGGCCGACAAGCCGCTCAAATCGATCGGCGTCACGGTCGGGTCGCTCGGCAACCCGTACTTCGTCACGATCGTCAAGGGCGCCGAGGCGCGCGCCAAACAGATCAACCCGAATGCGAAAGTCACGGCCGTGTCGGCCGACTACGACCTGAACAAGCAGTTCACGCAGATCGACAACTTCATCTCCGCGCACGTCGACATGATCCTGCTCAACGCAACCGATCCGAAGGCGATCGAGCCGGCGGTGAAGAAGGCGCAGGCAGCCGGCATCACGGTCGTTGCGGTCGACGTCGCGGCCGCCGGCGCGAACGCGACCGTGCAGACCAACAACGTGAAGGCCGGCGAGCTGGCATGCGACTACATCGCGAAGAAACTCAACGGCAAGGGCAACGTGATCATCGAGAACGGCCCGCAAGTGTCGGCCGTGATCGATCGCGTCAACGGCTGCAAGACCGTGCTCGCGAAAAACGCCGGCATCAAGGTGCTGTCGAGCGACCAGGACGGCAAGGGCTCGCGTGAAGGCGGGATGAATGCGATGCAGGGCTACCTGACGCGTTTTCCGAAGCTCGATGCGGTATTCACGATCAACGACCCGCAGGCGATCGGCAGCGATCTCGCCGCGAAACAGCTGAACCGCCCGGGCATCGTGATCACGTCGGTCGACGGTGCGCCCGATATCGAAGTCGCGCTCAAGTCGAATACGCTCGTGCAGGCGTCGTCGAGCCAGGATCCGTGGGCGATGGCGCAGCAGGCCGTCAACGTCGGCTACGGCATCATGAACGGCCAGAAGCCGGCCAACCCGATGATCCTGATCGAACCGACGCTCATCACGCGCGACAACGTGAAGACCTACAAGGGCTGGAGCGCGCCGCGCTGATCGCGCCGCCCGTCCACCCGCGCAACCGGGCAGTGCCGGGCCGCATCGCAACGTGCGACGGCCCGCACTGTCCGCCTTTTCAGATCAATCGCTGCATGACCGCGCACAACGCCGCGGCACAAGGTTTCGACATGACGACGACGTTTCCCCGCCTGATCGTATTCGGCGAAGCATTGACCGATTTCATCCGCGACGACGCGCAGCACTGGCACAGCGTCGCCGGCGGCTCATGCTGGAACGTCGCGCGCGTCGGTGCGCGACTCGGCGTGCCGACGGCCTTCGCCGGCACGGTCAGCCGCGACACCTTCGGCGACGAGCTGATGCGCAAGAGCGCCGACGCCGGGCTCGACCTGCGCTTCATGCGGCAGGTCGATCGCGCGCCGCTGCTCGCGATGGTCGTGTCGAAGCAGCCGCCCCACTACTTTTTCATCGGCGAGAACAGCGCCGATCTCGCGTTCGATCCGGCGGACCTGCCCGCCGGCGCACTCGACGCGACCGAGATCGTGCACGTCGGTTCACTCGGTGTCGTGCGCGAGCCGCTCGCGTCGCGCCTGATCGAAGTTGCGCAAGCTGCGCGGGCGGCCGGCAAGCGGATCTCGTTCGACCCGAACTTTCGTGCGCCGATGGCCGCGCCGTCGTATCGCGACACGCTGCGCCGGCTGGCCGGGCTCGCCGACTGGATCAAGGTCTCCGACGAGGATCTGCGCGGGCTGTTTCCCGAACTCGATGAAGCCGCCGCGCTCGCGCAACTGCGCACGTGGGCGCCCGACGCAACGATGCTCGTCACGCGCGGCGCATCCGGCATGCAACTCCTGCATCGCGACACCGTGCTGTTCCAGCCCGCGTTCCCGACCGAAGTGGCCGACACCGTCGGCTGCGGCGATGCGAGCATCGGCGGCTGGCTCGCCAGCCAGCTCGCGCGTCCCGATGCATCAGCCGCCGACCATCTGCGCTACGCAGCCGCGTGCGCGGCGGTCGCCTGTGAGCATGCCGGCGCCTATGCGCCGACGGCAGCCGAAGTGACCGGCATGATCGATCGCTCCGCCGGCGTCGTCGTTTCCCAATAGCACGCGCCGGCGCGCCGCCCCGTCACGCGGCGGTCGCGCCGGCGTCGCCGTCCGGCGGCATCCCGGCCTGCAGCAGTTGCAGGCTCTCGTCGACGCTCAGTTCCGACATTGCGTCGTCGTGCAGCGTATCGTCGGCCGCGCGGCGCAACGCATGCAGCGCGTGCACCTTGAGCCGCACGATCGCGAGCCGCAACCCGCGCGCCGTGCATTCGGCCGCGAACGTGCGCAACGATTCGATCGTCGTGCTGTCGATATCCGGCGTTTCCTCGAGGCTCAGCATCACGGTATGCGCATCCGGCACGGCCTTCATCAACGCACGCACACGGTTCAGCATCCGGTCCGCGTTCGCGAAGAACAGTTGCGCCTCGGGGCGAACGATCAGCACGCCCGGCACCGGCTTCGCGTCGGCATGGCTCGACACGTCGACGAAATCATGACTGTCGCGCAACCTGCCTAGCACGCTGACGTTCGGCTCGGACAGCTTGCGCAGCGTCAGCAGCAGGCTCACGCCGATGGCCGCGAGCAGCCCGTGCAGCACGCCGAGCACGAGCACCGCGAGCAGCGCGGCGATCACGACGAGCCGGTCGCGATGCCAGGCCCAGTACGGCCGGAATACCGACGGATGCAGCGAGTGGCTGACCGCGAAGATCACGATCGCCGCGAGCACGGGCTCCGGCGTGCGTGCGAGCTGCGGCAGCAGCAGCCAGACGATCAGCGCAACCACGCCTGCCGCCCACAGGCCGGCAAAGCGCGATTGCGCGCCGGCCGCTTCGTTCGCCGAGGTCGCCGAATAGCCGGCGCCGACCGGCATCCCGTGCAGCAGGCCCGACACGAGATTCGCGCAGCCGAGCGCGACGAGGTCGCGGTTCGGCGATACGCTGTCGCCATGCTTCAGCGCGAAGTTGCGGATCGATCCGTACGATTCCGCGTACAGGATCAGCATCAGCGCGAACGCAAGCTCGATGGTCTGCATCCACGCGTTGCGGTCGAGGGTCGGCAGGCCGAACTCGAGATGCCTGAAATCGATATGGCCGACGATCGCGATCCCGTATCGCTGCCAGTCGATCGCATAGCCGGCCGCGATCGACAGCACGATCACGACGAGCGTCGCGGGCACGCGCGAGCTCCGCCCAAGCGCGAACAGCAACGCCAGTGCGACCGCACCGAGCACGACGCTCGCGAGATTCGCATGCGGCGCACCGGTGATCAGGTCGAGCGCGACATGCGGCGCATCGCTGTGCTGCACGGAGATCGCGAGAATCTTCGGCAACTGCTTGATGACGATCGTCAGCGCAAGGCCGAACGTGAAGCCGCGCAGCACCGGCCGCGCGACGAAGTCCGACATGCCGCCGAGGCGCGCGGCACCGGCCAGGATGAACAGCACGCCCGTCATCGCGACGAGCGCCGCCGCGAGCGCGAGCTGCGCGGCGAGCGCCATCCCCGACTCCGCCAGCACGGTCGCCGCGAGCACGGCGGCCGACGACGACGTCGACGACACGATCGCGAAGCGGCTGCTGCCGGTGAGCGCATAGACGACGAGCCCCGACAGCAATGCGATGAGACCGGCCTGCGGCGGCAGGTTCGCCAGCCCCGCGTACGCGACCGCCTCGGGGATCAGCAGGCCCGCGATCGACAGGCCGGCCAGCGCATCGAGGCCGATGCGTCGCGTGGGCGGCGGCGAGGCCGCGTCGAGCGCGGCGAAATGGTCGGCATGCTGCGGGCCGGCATCGGGGCGGATCGGGGCGGTCGTCATGAGGGTCAGGGCTTGACGGCGATGACGCCCGACCAGCCGGGCAGATAGCGTGCGTCCTGCTCATGCGCGCGATGCAGCGCGATATCGAGCGCCTTCGCAAAGTTCTTGCGGATCTGGTCGAGCGACACGTGCTGGCGCAGGTAGTCGGCCCACAGGAATTCGCTGAACGGCGTCGCATCCTTCGCATAGCCGCCCGCCGTGCGCAGCTCGCCGGCGAGGCTGCGGTACGGATCGTCCACGAGCCCCGTCAGCGCCTTCGGCAGATTCGCGTAGTCGCGGCGCGTGCCGTCCGCGCCGAACGGATGCACCCACTGGTTGTGCTCCATCATCCGCCAGAAGATCGTGTGGTCGAGCCACGACAGATCCTTCAGCAGCATCGCGTTCACGCGCACCTCGCCTTCCTCGATCAGCGCGAGGCCGAGGTGGTGGTGATCGGTGATGTAGTGCAGCCCATCCGGGCCGAGCACCGCCGGGAACCAGTGCGATTCGATCGCGGCCTTGCGCGCGCGCTTGCTGAGCGCCTTCCAGTGCTTGCGCTTCGCCTTGACTTCGCGATAGCCGACCGTCATCTGCGTGGGACGCAGTTCTTCCAGCTTGACGGGAATCAGGTGAACATCGTTGCCGAGAGCCATGGTCGTACCCCATGTTGCGAAATTCCGGCAACGATACTCCTGATCGTGCGAGCCGTTAATACGTCATGACCTCGATACGCATCCGGTTGACGATCTCTGACAACCGCCTGCGCACGAGCGGCGCCGCGCTACGCACGCAGATCGTTGCGCTCGAGACGATGTCGAATGTAAGGAATGCCATCGTGCACGACGCTCACGCGATGCATCCCGAGCTTGCGCGCGACATTCAGCGAGCCGCCGTTGGCCTCCGCGATATCGGCGATCACGCGCGGCAGGCGCACGGTGTCGAAGGCGTGACGCACGACCGCCGCCGCCGCTTCGCTCGCGATGCCGCGCCCCCATGTCGCCCGCACCAGCCGCCAGCCGATCTCGACGTCGCGTGCGCCGCCCGCATAGTCGGGAATCAGCAGGATCCAGCCGATGAACGCATCGGGCGCGGCCTTCTCGAAGATCGACCAGTAACCGAGGCCCGGCGGGTAGTCGCGCGTGATCCGGTGCGTGACGAAGCGCCGATGCTCGACGGGATCGTGCCACGGGCCCGCGATGTGTCGCGTGACCTCGGGATCGCGATCCATCGCAAGGCACGCATCGAGGTCGGCCAGCACACGCGGACGCAGCCACAGCCGGTCAGTTTCGAGCACGGGCAGCGTGGCGGCGGAACGTTCGGTCATCGGGACTCCTGATTCGGTGACGATGCGCAGCGGGCGCATTACAAAACAGATACAAACAGCCTTCCGGAATGATACAGACGCCCGCCGCCTGTTTCGTACGACGGCGTTTCCCATTCCGAAACAGTCCATTTCCTAGGGATTATTCCTGATTCGACGTTATCGCGCCCCACCTCGTCCGGCGCCGAGGCCTACACTCGATCAATGCCCCCCGCACCGCGCGCAAGCCGGCCGGCATCCGCATGCACATCATGAGCGCGCAAGCCAACGAGGAGACCTCGGACATGAGCTGGACCCGCGAACAACGCAACGTCACGATCGCCGCCTACCTCGGCTGGACACTCGATGCGTTCGATTTCTTCCTGATGGTCTTCGTGCTGAAGGACATCGCCGCCGAATTCGGATCGACAATTCCCGCCGTCGCGTTCGCGCTCACACTGACGCTCGCGATGCGCCCGCTCGGCGCACTGATCTTCGGCCGGCTCGCCGATCGCTTCGGCCGCCGCCCGACGCTGATGGTCAACATCGCGTGCTACTCGCTGCTCGAACTCGCATCGGGTTTCGCGCCGAGCCTGACCGCGCTGCTCGTGCTGCGCGCGTTGTTCGGCGTCGCGATGGGCGGCGAATGGGGTGTCGGCTCGGCACTGACGATGGAAACCGTACCGACCCATGCGCGCGGCTTCGTGTCGGGGCTGCTGCAGGCCGGCTATCCGAGCGGCTACCTGCTCGCGTCCGTCGTGTTCGGCCTGTTCTACCAGTACATCGGCTGGCGCGGGATGTTCATGGTCGGCGTGCTGCCCGCGCTGCTCGTGCTGTACGTGCGTGCTCACGTGCCCGAATCGCCGGCATGGAAACAGATGGAGAAGCGCCAGCGCCCGAGCCTTGGCACCACGTTGCAGCAGAACTGGAAGCTCACGATCTACGCGATCGTGCTGATGACCGCGTTCAACTTCTTCTCGCACGGCACGCAGGATCTCTATCCGACGTTCCTGCGCGAACAGCATCACTTCGATCCGCATACCGTGTCGTGGATCACGATCGTGCTGAACATCGGCGCCATCGTCGGCGGCCTGTCGTTCGGCGCGATCTCGGAGCGGATCGGCCGACGTCGCGCCATCTTCATCGCTGCGTTGATCGCCCTGCCCGTGCTGCCGCTGTGGGCGTTCTCGAGCGGCCCGGTTGCCCTCGCCGCCGGAGCGTTCCTGATGCAGATCTCGGTGCAGGGGGCGTGGGGCGTGATACCGGTTCACCTGAACGAGATCTCGCCCGACGAGATCCGCGCGACCTTCCCCGGCGTCGTCTACCAGCTCGGCAACCTGCTCGCGTCGGGCAACGCGACGATGCAGGCCTCGCTCGCCGTTTCGAACCACAACAATTACAGCTTCGCACTCGCGCTCGTGGCCGGCATCGTGGCCGTCGTGATCGCCGTGCTGATCCTGTTCAGCCGCGAGCGGCGCGGCATCGACATGACGCAATCGGTCAATACGCGTAGCGCGGTCACCTGAACCCGCGCATTGCCGCACCGCATCATCGCGCGTGCCCCGTCCCGTCGAGGGCACGCGCGATACTTTCCGCATTCGCACATCGAACTAGAGGAATTTGTCCAGATTCCCCGCTTGCCCGCTCCGTCCGCGATTTTTTATCTTAATAAAAACGACTGTTTGAATCAGACAAACAAATCACCAGTTCGCGGCCGGGCGACCGGCATGGGAGGCGGGACATGGCAGTAAGTCAGGAGGGACGGCCATCCGCGGGACGGCCGTCCGGAGCACGGTCATCCGGCACGCGGCAGACCGGCGGGACGAAGGCGCGCATCCTCGATGCGGCCGAAGACCTGTTCATCGAGCATGGCTTCGAGGCGATGTCGATGCGCCAGATTACGTCGCGCGCGGCGGTCAACCTCGCCGCGGTCAACTACCACTTCGGCAGCAAGGAAGCGCTGATCCACGCGATGCTGTCGCGCCGGCTCGACCAGCTCAACCAGGAACGCCTCGGCATCCTCGACCGCTTCGATGCGCAGCTCGGCACACACATCACCTGCGAGCACGTGCTCGGCGCGATGTTCATTCCCGCGCTGAAGGCATCGAGGGATCCCGAACGCGGCGGGCCCGGGTTCCTGCGGCTGATCGGCCGTGCATACACCGATCCGTCGCCGTTCGTGCGCAACTTCCTGACCGCGCACTACGCGAGCGTCGCGGGCCGCTTCTTCGATGCGTTCCAGCGCGCATTGCCGCACCTGCCGCGCACGGAGCTCGGCTGGCGTCTGCACTTCGCGATCGGCGCGCTGTCCGGCGCGCTCGCGGGCGCGGAAACGGAAAGCCTGATCGACGAGTTCTCCCAAGGCCGCACGATGAACGACGTGCAGATGATCGCGCGGCTGTCGTCGCTGATCGTCGCCGCGCTGAAAGCGCCGATGCCCGACAGTGCGCAACTGTCGATCTTCGCGGCCGTGCTCGACGACGCGGGCGCGAGCGAAGCGTTCGGGCTGCCGCAGTCGGCTGCGACCACTGTCGACACGGCAACGCTGCATTCCACGAACTGAGCGCGCGAGGCCACGCGCGGCTTCCTGTTCACGATTTGATTGAAACGCGCGGTCGCGCGGGGCGTCGAGGCGCCCCGTCGATCGACCGTGCGACATACGGCAAGGGCCGGCGCCGAAGCGTCCGCCCTCGCCGAGAGCAAAGAACGGAGACTCGTCATGCCATCTTCCGCAGCAACCGCAGCGGCCCAGGTTCCGCCGAACACCGACGGCATCTGGTACGCGTCATACCCGCCCGGCGTCCCGCACGACATCGACGTCACGCAATACGCATCGCTCGTGCAGTTCTTCGACGAATGCACGAGCCGCTTCGCCAAGCGCGTCGCCTACGTGAGCGCAGGCGCATCGATGACCTATCGCACGCTCGCGCAGAAAGTCGACGCGTTCGCGTCGTACCTGCAAAGCATCGGCGTCAAGCCCGGCGACCGCGTCGCGATCATGCTGCCGAACACGTTCCAGTACCCGGTCGCGCTGTTCGGCACGCTGAAGGCCGGCGCGATCGTGGTCAACGTCAATCCGCTCTACACCGTGCGCGAACTCGCGCACCAGCTGAAGGACAGCGGCGCGCAGACGATCGTCGTGTTCGAGAATTTCGCGCGCACGCTGCAGGACGCGCTGCCGGAAACGCAGGTGAAGAACATCGTCGTCACCGCGCTCGGCGACCTGCTCGCCGACGGCTTCAATGCGAAGGGACGCCTGATCAATTTCGTGCTGAAGCACGTGAAGAAGCTCGTGCCGGCCTACCACCTGCCGCAGGCCGTCCGGCTGCGCTCCGCCCTCGCGCTCGGCGCGCGCGGCAAGCCGCAGCCCATGCAGATCACGCGCGACGACCTCGCGTTCCTGCAATACACGGGCGGCACGACCGGCGTCGCGAAAGGCGCGATGCTCACGCACGGCAACCTGATTGCGAACCTGCTGCAGGCGAAGGCCTGGATCGCCGACCAGGTATCGGGCGACGTCGAAACCGTGCTCACGCCGCTGCCGCTGTATCACATCTATTCGCTGACGGTGAACGCATTCATCTTCATGGGGCTCGGCGGGCGCAACATCCTGATCGCCAACCCGCGCGACATGACGATGGTGATGAAGATCATCCGCAACGAGACGTTCACCGGGATCACCGGCATCAACACGCTGTACAACGCGTTCCTCGACAACGAAGAATTCCGCAAGCGGGATTTCTCGAAGCTGAAGCTCGCCATGGCCGGCGGGATGGCGATGCAGCGCGCAGTCGCGGAGCGCTTCCAGCAGGTGACGGGCCGGCCGGTCGTCGAAGGCTACGGCCTGACCGAATGCTCGCCGATCGTCACGATGAACCCCGTGGACCTGAACGACATGGCCGCGTTCAGCGGTTCGATCGGCTTGCCCGCGCCGTCCACCGTCGTGCGCTTTCGTCGCGAGGACGGTACCTGGGCGTCCATCGGCGAGCCAGGCGAGCTGTGCGTGCAGGGTCCGCAGGTGATGCGCGGCTACTGGCAGCGCCCCGACGAAACGGCCAAGGTGATCGACGCCGACGGCTGGCTCGGCACCGGCGACATCGGCGTGATGGACGAACGCGGCTTCATTCGCCTGATCGACCGCAAGAAGGACATGATCCTCGTGTCGGGCTTCAACGTGTATCCGAACGAAATCGAGGAAGTGCTCGTGATGCATCCGGGCATCAGCGAAGCCGCGGCGATCGGCATTCCCGACGAGGTACAGGGCGAACGGATCAAGGTGTTCGTCGTGCGCCGCGACCCGTCGTTGACGGTCGACGACGTGCTCGCGCACTGCCGCAAGAACCTGACCGGCTACAAGATGCCGAAATTCGTCGAATTCCGCGACGCGTTGCCGCAGACCAACGTCGGCAAGATCCTGCGCCGCGCGTTGCGCGACGAGGAACTCGCCAAAATCAAGGCCGCGAAGCAAGGCTGAACGATCCATCGCCCCCGGAGACGCCGTCGATGAACGAAGGAAAGAAGCGCCACGCACGGCATGCCGCCGCCGTGGCAGCCGCCTGCCTGTTGTCGCTCGTACAGGCAGGCCTGCATGCACAGGAGACGGCCGATGCCGCGAGTGCGGCAGCGGGCGTCACGCTGCCGGTGGAACTCGCGAAAGTCACGCGCGAGCCGGTCGCGCAGCAGGCGCGCTGGCTGCGCACGGCCGCGCAGCGCGGCACGCTCGCGCAACTCGACGACGCGACGCTCACCGCGCTCTTCAAGGCACTCGATCCGCTCGCCGTGCCGCTCTATATCCGTAACGGCCCAAACGGCTATCCGTCCTACCAGTTCACGATGGTGCGCCAGGAGCGCATCAGCGGAAAATGGTCCGAGACACCCGACCGCATGCTCGTGAAGACCACCCGCGAGCCGCTGCGCGTCTATGCGAAATGGCTGCCGGGGGGCGCGCATGCCGGCCAGGAGACCATCTACGACACGACGCAGCGCAAGGACGAGATGTACGGCCACCTCGGCGGCCTGCTCGGCAAGATTCCGCTGTGGACGGCAATCGACGGCGCACTCGCGCGCGCCCAGTCGAATCACCAGGTGAAGGATCTCGGCACCGAGTTCATCACGAACCTGTACCTGACCGAAGGGAAAAAATACGCGGAAGCCGGCGTGCAACGGCCGACCGATGTGGAAGCCAGGACGATCAACGGCGTGCGGGTCGTTGCGCTCACCTACGAAACGCCGACCGGCCGGCCGCAGTTCTACGCGAAGAGGGAAGTCCTCGGGCTCGACCTGCACGCGCCCTATTTCCGAACCGTCGAGTCCTATGACAACGACGGCAAGATCTTCGAGCGGATCGTCATCGAGAAAATCGCACCGGCGACGCTCGACGACACCGCATTCGACCCGAAAAACCCTGACTACGCGTTCTGATGCGCGCCGGCAGGCGCCAACCTCGGGCTCGGTCGTCATCGTCGCCGCCGTGGTAGTCGTATCCGTAGCCCGGATAGGCGACCACGGCCGGCTGCGGCGCTACATAGACAGGCGCCGGCTTGACATAGACCGGTGCGGCCGGTACGCCGATGCCGGCCGACAGGTCGACATGCCCCGCAATCGCACTGCCGGAGGTCGACAACGCCACGCACCCGACTCACCCTGTCCATCGCCTCTTGTTCATGTTCCGAATCCCTGATATGCACCATCCCGCCCGGCTCGCGCAACCAAACCAATGTAAGCGTCGCGCGCGAACCAAGGCGATACGGCACGGCGAGCGCCGTAACGCGGCCTAACGAAATGGCATTAGCCGTTTGGCCGAATCGCGAAAATGCGTGGGAACGTCTATAGTGGGTTACGGTTCGACACAATCACGACTTCGCGCTCCCCGATCGAACAGGGTAGAATCCCGCCAAACACCTTGTGGACGAACACGCCACACACACGCACAACATATTCTCTGACGCAGGCTCCTGCCGCACCTCAATGGCCAATCCCGCAGAATCCCATCCGCAAAACGACTTCATCAATTCGGCGCGCAAGGAACGTAAGCGCGTTGAAATCTATCTCGTCAACGGCATTCGTCTGACGGGGTGTATCGAGTCGTTCGACCAGTACCTGGTGATGCTGCGCACCCCCGTGGGTCTGCAAGGCATCTACAAGCGCGCGATTTCCACGATCCAGCTCGACACAGGCGGCTCGCGCCCGGGCGGCAGCGGCCCCCGCGGGCCGCGCACCGGCGGGCGCCCCGGCGGCCGTGAAGGCGGCGGTCACAGCCCGTACGGCTCGCACGGCGGCTCGCGTGAATCGCGCGGCGACGGCGGCTACGGCTCCCGCGAACCGCGTGAAGGCTATGGCTCGCGCGAACCGCGCGAGGGTTACGGCTCGCGTGAGCCGCGCGAAGGCTACGGTGCCCCGCGCGAACCCCGTGAACCGCGCGAGAGCTACGGCGCGCCGCGCGACACCGGCGACGCATCCGGCACCGCATCGCCTTCGGATTCCCGCGGCGGCAACGGGCCGGTCATCGTGACACGCCGCCGGCGAATCGTGCCGGACGGCCAGTAACAAAAAAGGGCAAGCCAACCGGCTTGCCCTTTTTACTTGTGTGGCCGGCGCGGCATGCCGCCGCACCACCGCCGGGTTCAGCGTGCCGTCGCCGGCAGGCCCGCATCGGCCTCGCGCTGCAACGAACGCACCTGCTGCTGCAACGCACGCAGTTGCGATTGAAGCTCGGCCTGCTGCGCCTGCAATGCGGCCGTCTCGTTGCGTACACTCTTCTGGCGATCCGCGACCGCCGCCTGCTGCTGGCGTGCGATCGAGATATCGGCCTGCAGACGCCGCGCGCGATCCTGCGTGACTTCGATCTGCTTGTCCATTTGCGCCTTCTGCGATTCCAGCTTCGCTGCCCGCAGTTCGTTCACGGCCAGCCGCTCCGCCTGGCGCGAGAAATCGCGATAGATCGCTTCCGCACGCGTTTCGTCGTAAGTCTTGATGACGCGCCAGAACGCCTTCTGCTGGAACAGCGCGACGAAGTACGTACCGTCCTTCACGTTGAACAGCAGGCTCGCGCCGTAGCTGCCGTTGTAGCTCGTGCGCATTTCCGTCAGCGTGCGCGCCTGGATCTGGCGCTGCAAGTCGTCGACCGTGCTCGGCCCTGTCGATTCGCCCGCCTGCGGCTGCACCGTCGTCTGCGAATCGATCACCGGAATCGCCGCCACCGGTGCCGACGCCTGCTGTACTGCCGGCGAACCGCTGTCCGCCAGACTTTGCGCGTATGCGCCCTGCATGCCTCCCACCATGGCGAGCAACACGCACGCCCTTCCCAACCCCGTCATATGGCTCATGAAGTTCTATTCCCGCCCGAGTCGTTGTAATTCAGCGCGATTTTATCTCATTAATTACTCACTTTCGCGGGTCTCGGGTTCCTCGTCGAAGATCTGGTATTTGCGCATTTTTTCCCACAGCACCTTGCGGCTGATGCCAAGCTGCTGCGCCGTATCCTGACGCCGCCAGCCGTTTGCGTCGAGCGCCGCGATGACGCGGTTGCGCTCGTTCATGTCCCACTTGCTGCGGTCGACGAAGACCTCGGCCGCGCTTTCCGCCGGTACCGGCTGCGCCGAATTGCGCGCGTGCGCGATCAGCCGCTGCAACCGCGCGGCATCCCACCCGCCCGTCTGCCGCACCGTCACGCCGACACGCTCGGCGAGGTTACGCAGTTCACGCACGTTGCCGGGAAAATAGCTGTCCGCGACCGAATCCGTCAGCCAGTACGGCAGATCGGACAACTGAGCGAGCCGCTCCTCGCCGACGACCTGCGCGACGAATGACTTGAACAGCGCGATCTTGTCGACGGCGCCGCGCTCTTCCAGCGACGGGATGTTCAGCTCGATCACCGCGAGCCGGTAGTAGAGGTCGGCGCGGAACAGGCCATCCTTCACGAGTTGCGGCAGCTTCTTGTTGCTTGCAGCAACCAGGCGGAAATCGACCTTGACCGGCGTCGTCGCACCGACGCGCAGTACCGCGCCATCCTCGAGCACGCGCAGCAGCTTGACCTGCTGGTACAGCGGCAGGTCGCCGACTTCGTCGAGGAACAGCGTGCCGCCGCCCGCCTGCTCGAAATAGCCTTTATGCGCAACAACCGCGCCCGTGAACGATCCCTTCGCATGACCGAAGAACAGCGATTCGAACAGGCCGTCGGGAATCGCGCCGCAATTCACCGGCACGAATTCGCCGTGCCGATAGCGCGAGTGCTTTTCGTGCAGCAGTTGCGCGATGCGCTCCTTGCCGACGCCGGTTTCGCCGTGCAGCAGCACGTTGGTGTCGCAGTCGGCGAACGTATCGACTTCGTGCAGGAGCGCCTGCATCGATTCCGAGTGCGCGACGAGTTCGGACGGTCGCGACGTTTCGGCCGTATGTGCACGCAGCTGCGTGACGAGCTTGCCGATCATGCCGCGCAGTTCGGCACAGGTGAAATCGAGCGGCAGGATATGCGAATACTCGGGCGGATACTGCGACGCGTCGTGGTCGCGCGCCGCGCCGACCCAGACGACCGGCATGCCGATATTGGCCTGCCAGTCGCGCAGGAACGCCGCGCCGGTTTCGATCATCGACACGCTGATGATCGCCAGCGATGGCCGCAATGTGGCGCGCTCGGGCGAGACTTCCGCGTTGTCGGCACGGATCACTTCGACGTCGAAGCTCGCCATGCACCGGGCGACACGGTCGACAATGTCCGCCTTGCCTTCCCAGACGTACAGGTCGAGCTCTTCGATTGCGGGCGTGGTTCTCATCGGGTGGTCTTGCTTCTCTAATTGCTGACTGTTTGCGCGACGCCGCAGGTCAGCGACATCTGATGCACCGTGGCGGCACCGAGCTGGACGCCGAGCAGGTCCAGCAGCGGATCGATGATACCGTCAAGCGCGGTCAACAGCGGGCTCAGAACGGTGGTCAGGACCGACAACAGCGACGAAATGAAATCTGGCGTGATCGTGACCGAGACGAGCCCGAACAGCAGACTCACGGTTGGCGTGATCTGAGCATTTTTCAGGCCCGCAAGCGCGTTGTTCACGGCCGAACCCAGGGCATTCGTGTTGGTCGTCCAGTAGTACGATGGATCGCTGCCGCCGCGCCCGTAGAATGTATTGGTTGCCGGACTGCCGGCCAGATTCACCGACACGTTGGAAACGGTTGCGGACACCTCGACGGCGCCTGCCAGAACCAGGACATCAAGCACCTTCGCGGGCGACGTGCAGCTGTAGTTCGCCGGCAGGTTCAGCAGATTGCCGGACGTGAGCGGCGGCTGGCCAATGCAGAGATTGGCGACGCTCGGCTGCGCGGAAATCGTCGCGGAATTCGGTGACGTCAGGCAGTTGGTCGACAGCAGCGTCGCGCTGCCGGCACCCAGTTGCACGTAAAGCGGCAGATACACGTTCGCGGACACAACAACCGGCAGTGGATTCACGCCCAGGTTGACGACGAGATACAGGCCGACCTGCGCGTTCGTCGCGACCGTCCGCCACGCACCGTTCTTATCCTTCCCGCCTTCACCGACCGCAATGGTCGGCGGGCTGATGACCTGCGCCTGCAGTTGGACGATCGACACCGAGTTGCCGTTCGGCAGCGTCAGCGGGACATTGGCGCCGATCACCACGCCCGGCTTGCCGGCCTGCGAGATCTGCGCCATCGCCATCACGAGATCGAGCACGTTCACGGTCGCGTCGGCTGCCGCCTGCGTGTTCGCGAGGCCGAGCGTCAGCAGCGACGTGGTGCCCTGTCCGGTCAGGCTCGCGACCTTGAGCGCCGTGTTGCTGAGCAGGCTCAGATTGGCGAGGGTGTTCAGTGCGCCGGCTGCGCTGGACTGCACGGTCGCGCCCAGCGTGGTCGTCTTGTTGACAGCCGCCACCGTCGCGTTCAGCAAGGTGCCGACCGACGCGTTGGCATTGACCAGCCCGCCGATCGTACCGTTGCCGACCGACAGCGACTGCAGCGCGACGGCGATGTCGCCGAGCTTTACGTTCGCGCAGGCAAGCCCCTGGTAGGACACGAGATTGAGGTTCAGCGGCGTGCCGCCTTGCCCCTGCAGCAGCGAGCCCAGCAGCGCGTTCACCAGGCCGGGGTTCCCGCTCGGCACGCCCGAGCAGCCGACACCGCCCACCGCGGCCAGCGTCGCGCCGATCGAAAAGGTATCGATGTTGGTTGCCTTCGCGGTCGACGTTGCGGTCACGGTACGGGTCGGCCCGAAGAAGAAATACGGCAGCGTCTTGGTGACCGTCACGCGCACCGCATTCAATTGAGTTGCAAGCGGTACCGTCGCCTTCGATGAATAGAAGGCGCTCGCCGTCCCGGTTGCCGAAGGCGCCCAATAACCACAGTCAGCCGACAGCGACGCGGCACCGCTGCCGTCTAGCGTGAAGCCGTTCGTCGTGGCGTTGCTCGTGGCCACGGAGGTCACGTTCGTACACGTGTCGTCCAGCTTCTGAACCGCGGCGAGCGCGGCAAGATCGGCCACGCGCTGCATGTCGCGGCGCGTGAAAAAGACGTTGCCGATATCGATCGAACCGAGAATCACCATCGACAGCAGTATCCACACTGCCGCCGTGACGACGACCGAACCCCGCTGCCGCCGCGGCGATGCGCGACCTTGTCCGGCCATCCGATTCGATGCATGTCGAGCAGTGCTCATCGCGGCTCCGCTCAATACGATTGCGATGAACTCTGCCCGCCGGATGATCCGTTGCCGTTCGCGTTGACCGGCGACCCCATCGATTCCGGAATCTTGTGCTTGAACGATTCGAGATAGCGTTGATAGGAGAGTGACGCGGTATCGCCCAGTACCGGCAACGCCGGTCCGGCCGCACGTCCGTCACGCTGGAATGCAAGCAGCGCGTTCGTTGCATGACCGATTTCCGATGCGTTAGGCGCCGCCTGATCGCTATACGCCGCAGATGCGGCCCCCATGAGTACGAGAAGCACGACACCCTGGCACACACGTGCCACGCGACCGGGATTCTTGTTGTTCGTCATGTCAGTTTCCCCAATGCCTTTTTCATTGTGCAAACCGCTGCAGCAGCGGCGCAGTCGGATCGAATCCCTGGATGTTCGCCACCGGCGACGGCCGCTTCGCGACATCCGAGCCCGACACGTCGACCACGCTCCCCGAACCGATCGGCGTCGATACCGAAGCCGGTGCCTGGGTCGCACGACGCCACGTGTGTGCCGCCGCAGCAATCTTCGTCGCGTCGTTGCGGATGTCGTTGCGAACGTCCATTGACAGCTTCTGCTGCGCCATCAGCTTCTGCGCATCGCGGGTCCGGCCGGATGCGAGCAGGTACAGCACCAGGTTACTGATGATCTTCGGATTGTTCTGGTCAAGCTCCGCGGCCTTCATCAGCGGAATGCGCGCCCCCTCGACATCACCGCAGCGCAGCTTCGCGTAAGCGAGATCGGAAAGCGTCGACGCATCGGTCGGCGCCAGCACGGTTGCCTGCGACAGCGCCTGCGCGGCACGCGGAAAATCGCCCGCCCCGCCGGCAATCAGCCCGAGCCCACGATAGCCGCGTGCGGCAAGCGTCGTGTTGAGCAACTGCGTATAGACCGCCGTGCTTGCGGCGGGCTGGTCCGTCATGCGCAATGCATCGGCGCGCAGCAGGATCGTTTGCGGCGATGCGCCGTACTGTTTTTCGTATGCGTCGATATGAGCCAGCGACGCGTAATACAGCCCTTGCGACTGCATCCGCTCGATCAGGCCAAGATACATGCCCGGCGTATCTGGCGCCGCCTGCTTCTGCGCCGCCGCGTCCATCAATGCCGCGCGCTCGGCCTGCGGACCGACGCCGTACCCGCTTTCCTTGAACGCCGAGCATCCGCCAAGCAGGCCCACCATCGCCAGCACGCCGGCCACTTTCACGATTTCATCGATGCGTCTCATCTTGCTTCCTTTACGTCCCGGCATCAGGGTTGCGCCTGGCTCAGCGCGCGCAACACCGAGATCATCCCCGGTCCGGCCGTCACGATCAGCAGCGCCGGCAGCAGAGTCAGGATCATCACGCCCGTCATCTTCACCGTCAGCTTGCCGATCCGTTCGCGCAACATCGCGCGGCGGGCCTCGCGCAACCGGTCGCCGAACTGCTTGAGCGGCTCCTGTACCGCGCCACCGTGTTTGTCGACCTGGATCAGCAAACGCACGATCGCACGCAAATCCTCGTTCTCGAAACTGGACGACAGCCGCTGCAGCGATTGCTCGCGCGTCCGGCCGGCAGCGAATTGCCGCTGGGCGATTTCCATTTCCAGCGACAGTACGGGCATCATCCCCTTGAAGTCGTTCGTCAGGACCTGGATGCTCTGGTCGAGCGACAACCCGACGCCCTGCAGCAAGCGAAGCATGTCGACCAGCAGCGGCAATTCGTCGATCACCGATTGCCGGCGCCGCGCAGCACGACGTCGCAGGTAGAGCTTCGGCAACATGAAGCCGGTGACGAGCGCTATGCCCCCGCCGGCCCGCCATTGCGCGCCGGTCAGTTGCGAGCCCATCAGCACGAGGAAAAGCAACGGCACGGCGATCGCGCAAGCGAGCCGCGCGCTCAGGAACAGCCCACGGGTGCGCGTGTCGGCGTAGCCGCACTGCTCCAGCAGGAGCCGATCTTCGTCGGCGACGAGATACCGGCCCAGGCGCGTATCCAGCAAGTGCGTCCCGATCATCGACAGGCGGTCCAGCCATTGCATGACGAACGACGGCCTGGCACCCGCATCCCGCCCGACCGGGTGCTGCCGGGATTCACCGGACTCCTGTGCGGCCCGTGCACCTGTTGCCTCCAGCGTCGCGGAGCGCCGCTCGAGCGCACTGGCCAGCGTGCGATCGCTGCGTGTCTGCGCACTCGCGCGGCGCACCGCGAGCAGTGCCAGCAGCACGACGCCGAATGCGCCGAGAGCCAGTGCGAGCGAACCGAGTTGATTGGCTGTCATGCCGTCACCTGAGTTTGGCCATGTGGTACAACCAGATCCCGCCCGCGAACTGCAGCATGAAGGCGATGAACAACAGCTGGCGACCCGTGTAGTCGTTCCACATCGACTGGAGATAGAGCGGATTCGTCGCGATCACGAAGCTGCCGATCGCGATCGGCAACATGACCAGCACCCACGCGGACAACCGCGTTTCCGACGACATCGCCGCCAACTCCCGCTCGGCTTGCTCGAGGTCGCGCATGAACGTCGACATGCGGTCGAGCATGACGTCGGCGCGGCCGCCGTACCGGACCGAGAGCCGCAGCACCGAACCGACCAACTCGAACTCCTTGGTCTGATAGACGCTTGCGATATGCCCCATCGCACGATCGATCTCGACCCCCGTGCGCAACATCCGCGATACGTGGTCCAGACAACCGCGCAACGGCGCCTCCGTCGTCAGCAGCGCAGCCTGGAACGCCGCCGGCACGCTGTTGCCGAGCGTCACGAGACGTACGATGCCGTCGAGGAATGACGGTAACTGGCGAACGATGGTCAGGCGCCTCCGCTGAATGCGGGACACGAGCCAGAACACGAGCAGCGACGCGCCGCACACGAGCGCGGCGACGCAAGCGAGCCAGCCGCCCCGGTCGCCCGCGACGAGCCCGATCGCGACCAATCCCAGCAGCGCGAGAAGCGCCTTGCCGCGTGCATCTTCGATCCCTGCACGACTCGCCACGTTGGCGAGGTATTCCGTACCGATCTCGCGCCAGTGTGCCCAGCGCGAAGCCGGCGTGGCGGATTGCGCGCGGGCCGCACCGGGCGCCGACGCGGCGTTCGGAACCGGTCTCGCGTCGCGCTGAATCGCACCCGCCGCCCGCGCAGCCGGCTCGATGCGACTATCGATGAAGCGCTGCACGTCGGCGCGGCCACGTTTCACCTCGCCATGCCGCCACAGCATCAACGCGGCGGCAACGCAAAGCAGTGCCATTGCAAGCGCGCCTGCCATCAGGCTAGACATTGAAACCCCCGCCCCCGCGGCCGAATCCGCCACCGAAACCACCGCCGCCACCGCCGCCACCGCCGAAGCCGGCGGCCTGCAGCGACTGACGGAAACGCGCGAGCTTCGGCGAATGCGGATGAATGCCGAGCGACTCCCAGTTGTCGACCTCTTCGCCCTCGGGCGTCACACGCGCCTCGTAGCGATACAGTTCCTGGGTCGCGATGATGTTGTCCGACAGCCCGGTCACTTCGGTGATCGAAAGAATCCGGCGCCGGCCGTTCGATAGTCGGCCGATCTGCACGATGAAGTCGATGGCATTCGCGATCTGCCGGCGCAGGCTCGATTCCGTTCCCTGGAAACCCGCAAAACCAGCCAGCATCTCGAGACGATACAGGCACTCGCGCGGCGAACTGGCGTGCACGGTACCCATCGATCCGTCGTGCCCTGTATTCATCGCCTGCAGCATCTCGAGCACCTCGCCACCGCGTACTTCGCCGACGATGATACGATCCGGCCGCATCCGCAGCGTATTGCGCAGCAGGTCGCGGATCGTCACGACGCCGTTGCCGTCGAAACCGCCCGGACGGCTTTCGAGCCGCACGACATGGGGATGATTCAACGAAAGTTCGGCCGTGTCCTCGATCGTCACGACCCGCTCGTGCTCAGGAACGTGAAACGCGAGCGCGTTGAGCAGCGATGTCTTGCCGGAACTCGTGCCACCGGACACGAGGATGTTGCAGCGCGCCTCGACCGCTGCTTCCAGCAACGTACCGATTTCCGTATTGAACGTGCCGTTGGCGAGCAGGTCGGCCGGTTTCAGCGGATCCTTGCGGAATTTCCGGATCGATACGACCGGCCCGTCGATCGACAGCGGCTCGATCACGACGTTGACGCGCCCGCCGTCCGGCAACCGCGCGTCAACCATCGGATTCGATTCGTCGAGACGTCGGCCAATCGGCGCGAGGATACGGCGCACGATCCTCAGCAGGTGCGCGTTGTCGGTGAAACGGATCGGCAGCTTCGCCAAGATGCCGTGGCGCGACACGTAGATGTCGTTGTAGCCGTTGATCAGGATATCCTCGACGTGCGGATCGGCGAGCAGGTCCTCGATCGGACCGAACCCGGCGAGCTCTTTCGTCAGCGCCTCCGCAATCGCCCTGACCTCGGTCTCGTTCAGGGGAATGCGCCTCAGACGCACGAAGCTATCGATTTCCAGATCGACGAACTGGTTGATCGCTTGGCGCGACCAACGACCGAATTCGGCGCCGAGTTCCTCGATGCGCGTCAGCAGATGCTCGTGCGCGGCATTCTTGATGTCGTGAAACTGCTGCGACTGGGAGAACGGCGCTGCGCCGTCGGCAAATTGGATGTCGTGTGCCATCGCTTACGATCGCCTGGACGAAGGTTGAATAAAACGCTTCAGGGCGGACAGGCCCAATGCGCTGCGCTGGCCCGCGGAGGCCGGGCCGGCCAGTCGATCTGCGAGCGGCTCGAGGGCACGCACATACGGATCGCGTTCGGCCGTGTCGACGATCAGCCGCCCCTGGTTGGCCGCTTGGCCGATTGCAACGCGACGCGCCGGCAGCGTCGCCAGATGCGAAATGCCGAGCCGCTCTGCAATCTGGGCTGGCGTCAGGCTCAGCGTCGCGTCGTACTGGTTGACGACGAGACGAATCTTGCCGATGTCGACGCCCGCATCGCGCAGCCCTTCCAGCAGGTCGACCGCCGAGACGATCGACGCGACGCCCTGGTCGCACACGAGCCACGCTTCGTCGGCCACCGCAGTGATCTGCGCGACGAACTCATGATTCGTGAATCCGCCGAGATCGATGATCTGCTGATCGAAGAACGCTCGCAGCCGGTTCAACAGGCCAACGCACGCGGCGTACGACACGTCGCGCAGATCGGCGAGATTGGGCGGCAACGTGGTCAGCGCGACGCCGCTCGCGTGGCGCGTCAGCGCGGTGTTGACGAACGTCCGGTCGATGCGCCGCAGGTTGCGCACGGCTTCGACGAAATGGAAATCGCAGCGTGTGTTGAGGAATAGCGCACTGTCTCCCGCCGGAAGCCCGAGATCGACAAGTGCCGTCTGCCGCGCGTGAGGCGCGGCAACTCCGAACGCAGGCGTGCCTCCATCCAGGTCGCCCGAGCCCGCTCGCTTGTGCAGCCACACGGACAGATTCGCGGCGAGCGTGCTGACGCCCATCCCCGCACGAGCGCCAAGCAACGTGACGAGTTTGCCGTGCCGGTTGGCCGGCTCGGTGCCGGTGTGCTCCAGCAACCCACGGGTGATCCGCAACGCATCCTCTGCACTCCCGGATACGTCGATGAAATCGCGTACTCCGGCGCGCAGTGCGGCAAGCGCGCTTTCCGGCTCCGAGAGGGTGCCGAGCGCGACGACCGGCAGGCCCGGATGGGCGAGCCGTACGGCAGCTGCGGCAGCGCTCGCCGCGCTGTGCGCACGGGAAAAATCGATGAATACGATCGCAGGATTGAGCCCCGTGATGCGCTGGCTCAACGCGCCCGGTTCGAGTGACAAGGCTTCCACCGTGCCGGCCGACACGAGTGTCTCGCCCAGCCAGCGGGCATGTTCGTCCTGCTGCGATGCGCACACGAAATAATCGGTCACGGCAGGCTCAGCCAACGATAGGGTTCTCGCGTTCATGGTGAACACCCCCGGTTACATATCGCGCGACATCTCGTCCCGCATTCATTTCGAAAATCCGGGCGCTGCATCGGGTGATGCGATACCGCCAAGATACGACCGCCACACCGGTCCATCGCGCTGTTCGGACAGTTCACCCGGCGTGGTGGGCAACGGCGCGCCCTTCGCGATCGGCGCAACGAGATGCGGCGTCACGATGATCACCAGTTCCTTGTCGTTCTGCTGATAGTTCAGCGACTTGAAGAAGGCGCCGATGATCGGCAGGTCGCCAAGAACCGGCACCTTGTTGATGTTCGACATCGTTTCGCGGTCGATCAGGCCGCCGATCACGAAGCTCTCCCCGTCGCCGAGCTCGACCGTGGTGTCGGCGCGGCGAGTCGTGATCGCCGGGACCGAGACACTGTTGATCGTGACGCCATGCTGGAAGTCGAGCTGGCTCGATTCGGGCGCCACCTTGAGTGCGATGCGGCGCTGGCTCAGCACAGTCGGCGTCAGGGTCAGGCCAACGCCGTATTGCTTCCAGTCGATCGCCGTCGAGCCGAGCGCCTGCGGCACCGGCACCGGGATTTCGCCGCCGGCGAGAAAGCTGGCGCTTTGCCCGGACAACGCCACCAGGGTCGGCTGCGCGAGCACGCGGGCAAGATTGTTCGCCTCAAGAATCGAAATATTGCCGAAGATGCCGCGACCCGCCGAATCCACCACCAGGTTGAACGCGGACGCGATCGGAATACCGGCCGTCGCGGTGAATCCGGACGTCGCTCCGCCGGTCACCGACTGGAGACCGCCCGGCGAAAATGCGCCGAATCCGAAGCCGTTGCTCTGCTTGAAGAAATTCAGCCCGGCTTCCTTCAGCACCGAACGGCTGAATTCGACGACCCGTACGTCGACTTGCACGACGCTCCGGTTACCGACCGTCGAGGTGTCGATCACCGCCGCATCCTTGCCGCCCATCCGCTTGCCGACGGCAACTGCCCGCTCGTGCGCGTCAAGCGATGCTGCCGAGCCCGACACGACTGCCGTACCGCCATACGCCCTCACAGACGGCCCCGCACCGTCCAGCACGGCCTGTGCGGCCGCATCGACGACATTGACGTTCCACACCGTCGGCTCGTCGCGGCCGCGCTCCCACAGCATCACATTTGTCGAACCCGGTGCCTTTGCAACCAGCAGCACATTGCCGGCGCGACTGCCCTTCATGACCAGCACGTCGACGACCGACGGATCGCCCACAGCGATCCGCTGCAGCGTGCGGCCGGTAGCAACCTGTCGCTGCGAGCCAACCGCCAGATCGATCGACCCGTTTGCGCCAGCAGCCCCGGCCAACACGGCGAAGGTCATGGCACAGATGCCAATCGCGTATGCAATCAGTTTTTTTGTCATTGTGTCGGAGACCGTCGTACGGCCTTCTCCCTTCCGTTACTGCTGTCGATGACCGTGTTTAGGTTGTCAATAAGCGACCGTTTCGGTTCGCCCACCCCGAATCACTTCAATGCTGCTTCCGCTTTCGCGCGCGACGATCGGTGCACGTGGCGCGCGCGCCGGCGCCTGCACACGAGGCTCATTGCGTGCCCGACCGCCCGACAGTTCATCGAGCCACACGCCGGCGGCCGCCTGCCCGGAAGGCGTCAGGTCACCGGCCGTGCGGATCGCGACCGTCTGCGTCGCGACTTCGTCATCGCGCGGATTGCGCAGCGCAAGCGTCAGTCGGCCGCTTGCTTCCGCGAGCGTCAACGCATCGACCTGTGCCGTCGGCACGGCGAGCACGGCGGTCCGTACCGCGCCGCCCGGGCCGCCGCTGCCATCACGGTCAGGCGTCGCGTCGCCGAACGACAGGATCCGCAGCTTCGACATCAGCAATCGCGCCTGTGAATTGGGAATTTCCGATCCGGTTTGCGCCATCCCCGAGCTGTCGCGCCGCAAATTCAGGAACACGTCGACAAAGTTGCCGGGACGCAACCGGTTTCCGACTGCATTCGTCTCGTCGACCTTGATGGCCACCGCCCGTTCGCCGGGCGCCACCTGGTTCGCCAGCCCCGACGTCAAGCCCCCCTCGACGACCGGCGCAGCGGCAAGAATGTCGTTCGCAGGTACACGACCGACGAGCAGCGACGGATCACTGAAGCCGCCCGTCGGCATCATGGGTGCCGACGCCAGCTTCAGGGCATCGGCCGGAATCGGTTGACCGGCCGGCAACAGGCGCGTCGCAACGACCACCGGCACTGTCTGCACCACCGCCACGGCCGGCACCGCGGCCGGCGGATGAGCCGGTGCGCGACCGAGCATCCACGCATAGATCCCGAGCAGCACGGCGAGCGCAATCAGCAGCCCGGCGATGATCTTCGTCAAGTTGTTGCCCATGGTGAATGTTGAGTGCCGTAAATGTTGTTATGTCGATATGTGAACGCCGCTTGCGCCTGCTACCGCGCGCTACCCGGTGTCCGTTTCATAAGATGGTTGCCGGGTTGATCTGCACGGTTGCCGTGCCAGTCAACTGTGTCGGCGTAACGAGTCCGAGTAAGGGCAGCGACGGAACCAGTGGATTGGTCTTGTACGGATACGTCACCGTGACCGTCACGCAATACATGGTTGCGTCGTAGCTGCATGCCCCCGACACGGGTGTCGGAATCTGAACGTTGGCCAGCCACGACGTCAGCCCGATCGCCGTCGACTGCGCCGCCTTCGCCCGGTCCGTCAACGCCTGCGTCCCCGACCCGTTGGACTCGTACACGTAATTCAGCGCCGTGCGCGCGCCTTCGGTCGCAGCAAGCGTCAAACCTTGCTGAACAGCGAAGATCAGCCCGAACGTCACGATCGCGTACATGATCAGGAAGAACAACGGAAACACCAGCGCGAATTCGACCGCCGTCGCCCCCTGCTGGCGCCGCCTTGACGGTGGCTGGCACTGTCGCTTCATTGCCCGCCCCCGGTACCGACAAGATAAGCCAGCCATATCGCGGCAGGGGCGACGAGACAGGCCGCGTATGGCGTCGCCCGCCGTGCGCCGAGCGCGAACGTCGGCGAACCGCGCGACCACAGTACGCCCAGCGGCGTGTGAGTCAGCGTCATCAGCGCGAGGACATGTATACCAGCCGCAAGACTGGCGACAACCCACAGCCACGGCAATACCGACAAACCGCACCACGCGCCGAGAACCGCAAACACCTTCACGTCCGCCGCACCCATTACGCGAAATGCAAAAAGAGGGAAAAAACTCACGAATCCGACGAGCATACCGATCAATGCCTGCACGATTGAAATACCAAACGGATTTGCATTGACCAATGCACTGGCAAGCGCCGCCAAGAGTCCGACGACGACAAGCGAATTCCGAACAAGCCGAAATCGAATATCACCGGCGGCAACGAGCGTCGCCCAAGCAAAAAAGATGCTGGTGCAGAGAAGATGTGCCATATCGTGATCGACCGACCAAGTCGAAGTAAGGGCGAGCGGGCCGCGAAAACGGACCGCTCGCCACCCACCGAACTACGGAGAGGATCAGCTGGCCGGCAACGAACTGGCAATCGTGGAGAACAATGCCGAGATCTTGGTGCCGATAGTGGTGACACTACCGATGATCAAGGCCGCAATCAGACCCGCAATCAGACCGTACTCGATCGCGGTAACCCCGTCTTCTTCCCGAAGGAAGCGAATCAACATTGCTTTCATTTTATTCCTCGTGCCTGGATGTACATTCTTTGGCCTTTTATACGTATACGTCCCCGCATATCCGGCCGGTTGCCCCACGCTGTTCGCCACATCTGCTGCAACGACAACCGGGTGCGCTTTCTTTATAGATTGCCCCGAGGGGCATGGCCCAACATTTGATGCAAGTTAACATTCGCGATAGTGATCCTCCTCGAACGCTGTGTACCGAACCGTACATTTCCTTACATCTGCTCCCGATTCTATATCCGATCCCATTTAATTTCCAACCTCTTTCAATGACTTGGATGGAAAAAAATGACCGGAAGCACAACGTATTTGTACGGCGTTTCGGTACGGCTTACACATAGGATTTACGATAGGTTAGATGTGCACACCTAATCCACCAGTAAAACAATTGCCTCCTCCACCAAGCCTGCGCAGCCCCCACGTTACGTCGTGCGCGTAACGCCAATGTTGTGACGTTACGTTACGCAACGCTCGAAATCGTTCTCATTCGGCTGCCCTTAAACAGATTCAACAATCTTTCAATTTCCATAACTTCCTTTTCCGACAAGGAATTGCCCCGTTTAAAACCTGTTGTCGAACCGTCGGCCATCGAAATGGCACGACAGTTGCAGAGTAGTCCTCGCACCACCCAACACAACGCAGTTCACAACACATTTTTAATGCGAGGACAAAATGGACATTAAGGTTATCCCCCATGGCGTGTTCCGGACGACTCTGATCGCGGCCACCGTTGCAGCCATGCTTTCCCTCTCCGCGTGCGGCGGCTCCGGCTCCATCAGCCAGGGTCTTGGCGGCGGCTCGAGCTCCGGCGGCGGCGATTCGATCTCGACTTCGGGCGGCGGCACGTCCGGCTCGAGCGGAACCTCGGGTACGAGCGGCACCTCAGGCACCAGCGGGACCTCAGGCACGAGCGGCACGTCCGGCACCAGCGGAACCTCGGGTACGAGCGGCACCAGCGGTACGTCGGGCACGAGCGGTACCTCAGGCACCTCGGGTGTGTCGTCGAACCCAGTGGGAACTGTCCTCGCAAGCAGCAGCAACATCGTCACGGGTGTCGGCGGAACCGTCTCGGGTCTCGGCTCGGTCATCGGCAGCCAGTCGCTGCCGGGCGTCAACCCGGCCACGACGCAAGCCGCGGGCGGCATCGTGCAAAGCGTCGGTGGCGCTGTGACCGCACTCGGCAATGGCCTCGGCAACGGTCTCGGCCAGCTCGGCGCAACGAAGGATCCGCTCGGCACCACGCTCGCCAGCACGGGTAACGTGGTCAATCAACTCGGCGGCGCGGTCACGCAGACGGGCACTCTTGTCACGAGCCTCGGCAGCGGACCGCTGTCGCCGCTCGCACCGGTCACGGGCGCCGTCGGCGGCCTCGTATCGACCCTCGGCGGCGCCGTTTCGAACGGGGGCAACACGCTCACCAACGCACTGTCGACCGGCCCGATCCAGCAAGTCACGCAGACGGTCAGCTCTGCCATCACGCCGATCACGACGATGGTCGGCCAGACGACCCAGACGATCGGCACGGCGACCGGCCTCGGCGCGCCCGTCAACACGCTGCTCGGCACGGTCGGCAACGGCCTGAACCAGGCCGGCGCCCTCCTCGCGTCGGCGGGCGGCAACCCCGTCACGACCGGCCTTGGCAACACGGTCTCGTCAACGGGCAATACCGTGAAGGCCGTCGGCGGCCTGCTCACGGGTGGCACCGGTGGTGTGACCAACCCGCTCGCACCGCTCACTGGCCTCGTCTCGACGGTCACAGGCGCACTCGGCGGCGCAACGGGCGGCGGCAGCGGCCCGCTCGCCCCGGTCACCGGTCTCGTTTCGACGGTGACGGGCGCACTCGGCGGCGCAGCAGGCGGCGGCAGCGGCCCGCTCGCCCCGGTCACCAGCCTCGTCTCCACGGTCACGGGCGCACTCGGCGGCGCGGCAGGCGGCAGCAGCAGCCCGCTCGCCCCGGTCACCGGCCTCGTCTCCACGGTCACGGGCGCACTCGGCGGCGCAACGGGTGGCGGCAGCAGCCCGCTCGCCCCGGTCACGGGTCTCCTCGGCGCTGTGACGGGTGCGCTCGGCAGCGCGACAGGCGGTGCAGGCGGCGGCAGCCCGCTCGCGCCGGTGACGAACGTCGTGTCCACGGTGACCAGCACGGTCGGCGCACCGGCATTGACCGGCGGTACCGGCGCAGTGACGAACTCGGGCTCGTCGTCGAATCCGCTCGCGCCCGTCACGTCGCTGATCGGCGGCCTGCTCGGCGGCACGCACGGCAAGTAAACCAACATCCATCAATCGACAAGACAGCGAGGAGTCAATCATGTCCCAGCAACGTTCACTCACGACAGCCGCCCTGAGCCAGTGGCGCGTGCCCCTCACCGCCTTCGCCGCCGCCTGCCTGCTGGCCGCATGCGGCGGCGGCGGCGTGAGCTCGCCGCCGACCAGCAGCAACAACAACCCCAGCAGCACGAGCGGCACGCCGAGCACGAGCGGCACCAGCGGCACGTCAACCGGCACCAAGGGTGTCGTCAGCACGGTTGGCCAGACGGCCACCGACCTCGGCAGCACGGTCGGCAACATCAGCGTGCCAGGCCTCGGCGACGGCGTGACGAAGGGCGTCGGCAGCACGCTCTCCAGCACCGGCACGATCGTCGGTGCAGCCGCCGATGCCGTGAGCAACGGGCTGGGACAGATCGGCACGACTAAGGATCCGGTCGGCACAACCGTCGCTGGCCTCGGCAATGTGGTCGGTGCGACGAGCAACACGGTGTCCGGGCTGAGCTCGACGGTCAAAGCACTCGGCACGGGCCAGCTTGCGCCGCTCGCGCCCGTCACGACTCCGGTCGGCACCGTGCTCGACACGGTGGCCAACGGCTTGACGGCCGCCGGCACGACGATTGGCTCGACGCTGTCGTCGGGCGCCGTGCAGCAGGTGACGCAGCCGCTCAGCTCGGCGATCACGCCGCTCGTGATCACCGCCGGCCAGGTCACGCAACAGGTCGGCACGACGACCGGCCTCGGCCAACCCGTCTCGGGCCTGCTCGGCCAGGTCGGCGGCGCGATCAGCTCGGCCGGCAAGCAGGTTGGCGGCACCTCGAGCCAGCCGCTCGTCGGCGACGTCGGTCAGCTCGTCACTGCGGTCGGCAATACCGTGACCAACACGGGGGGCCTCGTCAACCCGAACGGCCCGAACGGCGCGGCCCCGATCCCCGGCCTGATCACGAGCCTCGTCGGCGGCTCGACGGCGACCGTACAGAACGGCACGTCGTCGGGTTCCGGCTCGACGAATCCGCTCGGCGGCCTGCTGTCGGGTCTCGGCTCGACGCCGCTCGGCTCGCTCACGGGCGCACTCGGCGGCGCAACCGGCGGTTCGGGCAGCAGCCCGCTCGCCCCCGTCACGAATCTCGTGTCGACGGTCACGGGCGCGCTCGGCGGCGCAACGGGTGGTGCAGGCAGTGCAAACCCTCTCGCGCCTGTCACCGGTTTGCTGAATACTGTCACCGGAGCAGTTGGCGGCGCAGCAGGATCCGGTGGCGCGAGCCCGCTCGCGCCGGTCACGTCGCTGGTCGGCAGCGTCACGGGTACGGCGACGTCGGGCGGCGGCTCGACGGGCCTGCTGGCACCGGTAACGGGATTGCTGGGTACGCTGGGCAGCGTTGGCAAGTAAGGAGGACGGTCGCACCTTCGCAGCCGGAGCGGATGGCGCGACCGTACAAACACAACCGGCATTGCGGCACGCGGCGCGCGGCACCCTGGTGTCGCGCGCCGGCATGACAAAGAAGACGAAGAGCAAGGCCTACGAGGAAGAACAATGAAATCCAGACTCGACAGATGGATGATGCTGCTCGCCATCGCGGCAGCAGGCACGGCACATGCACAAACGCGCGTCGGAGGTAACCCGCTCGACTCCCTACCGCAGATCAACGCGCCGAAAACCGGCCCGAGCGTGACCGTGCAAGTCGCGCCGCAAGCGCCGCAATTGCAGGAGTTGCTGTCGCGCCACCTGACGCCGACGACGTTCCAGGTCGAAGGCGTGAAGTCAGTTCCGTTCGAGGAAATCTCGCGTCGCTTCACCCCTCTCGTCGGCAAGGACATCACGATCGGCGAATTGATCGAAACCGCCAACGGCGTGACGAAGCTGTACCAGGATCGCGGCTACGCGCTGTCGTTCGCGTTCGTTCCCGCGCAGACGTTCGAGAACGGCGTCGTGCGCATCACGGTTGTCGAAGGTTATGTATCGGACGTCAAGGTCACCGGCAAGCCCGGTGCGATGGAATCGAAGATTCGTGCGATCGCCGCACATATCACTGCCGATCGGCCGTTGCGCCGCGCGACGTTCGAACGCTACGTGAACACGTTCGGCCTGTTGCCCGGCCTCACGGTAAAGGCGAACGTACCGCCGCCGCAAACCACCGACGGCGCCACGACGCTCGAACTCGCGGTCGACCGCAAGCCGTTCAACGTCAGCACCGGTATCGACTTCAACCACCCGGGCGTCCAGGGCCTCATCACCGCCACCGAGAACGGCCTCACGTCGTTCGGCGAGCAACTGAGCATTTCCGCGCTGGCGCCGCCGGGGCGCGACAAGCAGACTTATTTCGCATTCAGCGGCGCGGTACCCGTGGGCAGCAGCGGCCTGATCACGCGCCTCGACGCGAGCACCTATCGCGGCAAGCCGACCGACAACCCGGGGCTGCCGTCATACGTGCAGCGTACGGTCAAGAACGAGAAGCTGGGTCTTTCGGCATCCTATCCGATACTGCTGAACAACCAGCGCAGCCTGCTCGGCACGGTGTCGGGCTACGCAGCGCACAACGAGGACAATTACCAGAACCAGATCAACGGCGCGACGCTCGACAACCGGTCGCAGGTTCGCGTGCTGCAACTGCAGCTCGACTACACGAACGTCCAGCCGAAACAGGTGCAAAAGTTGAGCGTCAACGTCGCCAAGGCGTTCGACATTCTCGGCGCGTCGAAATCGCAGGTCGCCCAGGTGAACGGCTCGACGATTACGTACGCCGACCCGACATCGCTGACCTTCGTCCGCACCGGCGCGACCTTCACGCAAACCAACGAATGGCCGTTCCGGATCGGCACGTCGGTCTCGCTAACCGGGCAATACAGCCCCGACTCGCTGCCAACGTCCGAGCAGATCTCGTTCGGCTCGACGCGTTACGCGCTTGGTTATCAACCGGGCGAAGCGTCGGGTGACTCGGGATGGGGGATGTCGCTGGAGGTCAACCGCGGCTTCACGCCGGGGTGGACGTATATGAAGTCCGTTACGCCGTACATCGCCTACGACATGGCGCGTGTGTACCTGCACGCCGGCACACCGTCGCCGAATCGCATGTCGTCGGTCGGCATCGGCGTGCGCTTCACCGACAGCCGCTTCTACAGCCTCGACCTGAACGTCGCGAAGCCGGTGGGTGACGCGCCCGTCGAAAGCGCATCACGCAGCCCGCGCGTCAACGCCGCATTCTCGTATCAGCTCAACTGATCGGTCACCAAACAGCCCGCGCCACGCGGGCTGTTTCGATTAGAGTCCCCTCTATCAAACGTGGCGCGCTGTTTCACGTATTCTGGCGAAGCTCGCAACATGCCCGCCCCATGCAGACGGTCGTGCGGGCAAATCGAACACGACATGCAAAACAAGGAGGACGACAATGATTCAACTGACCCGCCCGTTTCGTGCAATCGCCGTCGCCGGCGTACTGCTCGCTTGCGCTGCCCCCACGTTCGCACAAGCAGACAGCCCCATCGGCATGTGGCAGACGATCGACGACAACACGCATCAGCCGAAGGCACTCGTGCAGATCGCCGAGGACGGCGACGGTGCGCTGACCGGCAAGGTCGTCAAGGGCCTCGGTGCGAACGATACGCCTGATCACCGCTGCACCGCCTGCACGGACGAGCGCAAGGATCAGCTCATCAAGGGCATGACGATCATCAAGGCAATGAAGAAGGAAGGCGACCACTGGGACGGCGGCAACATTCTCGACCCGGAGAACGGCAAGGTCTACAAGTGCAAGATGACGCTTGAAGACGGCGGCCAGAAACTCATCGTGCGCGGTTACATCGGCGTGTCGCTGCTCGGTCGTTCGCAGACCTGGGTTCGCCAGCAATAATGCGACTCGCGCTTAAACGCGCGGCTCAATGAAAAAATCGGCCTGCGACGAAGTCGTCAGGCCGATTTTGTTTTGGTGCGCGCGTAACGGGAACCCGCGAACATCACGCTGCATGTTTCAGCGTGTCCGACGCATAGCTGCCAGGTGCGCGATACACGGGCGCCACATTGCTGCGCGCTTCCGCCGCTTTCGATTGCGTGTGCTTGCGCATTCGCGTGGACAATTCATTGCACAGATTGACGCCTGCGTCGCCATAGAGCTCGCGCATGATACTCATCAACGTACCCGTCTCGTGCCAGACCTTGAAGCGTCGATGGCAAGTTTGGTACGAAGGGTAACGGCGCGGCATGGCCGACCACGTTGCGCCACTGTAGATCACCCAGAGCACGCCGTTCAGGACGGCACGCGTATTGGCCAACGGACGGCCGCGCAACTCGGTGCGCGGCTGCATTTCGGGCAGAAGCGGCACGACGCAGCGCCACTCGTGTTCGGTCAGATCGCGATACGGTGTCATGGATCCCTCCAGCCTTAGTAACCATGACACAACGATATCGGCTCACCTCAACAATGAATATAAGACAAATCCGAAAATACCCCGAGATTGCGTTGATTTGACCGGAATTGACGTTTAAATCCCGCCCGTTGCCGGGAATCGCCCTCAGGTCAGCGACGTATCGACGATGCGGCGCGGCGTTTCGATATATTCCTTCGACTGCATCTCGACGATTCGCGACACCGTCCGTGCAAACTCGTTGGCCATCGGGCCTTCGACGTACAACTGCTCCGCCGGCACCGCCGCGGACATCAGCAGCTTGACCTTGTGGTCGTACAGCACGTCGATGAGCCACGTGAAGCGGCGCGCCTCGGACGCCATCCGCGGCGACATCTGCGGCACCTCGGACAGCACGATCGCGTGGAAGCGGCTCGCGAGCTCGAGATAGTCGTTCTGCGAGCGCGGGCCGCCGCATAGCGTCGCGAAATCGAACCATACGACGCCGTCCGCCTTGCGCAGCGCCTTCAGCTCGCGCTTCTCGATATGCAGGAGCGGGCTTTCGTCGGGAACGGCAGCGAGCTTCTGGAACGCATGCCGCAATTCGCGATCGGCGTCGGCGCCGAGCGGCGTGTGATACATCTTCACCTGCGCAAGCGTGCGCTGGCGATAATCGACGCCCGCATCGACGTTGAGCACGTCGAGCTTGGACTTGATCAGCGCGATCGCCGGCAGCATGCGGTCACGATGCAGGCCGTCCGGATACAGGTCATCGGGATCGTAGTTGGACGTCATCACGAACTGCACGCCGTTGTTGAACAGGCGGTCGAGCAGACGATACAGGATCATCGCATCGGCAATATCCGACACGTGGAACTCGTCGAAGCAGATCAGCCGGTAGCGCTTCGCGATGCGCCGTGCGAGTTCGTCGAGCGGATCGGCCTGCCCTTTCAATTCCTCGAGCTCGCGGTGCACCTCCCGCATGAATTCGTGGAAATGCAGGCGCGTCTTGCGCTGCACGGGCACGACCGCGTAGAAACTGTCCATCAGGAAGCTCTTGCCGCGACCGACGCCGCCCCACATGTAGACGCCGCGCGGGAGGTCGGGATGATTGATGAGCTTCTTGAATGCGTTCGAGCGGCGGGCCTTGTACTCGACCCACTCGTCGAAACAGCGCTGCAGGCGATCGACGGCCGCGCGCTGCGCGGGATCGGACTGATAGCCGCGCGTGGTCAGTTCGCGCGTGTAGTATTCGGTGACGTTCATCGGGCAAACCGGGAAAAACGAAGGCGGACGGGTAACCCCGCCCGCCCTCGTCATGAGACGGCTGCGCCGGCCGATGGCCGGCCGGCGCTATACCGCGCTCAGCTGTTCAGCGAGCGCTTGTCGACGGCGAGCGCCGCTTCGCGCATCACTTCCGACATCGACGGGTGCGGATGGCAGATACGGGCGATGTCTTCCGACGCCGCCTTGAATTCCATCGCCACCACGGCTTCCGCGATCAGGTCAGACGCGTTCGCCGCGATCACGTGCACGCCGAGCAGTTCGTCGGTCTTCGCGTCCGCGATCATCTTCACGAAGCCGTCCGGCGCGTTCATGCCGAGCGCACGGCCGTTGATCGAGAACGGGAACTTGCCCGACTTGATCTCGCGGCCTTCCGCCTTCAGCTGCTGCTCCGTCTTGCCGACCCATGCGATTTCCGGGTACGTGTAGATCACCCACGGAATGCAGTTGTAGTCGATGTGCGGCTTCTGGCCGTCGATCACTTCCGCGACCAGCACGCCTTCGTCTTCCGCCTTGTGCGCGAGCATCGGGCCACGCACCACGTCGCCGATCGCGTACACGTTCGGCACCGCCGTGCGGCAGTGGTCGTCCACGTCGATGAAGCCGCGTTCGTTCGCCTTCAGGCCGATCGCCTCGAGGCCGAGGTTGTCGGTGTTCGGCACGCGGCCGACCGACACGATCAGGCGGTCGGCGTCGAGCGTCTGCGCGTTACCGTCCTTGTCGGTGTAGGCGATCGACACGCCGTTCGCGGTCGTCTTCACTTCGCCGATCTTCACGCCGAGATGGATGTCGAGGCCCTGCTTCTTGAACAGTTTGGCCGCTTCCTTCGCGAGCGCTTCGTCAGCAGCGCCGAGGAATGCCGGCAGCGCTTCGAGCACCGTCACTTCGGCACCCAGGCGACGCCACACCGAACCGAGTTCGAGGCCGATCACGCCTGCACCGATCACGGCGAGCTTCTTCGGCACCGCGTCGAACGTCAGCGCACCTTCGTTGTCCGACACGATCTTGTTGTCGACCGGGATGCCCGGCAGGTGACGCGCCTTCGAGCCCGTCGCGATGATCACGTTCTTCGCGGTGACGACTTCGGTTTCACCCTCGCCGCTCACTTCGATCTGCACGCCGGCGTCGGTCTTGCCGGTGAACTTGCCATGGCCCTTCAGCCAGGTGATCTTGTTCTTCTTGAACAGGAACTCGATCCCGCTCGTCATCTTCTCGACGATCGCGTCCTTGCGGCCGAGCATCTTCGCAACGTCGATCTTCACGCCGTCAACCGTGATGCCGTGGTCGGCCAGGTGGTGCGACGTGTTCTCGAACTCTTCCGACGACGCGAGCAGCGCCTTCGACGGGATGCAGCCGACGTTCAGGCACGTGCCGCCGAGCTTCAGCGCGCCGGCCGGGTTCTTCCACTTCTCGATACAAGCAACGGTCTTGCCGAGCTGCGCGGCGCGGATCGCGGCGATGTAGCCGCCGGGGCCGGCGCCGATCACGACGACGTCAAATTCCTTGGACATGACAATCCTTTCTTCTTGTGCAACCGCACGGGCCGCGCGTGTCGCGCGCCCGTGCGGTGCGGGTCAATGCGGTGAAACTCGGCTTACAGGTCGAGCAGCAGGCGTGCCGGATCTTCCAGCGCATCCTTCATCGCGACAAGCGACAGCACGGCTTCGCGGCCGTCGATGATGCGGTGGTCGTACGACAGCGCGAGGTAGTTGATCGGACGGATCACGATCTGGCCGTTTTCGACGACCGGACGCTCCTTCGTCGCGTGCACGCCGAGGATTGCCGACTGCGGCGGGTTGATGATCGGGGTCGACAGCATCGAGCCGAACACGCCGCCGTTCGAGATCGAGAACGTACCACCCGTCATTTCCTCGATCGACAGCTTGCCGTCCTTCGCCTTCTGGCCGAACTCGGCGATCTTCTTTTCGATTTCGGCGAGGCTCAGTTGATCCGCATTGCGCAGGATCGGCACGACGAGGCCGCGCGGCGAGCCGACTGCGATACCGATGTCGAAGTAGCCGTGGTAGACGATGTCGTTACCGTCGATCGACGCGTTCACGAGCGGGAACTTCTTCAGTGCGTGGACAGCCGCCTTCACGAAGAACGACATGAAACCGAGCTTCACGCCATGCTCTTTCTCGAACTTGTCCTTGTACTTGTTACGCAGCTCCATGACCGGGGCCATGTTCACTTCGTTGAACGTCGTCAGGATCGCGTTGGTCTGCTGCGACTCGAGCAGACGCTCGGCAATACGCGCACGCAGGCGCGACATCGGCACGCGTTGTTCCGGACGGTCGTTCAGCCAGGTCGCAGCCGATGCCGGCACCTTCACTTCCGGCAGCGACGGCTTCGCAGCGGCCGTCTTGGCCGGTGCGGCAGCCGGAGCGGCCTTCGGTGCGCTGCCTGCTGCCAGCGCGTCGCCCTTCGTGACGCGGCCGTCGCGGCCCGAACCTGCGACGTCGCCCGCCGACAGGCCCTTCTCGGCCAGCAGCTTCGATGCGGCCGGCGATGCGGTCGCCGACGATGCCGCAGCGGCGACCGGCTGCGCTGCCGGTGCGGCTGCAGCAGGTGCTGCCGCCGGCTTGACTTCGGCGGCGCCCGCCGCAGCTTCGGCTGCACCTGCCTTCGCTTCGGTGTCGATCGTTGCGATCAGTTGATCGGCAACCACCGTGTCACCGTCGTTCTGCAGCACTTGCGCGAGCACGCCCGCGGCCGGTGCCGGCACTTCGAGCACGACCTTGTCGGTCTCGAGTTCGATCAGGATTTCGTCTTGAGCAACTGCTTCGCCCGGCTTCTTCTTCCACTGCAGCATGGTGGCTTCCGAAACCGACTCCGAAAGCTGGGGGACTTTGACTTCTACGATAGCCATGTGATTTTCCTGGATGCTTAATCTGGGGTATGACGAGGTTCGTGCGACTCCTTCGGCCAGTGCGGCGCGCCACGCGCCCGGCAGGCCAAAAGAGACGGGAAAGCGCATGGCGCCTTCCCGTTTCGCTTCCGTCGGTTATTTCGCGATCGATGCGCTCTTCAGGCGGCCGAAAGCACCTTCGATGAGGGCCTTCTGCTGCTCGTAGTGCTTCGCGTAGTAGCCAACCGCCGGCGAGGCCGAAGCCGGACGGCCGCTGTATGCCAGCTTCTGCCCTTCCTTCATGCCTTCCTTCAGATGGTGCTCGACGTAGAACCAGGGGCCCTGGTTCTGCGGCTCGTCCTGCACCCAGACCACTTCAGTCGCGTTCTCGTACTTCTTCATTTCGGCTTCGAACTGCTTGTGCGCGAACGGATACAGCTGCTCGATACGGATGATCGCGACGTCGTTCGCCTTCGTTTCGCGGCGATGTGCGACGAGGTCGTAATACACGCGGCCCGAGCACACCAGCACGCGCTTGACCTTCTTCGCGTCGATGCCGCCGTCGGTTTCGCCCAGCACCGGCTGGAACGAACCCTTCGCGAGTTCCGACAGGTCCGACACAGCTTCCTTGTGACGCAGCAGCGACTTCGGCGTAGCGACGATCAGCGGCTTGCGGAACAGGCGGATCATCTGGCGACGCAGCAGGTGGAAAATCTGCGCCGGCGTCGTCGGTTGAACGACCTGCATGTTGTGATCCGCGCACAGTTGCAGGAAACGCTCGATACGCGTCGACGAGTGTTCCGGACCCTGGCCTTCGTAGCCGTGCGGCAGCAGCATCGTCAGGCCCGACACGCGGCCCCACTTCACTTCGCCCGACGAGATGAACTGGTCGATCACGACCTGCGCGCCGTTGACGAAGTCGCCGAACTGCGCCTCCCACAGCACGAGCGTGTTCGGCTCGGCGGTCGAGTAACCGTATTCGAAGCCCAGCACCGCTTCTTCCGACAGCACCGAGTCGATCACCGTGAACTTCGCCTGGCCATCGGCGATGTTCTGCAGCGGCACGTACGTGCCGTCATTCCAGCGCTCGCGGTTCTGGTCGTGCAGCACCGCGTGACGGTGCGTGAACGTGCCGCGGCCCGAGTCCTGGCCCGTCAGGCGCACCGAGTAACCCGATGCGACGAGCGACGCGAACGCGAGGTGTTCGCCCATGCCCCAGTCGAGCGGCTGGTCGCCACGCGCCATGTTGCGACGGTCGTTGATCACGCGCTCGACGAGCGGGTGGACCTTGAAGTTTTCCGGGACCGTCGTGATGCGTTCGCCGAGGCGCTTCAGCTCAGCGAGCGGCACGGCCGTATCGGCTGCATCCGTCCACTTGCGGTTCAGGAACGGAACCCAGTCAACTGCGTACTTGCTCTTGTAGTTCGACAGGACCGGATCGACCGTGTGGTGGCCGTCGTCCATCGCCTTGCGGTACGCCTTCACGTAGTTGTCGGCGTCTTCCGCGGTGATCACGCCCTGCTGCACGAGCTTCTCGGCGTACAGCGCACGGGTGCCCGGGTGCTGCGCGATCTTCTTGTACATCAGCGGCTGCGTGACCGCCGGCGTGTCCTGCTCGTTGTGGCCCAGCTTGCGGAAGCAGACGATGTCGATCACGACATCCTTGTGGAACTGCATCCGGTAGTCGATCGCGATCTGGATCGCGAGCACGACGGCTTCCGGATCGTCGCCGTTCACGTGCAGCACCGGCGCCTCGATCATCTTGACGACGTCGGTACAGTACAGCGTCGAGCGCGCATCGCGCGGGTCGGACGTCGTGAAGCCGATCTGGTTGTTGATGACGATATGCAGCGTGCCGTGCGTGCCGTAGCCGCGCGTCTGCGCGAGGTTCAGCGTTTCCATCACGACGCCCTGGCCAGCGAAGGCCGCGTCGCCGTGGATCTGCACCGGCAGCACTTGCAGGCCGTCTTCGTCGCCGCGACGATCCATCCGCGCCTTCGCCGAACCTTCGACCACCGGGTTCACGATTTCGAGGTGCGACGGGTTGAACGCGAGCGACAGGTGGACCGGGCCGCCTTCCGTCGACACGTCCGACGAGAAGCCCTTGTGGTACTTCACGTCACCGGCCGGCAGGTCGTCGACGTGCTTGCCTTCGAATTCGGCGAACAGGTCGGCCGGCATCTTGCCCAGCGTATTGACCAGCACGTTCAGACGGCCACGGTGGGCCATGCCGATGATGATTTCCTGCACGCCGCGCTTGCCCGAGTGCTGGACGACTTCGTCCATCGCCGCGATGAAGCTTTCGCCGCCTTCGAGCGAGAAGCGCTTCTGGCCGACGTACTTGGTATGCAGGTAGCGCTCGAGGCCTTCAGCGGCCGTCAGGCGATTCAGGATGTGCTTCTTCTCGTCCGCCGAGAAGTTCGGCGTCGCGCGGATCGACTCCAGGCGCTCCTGCCACCAGCGCTTCTGTTCCGGGTCGCTGATGTACATGTATTCGGCGCCGATCGTGCCGCAGTACGTGTCGCGCAAGCCCTTGACGATGTCACGCAGCGAAGCCTGGTCGAAACCGAAGTACAGGTTGCTTGCGCTGTACGTCTGGTCGAGGTCGCCTTCGGAGAAATCGTAGAACGCGGGTTCGAGCTCGGGAATGGCGGGACGTTCGCGACGCTTCAGGGGATCCAGATTGGCCCATTGCGAGCCGAGGAAGCGATAGGCGCTGATGAGGGACTGGACGTGCACTTGCTTGCGTGCCGCAGCCAGATTGGTGGTGCTTTCGCGCGGGATGAAGGCATTGGCCTTCGCACGCTCGGCGAACGATTCGACGATCGGGAAATGGGCGACGTCATTGGCATTCGAACCGTCCGTTGCAGGCACATTCTGCAGCGCGTCGAAATACTCTCGCCAGTTCTCCGGCACCGATGCCGGATTGTTGAGGTATGCATCGTACAGTTCTTCAACGTACGAAGCATTGCCGCCGAACAGATAGGAGTTCAGCTGAAACTGCTTCATTACATCTGACATTTTACGCTCACCTTTCTTCGAGCTTCTCGAGAAATAGCGGGTTGCTCAACCTTCCGCGACACGGCCTGACCGTTTAGCGGATTGCGAATCAAGTCTTGCTTGGAAGGACCTAAAACTTGCGTGCGCGCAGCATATCACAGAACCGATACCGAAGTTCACGGTGAAATGTGCCTGAAAGCACCGCGCGACGGGGTTTTGCCGGATTGCCGCGACCCGCAGGAACAGTGTTTTGCAGACACCCCGATTGCGCATCGCGCAGATGCAAAAAAGGCTGCCCGCAGGCAGCCTTTTCCGTGATGCAGCGAACGCACGAAACGCTTAGTCGACCGCGCCTTCGCGGCTCGCGCGGCGACGCTCGTGCTCCTTCAGGAAGCGCTTGCGCAGGCGGATCGACTGCGGCGTCACTTCGACGAGTTCGTCGTCGTCGATGAATTCGACTGCGTACTCGAGCGACATCTGGACCGGCGGCACGAGGCGCACGGCTTCGTCGGTACCCGATGCACGCACGTTGGTCAGCTGCTTGCCCTTGATCGGGTTCACGACGAGGTCGTTGTCGCGGCTGTGGATACCGATGATCATGCCCTCATAGAGCGCGTCACCCGGCTTCACGAACATGCGGCCACGATCCTGCAGCTTCCACAGCGCGTAGGCCACGGCAGCACCGTCGTCCTGCGAGATCAGCACACCGTTGCGGCGCTCGAAGACCGAACCGTCCTTGACCGGTGCATACGAGTCGAAGATGTGGCTCATCAGGCCCGTGCCGCGCGTGAGCGTCAGGAATTCGCTCTGGAAGCCGATCAGGCCACGCGCCGAGATCTTGTACTCCAGACGCGTGCGGCCGCGGCCATCCGACGCCATGTCGAGCATCTCGCCCTTGCGGCGACCGAGCTCTTCCATCACGCCACCCTGATGCTCGTCCTCGACGTCGACGGTCAGCAGCTCGTACGGCTCGTGCCGCACACCGTCGATTTCCTGCATCACGACGCGCGGACGCGACACGGCAAGCTCGTAGCCTTCACGACGCATGTTCTCGACGAGAATCGTCAGGTGCAGTTCGCCACGGCCCGACACTTCGAACACCGTTTCGTCGCCGGTGTCTTTCACGCGCAGCGCAACGTTGTGGTTCAGTTCCTTCATCAGGCGGTCGCGGATCTGGCGGCTCGTGACGAACTTGCCTTCGCGGCCGGCGAGCGGCGACGAGTTGACGAGGAAGTTCATCGTCAGCGTCGGCTCGTCGACGGTAATCATCGGCAACGCTTCCGGCGTATCCACCGCGCAGATCGTTGCGCCGATGCCGACGTCTTCAATACCGTTGATCAGCACGATGTCGCCCGCTTCGGCCGACTCGACCTGTACGCGCTCGAGGCCCGTGAACGACAGCACCTGGTTGATCTTGCGGTTCAGCACGTCGCCTTCCGGGCCGAAGCGCATCGCGACCGGCTGGCCCGGCTTGATGCGACCGCGCGTGATCCGGCCGACGCCGATCCGGCCGACATACGTCGAATAGTCGAGCGACGTGATCTGCAGCTGCAGCGGCGCATCCGGATCCGCCGGACGGACCGGCACGTGCTCGAGGATCGCCTCGAACAGCGGGCGCATGTCGCCTTCGCGCGCAGCCGGGTCGAGCGACGCATAGCCGTTCAGGCCCGATGCATAGACGATCGGGAAGTCGAGCTGCTCTTCGGTTGCACCGAGCTTGTCGAACAGGTCGAAGGTCTGGTTGATGACCCAGTCGATCCGCGCACCCGGACGGTCGATCTTGTTGATGATGACGATCGGCTTCAGGCCGAGCGCGAGTGCCTTCTTCGTGACGAAGCGCGTCTGCGGCATCGGGCCCTCGACTGCGTCGACCAGCAGCAGCACCGAGTCGACCATCGACAGCACGCGCTCCACCTCGCCACCGAAGTCCGCGTGCCCCGGCGTGTCGACGATGTTGATGTGCGTGCCTTCGTACTCGACCGCGCAGTTCTTCGCGAGAATCGTGATCCCGCGCTCTTTTTCGATGTCGTTCGAATCCATCACCCGCTCCGCAATCTGCTGGTTCTCGCGGAAGGTGCCGGACTGGCGAAGCAGTTGGTCGACGAGCGTAGTCTTGCCGTGGTCGACGTGGGCGATGATGGCGATATTGCGAAGGGCGCGGGTCATAGAAACCTGGAAATCGTTTGAACGCGCAAAAGCGCCCGCTCGTTTTTCACGGGCGCGCGCATTGCAGCTTGGAAAGCCACAAATTATAGCACGTGCGGATGTCGAGAGCTGACGGGCGCGTTGCAGCGCAACAAAAGCCGGCCGGCTCGCCCTCCCCTCGGACACGCCCGTCAATCGAAGCCCGCGTCACCGGCGAGCCCAAAAACCTTACGAAGACAAGGGATTTGTGTGACACAAAGCGCGCCCTTTGCCGTTCGATTAACATTTGCCGCGGCAAGCAACTGTGCCTATAATGCTGCCTAGTCAACTATTGCAGCTTCAGGGTTTTATGCCGGATTCTTCTACCCAACCACCTGTTTCGCCGCTGTCCTCGTATCAGATGAACGACAGCGTCGGTTATCTGATGTCGCGCGTGAAGTCGGTGATGACCAACCTCGTCACGCAACGCACGCAGGAAGAGCTCGGCATCACGGGCACACAGGCGAGCATGCTGTTCATGATCGCGGTCGGCAAGTGCTCGACGGCCGCCGAGCTCGCGCGCGAATACGGGATCGACGCGAGCGCGGTCACGCGCCTGCTCGACCGGGTCGAGAAACGTGGCCTGCTGTCCCGCGTCCGCAGCATCGAGGATCGGCGTGTCGTGCGCCTCGAGCTGACCGACGAAGGCCGTGCGCTCGCCGAACGGCTGCCGCCGATTTTCCGCGGTGTGCTCGATCAGGTGCTGGACGGGTTTACGCCGGAAGAAGTCGGGTTCCTGAAGAGCATGCTGCGCCGCATTCTCAGCAACTACTGCGAGACCACCGGCGGCAGCATCACGTAATAGTTGCCATAACAATTACTTTTGACAGATTAATGTAAGGAAATCCTTGCAGTGTCCATCATTCATTCCGAGTCAGGGATCAGCGCGATGAAATCCTCCCCGTTGTCCGTGCGCGCCGGGTCGTGCCGCACCGCCGTCGCCGTCGCGGTCGCCGCACTGGCGCTGGCGGGCTGCGCGAACTACATCGGCATCAAGAGCGACAAGCAGATCGCCCCCGCGTCGCAATTCGAATCCGCCCAGAGCCTGCCGGCCCAGGGCGGCCAGTGGCCGGCGCTCGACTGGGCCAGCCAGTTCGGCGATCCGCAGTTGCCGAAGCTGATCGACGAGGCCCTGCAGGGCAATCCGTCGATCGCGCAGGCACAGGCGCGCATCGCAAAGGCGTCGTCATACATTGAATCGTCGCGTTCGAGCCTGATGCCGAAGGCGGAAGCCAGCTATTCGTGGACGCGCGAGCTGTATTCGTCGAACGCGCTGTTCCCGCCCCCGTACGGCGGCCAGTGGTACAGCGAGAACAATGCGCTCGCGAGCGCGTCGTGGGAACTCGACCTGTGGGGCAAAAACCGCGAACGCCTGCATACCGCCGTATCGCAGGAGAAAGCGGCCGAAGCAGACATGCAGCAGGCACGCATCACGCTCGCGTCGTCGGTCGCACGCACCTACAACTCGCTCGCGCAACTCTATGCGCTGCGCGATATCGCACAACGCGAGATCACCAACCGCGAGACGGTCGGCAAGATCACCGACGGCCGTGTGTCGGCCGGTCTCGACACCAACGTCGAACGCCAGACGGCTCGCGGCAATATCGCCACGACCCAGGCTTCGCTGTCGGATCTCGACGGCCAGATCACGACGGTGCGCTACCAGCTCGCCGCGCTGCTCGGCAAGGGCCCGGATCGCGGGCTGCAGATCGCGGCGCCCGTGCTGAACCCGAGCGGCGAAGTTGCGCTGCCCGGCAACCTGCCGGCCGATCTCGTCTCGCGCCGCCCCGACATCGTCGCCGCGCGTTGGCAGGTCGAAGCCGCGATGCACGACGTGAAGGAAGCGAAGGCCGAGTTCTATCCCGACGTGAACCTCGCGGCCGGCTTCGGCTTCGATGCGTTCGGCTGGGGCAAATTCCTGAACTTCGCGAGCCGCCAGGCGCAGTTCGGCCCGGCGATCCACCTGCCGATCTTCGATGCCGGCGCGCTGCGCGCGCAGCTCAAGGGCCGCTATGCGGACTTCGACCTGTCGGTGGCGAACTACAACCAGACGCTGATCAATGCACTGAACGACGTCGCGACGCAGGTCGCATCGATCCGCGCGATCGATCGCCAGATGGGCGATGCGCAACGCGCACTCGACGCATCGACGCGCGCCTACGACCTCGCAGTCATCCGCTACAAGGCCGGCCTGTCGCCGCAGTTGCAGGTGCTGAGCGCGGACAGCAACCGCCTCGCATCGGAGCAGACGGTGACCAACCTGAAGATGCGCCGCCGCGACATGCAGCTCGCGCTGATCAAGGCGCTGGGCGGCGGGTTCGACGCGACCGGCACGCCGCTCGCCGCACCCGACGCCGACAAGCCGACAAAACAGGCCGCCAACTGATCCGGCGCCACCACTACGCAGACACTCGAAATAACGGACGGAGAAAATCGCCATGAGCGACCAACAAAACGCCGCCAGCGTGCAGCCGCAGAACAACGGCAAGCGCAAACGGATGATGACGCTGCTCGTCGCGGTCATCGTAATCGCGGCCATCGCGTATGGCCTGTACTACTTCCTCGTCGCCCGCTTCCATGAAGGGACCGACGACGCGTACGTGAACGGCAACGTCGTGCAGATCACGCCGCAGGTCACCGGCACCGTGATCGCGGTGAAAGCAGACGACACGCAGACGGTCAAGGCAGGCGATCCGCTCGTCGTGCTCGACCCGGCCGATTCGCAGGTCGCGCTGCAGCAGGCCGAAGCCAATCTCGCGCAAACGGTGCGCCAGGTGCGCGGCCTGTTCGTCAACGACGACCAGTACCGCGCGCAAGTCGCGCTGCGCCAGTCCGACCTGTCGAAGGCCGAGGACGACCTGCGTCGCCGCCAGGCCGTCGCGCAGACGGGCGCCGTGTCGCAGGAAGAAATCTCGCACGCACGCGACGCCGTGAAGGCCGCTCAGGCATCGCTCGACGCCGCGCAACAGCAGCTCGCGTCGAATCGCGCGCTGACCGCGAACACGACGATCGCCTCGCACCCGAACGTGCTCGCCGCGGCCGCGAAGGTGCGCGACGCGTATCTTGCGAACGCCCGCAACGTGCTGCCCGCGCCGGTGACCGGCTATGTCGCGAAGCGCTCGGTGCAGGTCGGCCAGCGCGTGTCGCCGGGCACGCCGCTGATGTCGGTGGTGCCGCTGAACGCAGTGTGGGTCGATGCGAACTTCAAGGAAGTCCAGCTCAAGCATATGCGCATTGGCCAGCCGGTCGAACTGACGGCCGACATCTATGGCTCGTCGGCGGTCTACCACGGCAAGGTGGTCGGCTTCTCTGCCGGTACGGGCTCGGCGTTCTCGCTGCTGCCGGCGCAGAACGCGACGGGTAACTGGATCAAGGTCGTGCAGCGCCTGCCGGTACGGATCGAACTCGATCCGAAGGATCTCGACAAGCACCCGCTGCGCATCGGCCTGTCGATGCAGGTCGACGTGGACATCAAGGACGAACGCGGCGACCAGCTCGTCAACGCGCCGAACACCGTCTACGAGACCAACGTGTTCGCGAAGTACGGCGACGAAGCTGATGCCGAAATCGCCCGCATCATCGCCGAGAACACAGGCGGCAACGCATCGGCGCCGACTGCGTCGAAGTCGAATGCCGTCGCGAAGATGATGTAACCGTTCCGACTCCGGAAAAACAACCGACATGGCACAGGCTCCTGTCTCTCACCCGCCCTTGCAGGGCGGGCAACTCGTGATCGGGACGATCGCGGTATCGCTCGCGGTGTTCATGAACGTCCTCGACACGTCCATCGCGAACGTCGCGATCCCGACCATCTCGGGCGACCTCGGCGTGTCGTCCGACCAGGGCACGTGGGTCATCACGTCGTTCGCGGTCGCGAACGCAATCTCGGTGCCGCTGACCGGCTGGCTGACCGACCGCTTCGGGCAGGTGCGCCTGTTCCTCGCGTCGATCATCCTGTTCGTGATCTCGTCGTGGATGTGCGGGCTCTCGCCCACCCTGCCGTTCCTGCTTGCGTCGCGCGTGCTGCAAGGCGCGGTCGCAGGCCCGATGATTCCGCTGTCGCAGGCGCTCCTGCTGTCGAGCTATCCGCGCGCCAAGGCGCCGATGGCGCTCGCGCTATGGGCGATGACGACGCTGATCGCGCCCGTTGCCGGCCCGATCCTCGGCGGCTGGATCTCGGACAACTACTCGTGGCCGTGGATCTTCTACGTCAACATCCCGGTCGGCATCGCTGCCGCCGGCGCGACGTGGGCGATCTACCGCAATCGGGAGTCGGCCGTGCGCCGCGCGCCGATCGACGGCGTAGGCCTCGCGCTGCTGGTCGTCTGGGTCGGCTCGCTGCAGATCATGCTCGACAAGGGCAAGGATCTCGACTGGTTCGCGTCGACGACCATCATCGTGCTCGCGCTGACTGCCGTCATTGCGTTCGCGTTCTTCGTCATCTGGGAATTGACCGCCGAGCATCCGGTTGTCGACCTGTCGCTGTTCCGCATGCGGAACTTCACCGGCGGCACGGTTGCGTTGTCGATCGGGTACGGCCTGTACTTCGGCAACCTCGTGCTGTTGCCGCTGTGGCTGCAGACGCAGATCGGCTACACCGCGACCGACGCCGGTCTCGTGATGGCGCCGGTCGGGCTGTTCGCCATCCTGCTGTCTCCGCTCACCGGGAAGTATCTGCCGCGCACCGATCCGCGCTTTATCTCGACGGCGTCGTTCCTGACGTTTGCGCTGTGCTTCTGGATGCGGTCGCGCTACACGACGGGCGTCGACGAATGGTCGCTGACGCTGCCGACGCTCGTGCAGGGCATCGCGATGGCCGGCTTCTTCATCCCGCTGGTGTCGATCACGTTGTCCGGCCTGCCCGGCCATCGTATCCCTGCGGCATCGGGCCTGTCGAACTTCGTGCGGATCATGTGCGGCGGTATCGGCACATCGATCTTCCAGACGGCCTGGGACCATCGCAACAACTTCCATCACGCACAACTGGTCGAGCAGGCGAACGTCTACAACCCGACGTTCAACCAGGCCGTCACGCAGATGGGCAACCTCGGGCTGACGCAAGACCAGGCGCACGGGCTGATCAACAACATGGCCACGCAGCAGGCCGCGCAGCTCGGCGTGAACGACCTGTTCTACATCTCGGCAGCGATCTTCGTGCTGCTGATCGGGCTGATCTGGATCACGAAGCCCGAGCGCTCCGGTGGTGGCGATGCAGGTGCCGCGGCATCGGCTGCACACTGAACACGTAGCCTGAACGCAAACAAAAAGCCCGGCCGACATCGACCGGGCTTTTTCATTTCGACGGGAGCGCGTCCGCTCGGCTGCCTCAGGCCGCCGTGACGACGAGCCGCTCCGGCGCCAGTACGCCGCTCGCCTTGCGAGCCACACCGAGCAGCCGAGTCGCGTCGTACACACGTACACGCTCACCTTCGGCCGCATCGATCGGGTCGAGCGCCGACAGCGGCAAACGCTGGCCGTGCAGGAATCGCTTCGCGCTGGTTTCATCGAGACGAACCAGCGGAAACGTCGACAACAACGCGTCGACCGGCTGGAGCCACGCATCGCGCGACGCGTCATCGGCATCGGACAGCGCATCGAGCGTCACCGCATGCTCGAGCGTCAGCGCACCGACGCCCGTGCGACGCAGCATCGTCAGATGCGCACCGCAACCGAGCGCCTCGCCGATATCCTCCGCCAGCGTGCGCACGTACGTGCCCTTGCTGCAGGTCACACGAAACGTCGCGTCAGGCAAGTCGCACGCGAGCAACTCGAGTGCGAGGATCGTCACGTTGCGGCCCTCGCGCTCGACGGTTTGCCCCGCGCGCGCATATTCGTACAGCGGCTTGCCGTCGCGCTTGAGCGCCGAATACATCGGCGGCACCTGCACGATCTCGCCGGTGAAGCGCACGAGCGCGGCTTCCACCGCCGCGCGATCGCATTCGACGGGCCGCGTGTCGATCACCTCGCCTTCCGCGTCGCCAGTGGCCGTACGCTGGCCGAGGCGCATCGTCGCTTCGTAGGTCTTGTCCGCTTCGAGCAGATCCTGCGAGAACTTCGTCGCCTCGCCGAAGCACAGCGGCAGCAAGCCCGAAGCCAGCGGATCGAGCGTGCCGGTGTGCCCGGCTTTCTTCGCGAGCAGCAGGCGCTTCGCGCGAATCAGCGCGTCGTTGCTCGACAGGCCGACCGGCTTGTCGAGCAGGAGGACGCCGTCCAGCACGCGCCGGGGCACGCGCGGACGTTGGGATGCTGCAGTCGTCATAGGCCGGTCGAGCTCAGTCGTCCTTGGTGGCCGTGTCGGCCTCGTCGTCGTCCTTCGCGCGCGTCGAGTTCGCTTCCTTGATCAGGCGCGACATTTCCACGGCCTTCTCGATCGTCTGGTCGTAGTGGAAATGCAGCGTCGGCACCGTATGAATGTGCAGGCGCTTGAACAGCAGGTTGTGCAAGTGACCCGACGCGTGGTTCAGCGCTTCCTGCGTCTTGGCCGGATCGCCGGTCAACGCGGTGAAGTAGACCTTCGCGTGTGCGTAATCCGGCGTAAGCTCCACGCTCTGGATGGTCACGATGCCGATGCGCGGGTCTTTGACCTCGCGCATGATGAGTTCGGACAGATCGCGCTGAATCTGGTCGGCGATCTGAACGTTGCGATTGGGGGAAGTCCGTTTCCTGGACATGATCGATCCGTATCCTTTATCAGGATGAAGCGGTGGCCCATTGTCGGGCACGCCACCATGAAAATGGGCGGGACAGGCCCAAGCCTGCCCCGCCCATGAGCCGATGCGCGACGATTACAGCGTACGCGCGACTTCGGTCACTTCGAAGACTTCGAACTGGTCGCCTTCGATGACGTCGTTGAAATTCTTCACCGACATACCGCACTCGAAGCCTTGCTTCACTTCCTTCACGTCGTCCTTGAAGCGCTTCAGCGATTCGAGTTCGCCCGTGAAGATCACGACGTTGTTGCGCAGCACGCGAACCGACGACGAGCGCTTGACGATACCGTCCGTGACCATACAGCCAGCGACCGTACCGACCTTCGGCACCTTGAACACCTGGCGCACCTCGACCATGCCGGTGATGACTTCGCGCTTCTCCGGCGCCAGCATGCCCGACATTGCCGCCTTCACTTCATCCACTGCGTCGTAGATGATGTTGTAGTAGCGGATGTCGATGCCGTTCGACTCGGCCAACTTGCGCGCCTGTGCATCTGCACGCGTGTTGAAGCCGATGATGACAGCCTTCGATGCCGTTGCGAGGTTGACGTCGTTTTCGCTGATGCCACCCACCGCGCTGTGCACGATCTGCACGCGCACTTCGTCGGTCGACAGCTTGAGCAGCGACTGTACGAGCGCTTCCTGCGAGCCCTGCACGTCCGCCTTGATGATGAGCGGCAGGTTCTGCACTTCGCCTTCGCCCATCTGCTCGAGCATGCTTTCCAGCTTCGCGGCCTGCTGCTTCGCAAGCTTGACGTCGCGGAACTTGCCCTGACGGAACAGTGCGATTTCACGCGCCTTGCGCTCGTCCGGCAGCACGATCACTTCCTCGCCCGCACCCGGCACTTCCGACAGACCCTGGATTTCGACCGGGATCGACGGGCCGGCTTCCTTCGTCGGCTTGCCGTTCTCGTCGAGCATCGCACGCACGCGGCCGTAGGCCGTACCCGCCAGCACGATGTCGCCGCGGTTCAGCGTACCGGACTGAACGAGGATCGTCGCGACCGGGCCCTTGCCCTTGTCGAGCTTCGCTTCGATCACGATGCCCTTGGCCGGCGCCTCGACCGGTGCCTTCAGTTCCAGCACTTCGGCTTGCAGCAGCACGTTCTCGAGCAGATCGTCGATGCCTGCGCCCGTCTTTGCCGACACCGGCACGAACGGCGAATCGCCACCGTATTCTTCCGGCACGACGCCTTCCGCGACCAGCTCCTGCTTGACGCGATCGGGGTTCGCTTCCGGCTTGTCGATCTTGTTGATCGCGACGACGATCGGCACGCCACCCGCCTTCGCGTGGGCGATTGCCTCCTTCGTCTGCGGCATCACGCCGTCGTCAGCTGCGACCACCAGCACCACGATGTCGGTCGCCTTCGCGCCGCGTGCACGCATTGCCGTAAACGCTTCGTGACCCGGCGTATCGAGGAACGTGATGACGCCACGCGGCGTTTCGACGTGGTAAGCGCCGATGTGCTGCGTAATGCCGCCCGCTTCGCCCGCGGCAACCTTCGCGCGACGAATGTGGTCGAGCAGCGAGGTCTTGCCGTGGTCGACGTGGCCCATCACCGTGACGACCGGCGGACGCGGCAACTGCTCTGCGTCAGTACCGGTTTCGCCTTCGACGAGCAGCGCTTCCGGATCGTCCAGCTTCGCGGCAACCGCGCGGTGGCCCAGTTCCTCGACGACGATCATCGCCGTTTCCTGGTCCAGCACCTGGTTGATCGTGACCATCTGGCCCATCTTCATCATCACCTTGATGACTTCGGAGGCCTTGATCGACATCTTGTGCGCGAGATCGGCAACCGAAACGGTTTCCGGCACATGCACTTCACGGACGATCGGCTCGGTCGGCGCCTGGAACGACGATGCGCTGTCCTGGTGACGGCCGCGACCCTTCGGGCCGCCGCGCCAGCCGCGGTCGACGCCGCCGCTCGAATCGCCGCGCGTCTTGATGCCGCGACGCTTCGACGCGTCGTCCTGCCAGCCGCCCTTGCCTGCGCCCGGCTTCTTGTTGCGGTCGCCCGCGCCTGCCGGCGCCTGCGTCGTTGCCGGTGCTGCACCGGCCGGCTTCTTCACGGCCGGACGCGCCTGCGCTCCTTCCGGCTTTGCCGGCTTGTGCAGCGTGCCCTTCGCCTCGGCCGGCTTCGGCGGCTCGACCGGCTTCGGCGGCTCGACTGCCTTGACCACGGCCTTGCGCGGCGTGTTCATCATTTCGCGAATCGCGCGCGCTTCGGCTTCCGCCGCCGCACGGCGCTTGCTGATCTCTTCCTGCTCGGCGCGCGCCTTGTCCGCCGCCTCGCGGGCAGCGTCTTCAGCCTTCTTCGCCGCTTCGCGCTGCGCCGCACGTTCGGCGGCTGCGCGTGCTTCGTCCTGCGCGGACTGCGTAGGCGCCGCTTCCTGCTCGGCTGCAGCGACCTGCTGCGCGACCGCCTGCTGCTGTGCCGCCGCAGCTTCGGCCGCGGCACGCTTCGCCGCCGCCTCTTCCTCGGCGCGACGGCGCTCGGCTTCGGCCGCCTCCTCGCGGGCGCGGCGTTCCGCTTCCTCGCGCTCGAGGCGTTCCTGACGCTCGCGGAGTTCCTGCGCCTGCTTCTCGAGCAGCTCGGCCTCGCGGCGCGCCTCTTCCTCGCGACGCTTCAGTTCTGCATCGTCGTCCGCTTCGGCGACCTGCGCCTGACCCTGTTCCGCACCCTCGCTCACGTCGTCGCGCTTGACAAACGTACGCTTCTTGCGGACCTCGACCTGAATGGTGCGAGCCTTGCCCGTCGCGTCAGATTGCTTGATCTCCGACGTATGCTTGCGGGTCAGCGTGATCTTGCGCTTGTCGCCGTCGGTTGCGCCGTGCGACTTGCGCAAATGATCGAGCAGACGCGCCTTGTCCGTTTCGGACAGCGCATCGTCTTCACTCGCTTTCTGGACGCCCGCTGCCTGCAGCTGTTCGAGCAGCACACCAGCAGGCATTTTCAGTTCCGCGGCAAATTGGGCTACGTTGTTACTCGCCATTCATTCCTCTTAGTGCAAGGACCGATTCCTTGCGGTTAGCATCGGGTCAGGCCATACGGCCGCCATCAAATCAGTGCGCCATGGTCATTTCTCACTGGAACCAGTGTTCACGTGCTTTCATGATCAACGCCTTAGCGGCATCCTCTTCCATTCCAGTCATGTCGACCAGTTCATCTACAGCCAGCTCGGCGAGATCGTCGCGCGTCTGCACGCCGTGTTCGGCCAGCTTCGCGAGCAGCTCCGGCGTAATGCCGTCGAGGCTCTTGAGATCCAGCGCTGCGTTCTCGACCTTTTCTTCGTTCGCGATGGCCATCGTCAACAGCGCGTCGCGTGCGCGGTTGCGCAGTTCGTGCACGGTGTCCTCGTCGAACGCCTCGATTTCGAGCATTTCGTTGAGCGGCACGTACGCGATTTCTTCCAGGCTCGTGAAGCCTTCGTCGATCAGGATGTCGGCAACTTCTTCGTCGACGTCGAGACGCGCCATGAACAGCGCACGCAGCCGGTCGCGCTCTTCACCCTGCTTCAGGGCGGATTCGTCCGGCGTCATGATGTTGATCTGCCAGCCGGTCAGTTCGCCTGCAAGGCGAACGTTCTGACCGCTGCGGCCAATCGCGACAGCCAGCTCGTTCTCGTCGACGACGACGTCCATCGAGTGCTTTTCTTCATCGACGACAATCGACTGGACAGCTGCCGGCGCGAGCGCGCCGATCACGAACTGGGCGGGATCCTCCGACCATAGCACGATGTCGATGTTTTCGCCACCGAGCTCGTTGCGCACGGCCTGCACGCGGGAACCGCGGATGCCGACGCAGGTGCCGATCGGATCGATCCGCTTGTCGTATGCGATGACGCCGATCTTCGCGCGCACGCCCGGGTCGCGGGCAGCCGCCTTGATCTCGAGCAGACCCTGCTCGATTTCCGGCACTTCCATCTCGAACAGCTTCATCAGGAACTCGGGCGCCGTACGCGACAGCTCGATCTGCGGGCCGCGCGCGGTGCGGTCGACCTTCGCGATGTACGCGCGCACGCGGTCGCCCACGCGCAGGTTTTCCTTCGGGATCAGCTGATCGCGGCGCAGCAGCGCCTCGACACGGCCCGATTCGACGATGAAGTTGCCCTTGTCGAGGCGCTTCACCGTACCCGTCATGATCTTTTCACCACGCTCGAGGTAGTCGTTCAGGATCTGCTCGCGCTCGGCGTCGCGCACCTTCTGCAGGATCACCTGCTTCGCGGCCTGCGCGCCGATGCGACCGAACTCGATCGACGGAACGGGTTCCTCGACATACTCGCCGACTTCGACGTCGGGCTTCTGCTCACGTGCCTCGAACAGCAGGATCTCGCGATCCGGCTCCTGCAAGCCTGCCTCGTCGGGCACGACGAGCCAGCGACGGAAGGTTTCGTGCTCGCCGCTTTCGCGATCGATATGGACGCGGATTTCGGCGCCTTCGTCGAACAGCTTCTTGGAAGCGGACGCGAGCGCAGCCTCGAGGGCGCCCAGCACCACATCCTTGTCGACGTTTTTCTCGCGCGCCAGCGCATCCACCAGCATCAACACTTCGCGACTCATTATTTGCGGCTCCTAAAGTCAACTTGCGGAATCAGGCGGGCTTTGTCGATATCGGCCAGCGTGAAATCCAGCATGGCCGCCTCGCCCTTCTTCCTCTCAAATTCCAAACCGATCGTTTCGCCATTCGGCGCGTGCAGAATGCCCCGGTACGTCTTGCGCCCGTCCAGCGGCTTTTTCAAGGTCACGGAAACTTCGCTGCCGGCGAAGCGCTCGAAGTCGGCCAGCTTCTTCAACGGGCGGTCGAGCCCCGGGGACGAGACTTCGAGCCGTTCGTAATCGATGTTTTCGACCGTCAAGACGTGCTGGAGCTGACGCGTGACCTTTTCGCAATCTTCAAGCGAGATGCCGGCAGGCTGATCAATATAGATGCAAAGCATGCCGCGCCCGGTGCGCTCGAGATCCACCAGCTCGTAGCCGAGCCCGGTGACCGTGGTTTCTATCAGTTCCGTCAGTTGCACTGTGTCCTCTCAGGTGTTCGCGCCCGCCGCTCGCGATTCACCCGCGGGCGCGCGCCTTAGCCGGCGCAGGAAGCGCTACCCGAGATGCCTAACCGTTTCAGCAAAAAAAAATGGGCGGAACGCCCATCTTCTTACTGGTGGTCGCACCTGAGCCGCACATTGAATCCGTACGCCCAGCGACTCCGCGATTATAGCGATTTTTGGCGCAAACGCCAAGCCAGCCGGTAAAAGCAGCGTGTCGGCTGCCTTTACGGGCCCAAAAAGCGAAATCGGGCTGCTCGATCAACCGGGGCCATCGCGGCATGCCGGTAATCGATCATGCCGGCGGCCATCCAGCGCCGCGCGATATATATACAGTCGAAAGTAATCAACGCAATGCCCCACGCCGACAAGACCGGCCGGATGCCGATCAGGCCGGCACGCCGACGGCCTTGCAGCGCATGCCGAATGCTCAGCGGCTGCGCGTGCGGCTGCGCTGCGGACGCTGACCGCCGCGCGGGCCGCCACCGTTGCCGGCGCCCTCGGCACGATTGGCGTTCGGGTTGCGATTACCGCCCTTGCTGCCGCCGCGCTTCGGGCCCGCGCCGTCGCGCTTGGGGCCTGCACCATACGACGCGCGGTTGCCGTCGACATCGCCACGACCACCGCCAGCGCGATTGCCATCGCGTCCGCCCCCGCCTGCACGGTTGCCATCTCGACCGCCGCCGGTGCGATTGCCGTAGCCCGACGGCGCGACCGGCAGGCTGCCGTAGCCGCTCAGACCCGGCAGGCCCGGCCCGCCACGGCGACCACCGCCACGACGCGGCTGATCCAGCTGCCCGTGCGTCGTCAGGACCGGCTCACGGCTGATGAAGCCCATCGACGTCTGCATCGGATCGGGCTGGCGTCGCTCGGGCTGGCCGGCAGCGCCGCGCTTGCCCTTCTCTTCGGACGGCGCCTTCAGGCCGACGGTCGCCATCAGCTTGCGCACCTGCGTGTCGTCGAGCTCTTCCCAGCGACCGCGCTTCAGGCCGCGCGGCAGCGGAATCGGGCCGTGACGCGTACGGATCAGGCGGCTCACCATCAGGCCGACCGCCTCGAACATCCGGCGCACTTCGCGGTTGCGGCCTTCGGCCAACGCAACGTGATACCAGTGGTTCGTGCCTTCGCCACCGCCGTCGCGGATGCGCAGGAAGTTCGCCGGGCCGTCATCGAGCTCGACGCCGTGCAGCAGCTTTTGCCGCATGCCTTCGGCCAGTTCGCCGACGACGCGCACCGCGTACTCGCGCTCGACGCTGTAACGCGGGTGCATGAAGCGGTTTGCGAGATCGCCCGAAGTCGTCAGCATCAGCAGACCTTCGGTATTGAAGTCGAGGCGGCCCACCGCGAGCCATTTCGCCGTCTTCATCGGCGGCAGGCGGTCGAACACCGACGGACGGCCTTCCGGATCCGCATGGCTGACGATCTCGCCCGTCGGCTTGTGGTACAGCAGCACGCGCGGCGGCTTGTTCGGCAGCTTGCGCTTGACCGGCTTGCCGTTGATCCGCACCTGGTCGGTTGGCATGATGCGCTGGCCGATGTGCGCCGGCTCACCGTTCACCGACACACGGCCGGCGACGATCAGTTCTTCCATTTCGCGGCGCGAGCCCATGCCCGCCTCCGCCAGCACCTTGTGAAGCTTCGGCGCGTCGTCGTCAGGCGACAGCACGCGCTTGTTCGCCGGCTGGTTGCGGCCGCGACGCAGCATCGGCGCGCGCACGCCGCTACCGCCCGCGGAGTTGTCAGCGTCGAATGCCGGCGACGTTACGTAGGCGAACAGTTCGTCCTGGGACGCATCGCCGCCTTCCACCTTCGCCGCACCGCTTTCAGCCTTCGATGCGCCACCGCGACGGCCCTGACCGCCCTGGGACTTGGCCGCAGCACCTTCGCGCTTGGCGGCCGGCTTGCGAGCGCCCTTGGCCGCACCTTCCTTACGCGGTGCACGCGCCGGCTGCTGCGCTTCGGCGGCTTCGGCCGGCTGCGCGTCAGCGCCTTCTCCGCCTTCCGGCTCGCCTTCGGCGCCCTTCGACTTGGCCGCCGCGCGACGCCGCGCGATCAGGCTGCGCGGGCCTCGCCGCAGACCGCGGCGAGGACGCTCGTCGCCACCCTCGGCCGAAGCGCCCTGCTCCGGTGCATCGTCGGCACGCGCCGCCTGCACGGCAGGCGCGGACGATTCAATATCGTGGATATCTGTCAAAACAACCTCAAAATGTCAGGTCTCGCGCCCGGCGCGGGCGCGGCAAGAAGTTGGCCGCGATCAGGCGCGACGCTGTTCGGGTTCTGCTTCGTCGTCCGGCAGCGCGTCGGCACCGATGGGTGCACTGGCGCTTCGTACGGCATCGGCGAGACTGTCGGACGTGTCGTCCAGCATCTCGTCGTCCGCAGGACGGGAACGGGGGGCGTCGGCCTGGCCAGCCTCGCCGGGCATGCCGCCGGCCGCTTCCGCTCCGTCTCCGGCAACCGCTTCGGCAGCCGGCTTGCGATCTTCCTCGTTCCAATCCGCGCGCAGCGGCTCGGGCTGCACACCGGCTGGCACTGCTTCGGCGCCAGCCTGTTCAATTTGTTCCGCTTGTCCGCGATCAGTATCGAGCGTATCGCGGCGCGCGATTTCATGCATCGACGCGACGTCCGCCGCGGGGTCATCCGGCAATCCTGCCGATTGACCGGCGATTGCCTCGTCCGTTTGCGGCGCGTCGCCCGCTGCGTCGCCTGCGACCGCCATACCCTCGTCGAAATCCATCGCCTGCTGCGCAAGCAGCGCGGCCTCGATGTTCGCGGCCGGCTCTTCGAGCGCAGGCAGGTCATCGAGCGCCTTCAGGCCGAGGTCGTCGAGGAACTGCTTGGTCGTCGCATACAGCGCCGGACGCCCCGGCACGTCACGATGACCGATCACTTCGATCCAGCCGCGATCCTCGAGTTGCTTGACCACCTGCGTATTGACCGTCACGCCGCGAATCTCTTCGATGTCGCCGCGCGTGACGGGCTGCCGGTACGCGATGATCGCGAGCGTTTCGAGCACCGCACGCGAATACTTCGGCGGCTTCTCGGGATGCAGGCGATCCAGATAGTGACGCATCGCCGGCTTGCTCTGGAAGCGCCATCCGGTTGCGAGCGCCACCAGTTCGACGCCGCGGCCGGACCAATCCTGTTTCAGATCTTCGAGCAACGTGCGGACCGTGTCAGCCGACACGCCGTCGGCAAAGAGCTTGCGCAAATCGCCGAGTTTCAGCGGTTCCTGCGCGCAGATCAAAGCAGTCTCGAGGACGATCTTCGCCTCTTGGGTATTCATGCAGCTAGGCCAGACCCTGTGGTCAAACGAACCGGATCAACAAACAGACGAAAGGAACGGAAGACGCGCTCGCCCGATTCTGATCGGTCATATTGATGGGAGCACGAACCGGGGGCGGCGAACCAACTTCAGGCCAGGCCCAAACCGGACGGAACAGCACGGCTCAACGACGGAACCGCGTGACTGAGCGCCATATTACGCAAAATTGTCCGGTGCGTAAAGATGAGCCGAACGCGCCGCCGCCAGCGCGCCACGTGCGCTCCGGCCCCGCTTCAACGGACAGCTGCGCCGAGTGCGAGGAACCGGCGCAACCGCTCGACTCCCGCGTCGAGTCGTGCCGGATCGCATGCGTAGCACCAGCGCACGAACCCTTCCCCCTCGGGGCCGAACGCCCGCCCTGGCGCAAGACCGAGCCCCGCCTCGCGCACCAGCCTCTTGCAGAACGCAAGACTGTCTGACGCGCCCGGGAGGCGCAGAAACAGGTACATCGCGCCCGACGGAGGCGGCACCTCGACACCCGGCAGGGTATGCAGCGCGGCAACCAGGTGATCGCGCGCATCGCGCAGCGCCGCGACGAACGACCGTACGAACGGCTCGCCATCGCGCAGTGCGACTTCACCCGCTGCCTGCACGAAGCCCGGCGCACATGACGTGTTGTATTCGACGAGCTTCGCCAGGTCAGCCATCACCGCCGCGGGCGCGATGAGCCACCCCAGGCGCCAGCCCGTCATCGCCCACGCTTTCGAAAACGAATTCACGACTACGACCCGCTCGTCGCGCGACGCGATGTCGAGGAACGATGGCGCGCCGAATGCGTCGAAAGCGAGCCGCTCGTACACCTCGTCGGCAACCAGCCAGATGCCGTGGCGGCGACAATGGGCGAGCACGGCTTGCTGGTCGTCGCGCGACATCGTCCAGCCGGTCGGATTATTCGGCGAGTTGATCAGCAGCATCCGCGTCTCGGGCGTCAGCGCCGCGAGCAGCCGCCCGACATCGAGCCGCCAGCCCGCAGCGTCATAGTCGAGCGGGACGCATTCCATCCGAGCCCCCAGGATCTTCGGGATCTCGACGAGATTCGGCCACAGCGGCGTGACCGCGACGACGCGTTCGCCCGCACCGACGAGCATCTGCGCGGCCAGCATCAGCGCGCTCACGCCCGAACTCGTCACGGCCACGGTGTCGGCCGTCGTCACACCGTGACGAGCGCTGACGTAGGTCGCGATCGCGTCGCGCAGCGGCGCGGTGCCGAGGTTGTGCGTGTAGAAGGTCGCGCCGTCGCGCAGCGCCGCCGCTGCGGCGTCGCGGATGAAGTCGGGCGTCACGCGATCGGATTCGCCGAACCAGAACGGCAGCATGTCCGGCACGCCAAAGCCGGCATTTGCCACCTCCCGGATCAGCGACGGACGCAACGCGTGCACTGCGTCGCGCGCCGCAGGCGCGCCAGCCACCGGAAGAGACTCTGCGAAATGCGCCATCGACAACCACCTTCGAGGAACACGATTCGCGCAGTGTACCGGCCCGCAAGCCGGACTGGTGCGCATCGGTGCGGGTCAGTCGAGATCCTCCGCCCTCGCCGGCATCTGCCGCACGAGTTCCCAGATGGCCTGTGCAGCGGGCGACAACGACCGGTCGCGGCGGCGCACGAGTTCGACCGTGCGCTCGGTGCGTGGCGTGAGCGGCCGCGCGACAAGCGTCGAGCCGGCCGGGAGCGGCAGCGACAGCCACGGCTGCACGCTCACGCCGACGCCGGCCTCGACAAGTCCGAACACGGTCGCCGAATGCCCAAGCTCTTGCATGACCGTCGCGTTGACGCGATGGGCAGCCAGCGCGGCATCGATCAGCGGCCGGCTTCCCGACGCATGATCGAGGAGCACGAGGCGCTCGCCGTCCAGCGCCGTCCAGGGCACCTCGGCACGCGCCGCGAGCGGATGGTCGGCGCGTGCGACCAGGCAGAACGAATCGGTCATCAGCGATTCGCAGACCAGATCGGCCACCGTGAGCGGCCCGATCACGACACCGAAATCGACCTCGCTCGACTTCACCTTGCGCAACACGTCGCTCTGCACATCGTCGCGCAAACCAAGCGTCACGAACGGAAACTGGCGCTCGCACGACGCAACCACGCGCGGCATCAGCCGGCATGCGATCGTCGGGCTTGCTGCGACGATCACGCGCCCGCGGCGCTGCTCGCCGATCTCGCGAATCTCTCGCAGCGTGTCGTCGAGATCGTCGAGCAGACGCGACACGCTCGCGATCAGGTTCGCGCCGACATCGGTCAGTTGCACGTCGCGCGTCGTGCGGTCGATCAGCTTTAATCCGAGCTCGGCCTCGAGCTCGCGCACGCAGCGGCTGACCGCGGACTGCGTGAGCCCGATCTCGTCACCCGCGCGACTGAAGCTCTTGAGCCGCGCGACCTCGATGAAGACGCGAAGCTGGCGCAGCGTGACGTTCATTTCCCGACCTCATCAATCGTCGATATCGATGCGCGATTTTAATGCGTGAATCCGGCGTCGAGGGGCGAATCAGGCACCTGCCCCACATGTTTCGCTGCGGTGCAATACATCCGCGAACGCACGTGACGCGGGCGAACTGCACAAGATTGGTGATTGTCCCGATTTGCTGGTGGGTTATTTTGGCGTCTTATACGCCCCTAGCTGACTTAGCCGTTAGCTCGCTGCCAAGCGGCTCTCGAGGGAATTACCTCCGACATGGCACGCTTCGTGCATTACCTGACGCACAGGGCGCAGGTTTCGTCGGACGGAAGAGCAGAAACGCCGCTGCCGGCCAACCGGACGCCCCCACCCGGCACTCGACGATCGAGTGCTTGAAGAGTGCGCGGCGCAGGGCAGCGCACCGGAGTTAGCTTCGCTGAGGTGAGGACATGATGCTGTTCGACGATTTGAGAGATAACGAGTGGGCGCTGGTCGAGGGTCTGTTTTGCTCGGAACCCGCACGGAGTGAGCGGCGCGGCCGCCCCCGCGTGGAAGCCCGCTCGGTGGTGAACGCCGTGCTGTGGGTGCTGTCGACCGGAGAAGGCTGGTCGAAGCTGCCGGGCCGCTATCCGTCGCCGCCGACTTGCCGCCGTCGCTTCGATGAATGGCAGGCCGACGGCACACTCGCCGAAATCGTGAAGCGACTCGGCACGAGCGGCCGGCAGATCTCCCTGCGCGGGCGCATCGGCGCAAGCGCTGCGAAGCCGCCTGCACCGCCGAGCCGCGACCGGCTGCGCGGCGCCTTCTGGACCAACCCGGAATCCTGGCGCGCCCCCGTCAAGATGGCGTAACGAATGCTCGATCGGGCGGCCTCGGCCGCCCGGTTTCTTTCTGCGACGCGACTTGTTCGCGACGCCTGCGTTGCCGTCGATTACCTTTGTCGTGCCGCGATACATCTATTTACCAATATTTACAGCAAGCCTGCACTCCCACGCTTACCTTAGCGACATATCAACAGGCCGCGCCGACGGCTTGAAGGGAGCCCCGCCATGAAACCAATGTCACTGCTCGTCGCATTCGGCATTGTCATTTCCGTGGCGTTGTCCGCCCCAGCCCATGCCGACGATCGCGCGAAGCCGCCCCATCGCCAGCAGGATCACCGGAACACCCTCCGCCAGCCACCGCCCGCCAACCCGCCCAACCGGCAGACCGTGCCGCGTGGCGACCTGCGCGGCGACATCGCCAGCAATGCGCGAGCGCGCATCGGCTCGCAGCCGTCCGATGTGCCGCGTCATCCGTAGTCCTGCCAATTTCGGGATTTCGCCAAAGAAAATACCTGCGGTCGGGAACTGCGTAGCACACAACGAGTCACATTGTTGCCATGAGCACAGCGTGGCAACAGCAAAAGTATCCGGTACGCCCGTATCCTCGCGATACGGGCTTTTTTTTGGGCGTCGCCAGCCCCACGCCGATGCGGGCGGCGGGAGGATCGGCCGCTACAGGCGGCTTTCGAGAATCGCCACGGCACTCGCTTCGCTCAATGCGTAGTCGGCCATGCGGCGATCTGTCCAGGAAAGTAATTTCTCGTCGCGCTCGAGGCGCGAGAATTCGGCTCGACCGCTTTCGGTCAGCACGGCAATGTCGACCGGTGCATGGAAGCCCGGCGCGGGGGCAACGGTTTTCTGCCTGACCGTGTCCATCAGCCCGAGCGAACGGAGATACTCGAACACGCCCGGGCGGCGTGCCCACGGTACCTGGCGGTACTGCACTCGTCTCAATGCGTCGAGCACCGCTTCGTTGGAATACGTGGCCATCTCGATTCTTTCTTAAAGTGCAGCGACAATGCGAAGCGGCGCGCCGGGCGGCGTGTCCGCCCGCCGATACCGCCACCGATTCTGGAGGCCGACGTTCGGCGTCGCGTCAGGGCCGGATCGTCAGCCGTCCATAAAAAGACACCATACCCCAATCAAATTGATTCTGTTCGATTCATTTGCACTTCTCTTCATCTGTTTCATGCTCTGCCGCAAGCGGCGACGAATCATCTCGATCGCCGCCGCTGCGCTGTTCTGGCTGCTCGCAACGGGCTGGCTCGCCGCGCCGCTGATCGCCTGGAGCGAGGCAGGCGTCGTACCCGTCGAGCACCCGGACATGCACGGGCGGACCACACTGATTCTCATCGGCGCCGGCACGAAGCGCACCGACTCCGGGCTGCGGCCGCCATCTGACGGGGCCGCTCGCATCCACAAGATCGCGGCGCTCTACCGCACCTGCCGACAGCAAGCAGAGCGCTGCACCGTGGTGATGTCGGGCGGCGACCCGGAGAATCACGGCGAAACCGAGGCTGCCGTATACGGGCGCGAACTCGTCGCCGAAGGCGTCGCGCCTGCGGATCTCGTTCTGGAACCGGATAGCCGCACGACCTACGAAAATGCGAAATTCACTGCATCTATACTACGCTCACAGCATGACGACGCACGCATTCTCGTCACTTCGTCATACCAGATGCGCCGCGCATTGCTCGATTTCCACCGTTTCGGGATCGATCCGCAGCCCGTTTATGCGAATCGCCGACGCGCGCAAACGGGTTGGCTGCCGCGCTGGCTCAATGTGGTCAACGCCGAGCAGGCGCTGCACGAACTGGTCGGCATCGCTCAGTTCCATGTCTATCGATGGCTTGGATGGTTCTGACGGCTGCGGGGAAACCGGGCCGAAATGACTACGGCGGCGATGGCAAGCGCGTGACGAAACGTGCGAAGTGTTGCGCGACTTCAACGGGGCCTTGCGTCGCGCCACGATCCAATGCACATTGATCCGTCACTTTTGTTACACTCGACACGCACTCGATTGCAGTCGCCAGACAAAACGGCAACACTCGGGTTCATCACCACTTAGCGGAGGTAAAGCAATGAAGAAGACGTCCCTGGCTATCCTGGTAGCGATGTCGGCGCTGACTGGCGCAGCGTATGCGCAAGAGAGCACGGAAATCAAGACGATTACCGATCCGGCCAAGATCTCCGAGATCGAGCAGCGCGCACAGGCACTGCAACAGCAGCAAGCGGCTGAAGCCGCACAGCCGGCGATGCAGGAAGAGCATCATCATCACCACGGCAAGAAGGCTGCTCACCACAAGGCTGCTGCGAAGAAGGCTGCCAAGGCCGCAGACGCTGCCAGCCAGTAAGTTCGGCGGTACCGCACAAGCGAAAAGCCGAATCCGGGCAACCGGGTTCGGCTTTTTTGGTTGCGGTGCCCGTGCGCTGTGCTAAAGTCGCGCACCGAAATTTTCCACCCGTGCGCACCCCGGTGCGGAGGACAGCATGAGCAACATTCAACTCGACATCGAGTGGACCGAAGCCGCCACTCGCCAGATCAAGCAACTGATGCCCCGCGGCTCGGCTGACGCGTTCCTCGCGCTGCCGCCGATCGAGTGCCTGCCGATGGAGGGCGACGTGCTTTTCCTCGGCCCGCAAGGCAAGCAGCAACCGTTCATCGTCGCAGAGCGCCAGTACCATCACGACGGCGACGCCGACTGGACGATCATCCTGATCCTCGACGTACCCAACACGTCGCACTGACGCACCCCGCGACCGGACGCGTCCGGTCGCCCCACCCGGCTCAGGCGAGCTTCGACAGCACGCGGATTTCGGAACGCTCGATCCAGTTCGCGGCCGCTTCGCGATAAGCGAGAATGTGCGCGGAGCGCGCATGAGCAGCAAGCGCCTCCTCGCTTGCCCACCGCTCAACGAATACGAACCGCGCGGGCTCGTTCAAGTCCCGGTGCAGGTCGTACTGCAATGCCCCTGCTTCGTTGCGGGTCGGCTCGACGATCCCTTCGAGCTGGGCACGCAACTTCTCCTCGGCGCCCGGCTTCGCCACGATCAGCGCCACGACTGCAATTTCCGCCATTCCCGCCTCCTTCATCTTGAGAAGTCCGAGAATACGCGAATCGTGCATCGGCTGCGCCAGCACGGGTTCGCACGAAAGCCCCCAAAAAAAATAGCCCGCGCTTCAGAGAAGCGCGGGCGAAACCGTCGCCCTACGAGGATAGGCGACGGGGCCATCGAGATCCGCACGCTGGCGCGGATCGTCATCAGTTGCGCCGACGCTTGTCGCGTCGACATTCGAGGACGTCGATACCGTTGATCGGGCGCTCGCGGCACCCCCCCCGGTATCTGACGCCATCCTCCCTGTTTCAACAATTTCAACATATAAAGCAGGTTGCGTGCCAGCCACGCATAATCGACTACCTTATTGATTTATAAGGAAAATTTTTTACCATCGACAATGTCGCATACGTTTTTCAGCCGTAACACGCGGATGTTACGTAACGTCACGAGGAGGGACGGAACCCTCCCGCACATGTGCGCGCCGGCGAGCGGCCATAAAAAAGCCCGCCATGTGGCGGGCTTTGCAGTGGCGGAGCAACGCCGAAATCAGCGGAGCTGATTCACGAGCAACCCCATGATCTGACGAGCCGGTGACGAGGTGTCAATTGCGCCCGAATCGTCGACGACCGCGACACGCGTCTGGTCGGCCGTGAGTGCCTTCACGTTGACACGGTATTGCTTCGCCTGCTTTTCCTTCTTGCCGTGGAACAACTGGCTCCAGAAGCCCTGCTCGGCCGAAGTCAGATCCTTCGGATCGACATAGCGCACGAAATACAGGCCCTTCGTGCGATCGCGATCGTCGACCGTGAAGTTCGCACGATCGAGCGCGAGACCGACGTGCAGCCACGACCGGTCGTACGGCTCGCCAAGCGTGACTTCCGACGGGACGGCAGCTTCAGCCGCATCGTTGCCTTGCGCCGACGTGCGCGAGACGTTTTGCGCGGCAATCGCTGCAGCAGCCTTCGACGATGCGTCGGCGTCGGCCTTCTTGTCCTTGTCCTTCGGTATCGTGTTGTCCTTGATGTTCGCGATTGGCGGCTCGCCGTTCTTCGCGCGCTGCTCGTTCTGTGCGAGCACCGCCATCAATCGCTTCAGGTATTCGGTCTCGAGTGCCGGATCATTCGGCTTCGGTTCCCACTTGCTCGAATCGTTGTTCGAGCCCGTGATCGCTTCGCGCATCCCCTTCTGGCTGATGAAGACATAGGTGCCCCCATTCGGCGCCGAATCGAGACGCGTGCGGTACTTGTTGCGCTCGGCCGTCACGTACGAGTTGCCCATCGCCTTCGAGATCACGCTACGGATCAGGCCGTCGTTGATCTGCGGATGAGTTTCGTTCCAGTCGGTTTCCATCACGCCCTTGTCGCGCTGGTCGACGACGAGCAGGAAGCCCTGCTCCTGCCAAAACCGGCGAACCTGCGGCCAGATGTCGGCCGGCTGCTTGCCGTCGATCACGAGCCAGCTCTCGGTGCCATCGCGCTGGATATGCATGCCGGTCACGGCCGGAGCGACAGTGTCCAGCGCAGGCGCTGCCTGTTGGACCTGCTGAAGCGCGGACAGGGAAGTCGCGCCGCCCTGGGGCGGCAGCGAACGCTGATCGGCCGTCTCGTCGAGCATATTGGGCGGCACTGCGAGCGACGCTTCCTTCGATTTCGAATCGCTCTTGTAGTCCACTTTCGTGGGCGACGACGTACCGCAACCGGCAACGAGCGCGCCGGTGGCGAGCACTGCAGCGAACCGCATGGTAAGACGAAGATCAGTCATGTTCGGGGAATCCTCTTCCGCTAAATCACGGCGCTTTCCGTGGATCAACCTTGCATTTTACCGGGGCCGCGCCACGATGTGCAAAAAAGCGACGGGCAAGAAAAAACCCGCGTCAGCGTAAGCTGACGCGGGTTCTTGTCTGGTCGGGGCGAGAGGATTTGAACCTCCGACCACCTGCACCCCATGCAGGTACGCTACCAGGCTGCGCTACGCCCCGAAAGAAAAAAATTATAACAGACAGTTTTCCGATTTAGAACGGGTCGCATGCATTTTGTGCGTATTCTTGTGAATTTTTTTGGCGTGACGGTTCCGATGCAAGCAACGACGCGCATGGCATGGCGCCCTGCGCACCGGCCACACGACCTCGCATTCACCGCTTGCGCGCGACACAGATGACCGTCAGCCCGGCGACGCGGTTGAAACGGAACATCGGCAACTCGATCCGGCAGACCGTCTTGAGCAGGCCGTTCACGAACGGATGATGACGACGCAATTGCGACGCCGGCGCGCTCGGTTGCCGCCGCACGCGCTCACCGAGCCGCAACGCTGCCGCGAGCGGAAACGTGAGGCCGAAATAATAGGCGCCGTGCTCGACGTCGAGCCCCGCCCGACGGACCACGTCCTCGAGACTGCCGAGCGTATATCGGCGCTTGTGCTCCAGAAAATCATCATGACCGCTCCAGAGGAACTGGAACGCGGGAACCGTGATCAGGAAGCGGCTGCCCGAAGGCGCACCCTCTACATACTGCGTGAGCAGACCGACATCGTCATCGACATGCTCGAGCACGTCCATCAGCAACACGAGATCGGCATCGAATCGATCAACGGATCGCCGAAAGTGGATGGGCTTGCCGGCCGCCTCGCCATCGGTATCGTCGGCGTAGCTCGTATCGACACACCATGCTTCCGTCGCCTGCGTACGCTCCAGCAAGTGCTTCGAGAAGAAGCCGGAGCCTGCACCGACATCGAGTATCCGGTTCGCGGCTGGCGCCCCCAGGAACCGACGGATCGCACTCGCCTTCGACGCGTAGTACCAGTGATCGCCCACGCCCGCACCCAATACGTCGACTTCCTTGAGATCCATGACGCTTCCCCGTGATGGCTACCGTGCTTTGGTCGATATAGTCACTGCTACCGATCTTACCTCGCTGCTGCCACCGATCCTACCTGCCCCAACGCGCAACCGACAGTGGCAACCCGCTTTCCAATCTAGTCGAAAAGGACGATGGCCGGTTCGCCGCAAATCACTACCGTGCGGTTACCCGGCGCGAGATCGATGCGTGCGGGCGAACCGTCCGACTGCATGCCGATCGATCCGGACGCCCCCGGCTTTGCCGCGCCGCGCGTGATACGGGCGGCGGCTTCGGTCACCACCGAAGTCGCGACCTCTTGTAACCGTCTCCGACACAGGGCATTGAATGCATCGGAAAAACGAAATTTCCCGTCGACATTTTCTCCGGCTGGGCATCGGCACGATAGGCGTGGCGCCGGGAAGCGCATCGCTTCTGTCGGCATGCGGAGGCGACTCGATTTCGGTCGCGCCCGTCACGACACCGCAGCTGAGTTCCGCATCGAATTTTCGCGACACGGCCGGCCCGGACGGAACCGGCTACGTGACAACGAGCGGCGCCGAGATCAAGAAAGGCGTAATCTATCGCTCATCCGCGCTCGCGTTGTCGCCGCGGATGTCGCCGCCGTCGGCACGCTCGGGATCAGGCAAGTTTGCGACCTGCGCACGCCCGCCGAGATCAAGACGCAACCGGATGTGCCGCTGGCCGGCGCCACCTGGCAAAACCTCAACGTGCCCGAGGCCGCTAGCATCGATCCGATCCCGACCACCGGCGCCACCGCGACGGCTTTCATGTTGAGCATGTACCCGTGCGTTCGTCACGTCGGACACCGCGCATGCCAGCTATCACGCGCTCTTCACCGGTTTCGCCGTCTCCGGCGAAAACCTGGTGTTCCACTGCACCGCCGGCAAGGATCGCACGGGCTGGGCAACCGCGATCCTGCACACGATCCTCGGTGCGTCCGAGCAGACGATATTCTCCGACTATCTGCTAACGAACGTCTATAGCGCATCGGAAATCGCCGCTTCGGTCGCTCAGGCACAAAATGCCGGCGGGCAAAATTCGGCAGACATGATGACCGCGCTACAAGACGCACACACCGACTATCTGCAGGCGGCATTCGATCAGGTCACCGCGTCGTACGGCTCGATGGCGTCGTATATCGCGAACGGCCTGCAACTCGACCAGACGACGCTGAACGCAATCCGGCAGCACATGCTGGTCTGACCGACCCGCAGGTCGCTGCGAAGGGGCCGGATCGCATCCGCGCCTCGACCGCCGCAAATCAAATCCGACGAAACCCGCACCGGCCAAGGCTGGAGCGGGTTTGCCCAGGCGCAGCAAGAGCCGCCGATGATGGGTCGCGTCAACCAAACGACCGTTTGATCCAGCCGTCCAACCACCCCGAATCCGTTGTCCCGCAGCCCGCCGGCCGGCCCCGTCCGAGCGCCGGTTGTTTGGTAACGCCGCTCTACCGCGCTATGCCACACTGCACCGCATCGACGCTCGCACCGTGCAGTGGCGCGCGCAGCCGTCGATCACGACAAGACATGGAGACAGACGATGCGGAATGCGGTCCGGCGCGGCCATCGCTCGCCTTTGGCAATTTTCGACTGGTTTTCCGGTCCGCCACGCGCGGTCCGCCCCATCTCGCCCAGGACATCCCGCGCGTTCGGCTGCGGCGTGCTGGCGCTCGCCATGCTGTGTGCCGGTTGCGCGGAATCGTCCGCACAGCGCGACAGCAACACGTCGGCCGCGTCGACGAAGATCGAACGCACCAAGGCGGAACGCCTCGCCCGCGAGCAGCAGGTCGCCCGCACCGTGCCGTCGCTCGCATCAATGAGCCTCACGCAATCGCGCCCGTTCACGCTGCGCGACTCGGGCCAGAACGGCGCGATGACGTTCCTGCGCGACGTCGATTTCCGTATCGTCAACAACCTCGGCTTCTTCATCCACCAGCTGTCAGCGACGCTCGTGCCGACGCAGGCCGGCGCGCCGATCGTATTCGACGATCCGACAAGTTTCGAGATCGACGTGCATGAAGGCACGGTCACGCTCGACAACGCGAAGCTGACCGCCCTCTTCAACACCTACATCTTCGGCTACCGCAACGCGCCGCTGCGCAAGCTCGCCGTATCGGCCGGCGACGGCGTGATTCACCTGCAAGGCGAGATGCAGCGCGACGGCTGGGTGCCGTTCTCGCTGACCGGCACGCTCGCGATCCGCGACGGCAGCCAGCTCGTGTTCCATCCGACGGGTGTGCACGTATCAGGCATCGACGCGCAGCCCGTGATGCGCGCGGCCAACGTGAAGATGGCCGACCTGCTGAAAGTCCAGACGCCGATCGCGCAGCTCGCCGGCGACGATCTCGTGATGTCGGTCGACAAGCTGATGCCGCCGCCACGCCTGAAGCTCACGATCACCGCGTTGCGCGTGACGCCGGCCGGCCTCGACCTGAAGCTCGACGACGGCACGCACGCCGGCTTCGCGATGCCCGCGAACGCACCGCAGCAGGCGATGGTCATTCGCGGCGGCGACGTGAAGTTCATGCGCTCGATGCCGATGAACGCGGACATCCTGATCGGCCCGGTCGATTCCACGAAGCCCGGCCAGACTTTCGTGTTCGACCTGTATCACTACCGCGACCAGGTGTCGGCCGGCTACTTCAACTTCGACGAAAGTGGGGCGATGGCAATCCGGATGCCCTCGTATGCGGGCCCGGCCAGCGGCGCGCCGCTCGGCAACGCGGCCGCGCGCCTGAACGACAGCTTCCTCGCCGCGCAGCAAAACGCGCTGCGCGACATACGACAGCACTGGGAAGCCTATGCGCTCGCGGCAAACACCGCCTCCCCCCGCATGCAGAAGGTCGCGATGCGCCGCACGTCGACCACGCCGTTCAACGAACGGCACGTGTCGAACCGCAACCCGACGATCCACTTGCGCAACGTCGACTTCAACCTGTCCGGCGATATCGGCTTTCACGTCGAGGATCTCGACGTGGAACTCGTATCGAAGCGGCCCGGCGACCCCGTCGATCTCGACGACCCGAACCAGTACGACATCCGCATTCTCGGCGGCACCGTCGTCGAGTCGTGGAAGGCGATGTCCGCGCTCTTCAACAACTACCTGCTCGACTACTCGCCGCGCTCGCTCAACGACTTGCAACTGAGCGCGGACGGCACGAACCTGCGTGTCCAGGGCGGCATCAAGCTGTGGAATCACGTGCCGGGTGTCTGGCTGCCGACCGACATGAAGGGCACGCTGTCCGTGCTCGACGACCGGCACCTCGCGTTCAAGCCGTCCCAGGTGTCGGTGCTCGGCATTCCGCAGGCGAAGCTGCTGCGCTCGCTCGGCATCGAGCTCGCTTCGCTGACGCCGTTGCAGCGGCGCGGCGCGGAACTACGTGGCGACACGCTCGTGCTCGACCAGTACACCGTGTTCCCGCCACCCGTACTGAACGGCAAGCTCGGACAGGCGACGGTCGAGCGCGACGGGCTGCGCCTCACGTTCAGGCGCATGGCAGGCGCGCCCGCGCCGCAACGGCCGCAGATCGATGCACCGAGCTACATGTGGATAGAAGGCGGCGACATGAAGATGTTCAACGTGCTCGAACTGAACGTGCGCGCGCTGATCCGGAATTCGGCCGAGGCCGGCCCGATGCGTTTCGACCTGTACGGCTACCGCAGCCAGGTCGCGCAAGGCTCGGTGCGGATGCTGCCGGACGGCACGCTGGTCGTCGACATGGGGCAGAAAAACCCGCTCGCATCACGCTGAAGCGCACACGACACGCATGAAAGAAGCCCGGTAGCACGTCGCCAACCGGGCTTTTCATTTCATCCTTCGCGCTTCGCGCTCAGCCGTGCTTCAGTCCGTCGATCACGTCGAGCAGCGCCTGCCGCAATGCAATGACGTCGACGGTTGCACCCGGCTTGCCCGGCGCGCGTGCATCGGCAGCCTGCGCCTCCGGCTCGACGGGTGTGGCCGCGGTCCGCTCGGCAGCCGGCGAATCGAGCCGGTTGCGCGCACCGTTGATCGTGAATCCCTGCTCGTACAGCAATTCGCGAATCCGCCGGATCAGCAGCACTTCGTGGTGCTGGTAATACCGACGATTGCCACGCCGCTTCACCGGCCGCAGTTGAGTAAATTCCTGTTCCCAATAACGCAGCACATGCGGCTTGACCCCGCACAGTTCGCTGACTTCACCGATCGTGAAGTAGCGCTTCGCGGGAATCGGAGGCAAGACGACTTTCTCAACCGTAGTGGTCATCGTCGGTTAACCGTCGGTAAAGGGTGCGCGGCGGCCGCGCGGGGGCGTCAGCGCGCGGGGCTTACTCCGCGCCGTTTTCGACCAGCGCCTTGAGCTTCTGGCTCGCGTGGAAGGTTACCACCCGGCGGGCCGCGATCGGAATCGCCTCGCCCGTCTTCGGGTTGCGGCCCGGACGCTGCGGCTTGTCGCGCAACTGGAAATTGCCGAACCCCGACAGCTTGACGCTTTCGCCGTTTTCGAGCGCGTCGCGAATCACCTCGAAAAACGCCTCGACCATGTCCTTCGCTTCACGCTTGTTCAGCCCGACGCTGTCGAACAGCAGCTCCGCCAGTTCCGCCTTCGTCAGCGTGGGCGTCTCGGTGGACGCCGGCGCCGAAGCGTCGCGGTTCATGGCGCTGCGTTGCGCCGTCAGGAGGGCTTCGAATTCACTCGAGGTCATGTCGTTCATATCTGCCATACAGCGCGTTAAATCAAAACTTACGATGGAAAAGGCCGCCCGCGAGCGGGCGGACCTTCTCCTTAGCCGCGCAGGCGCGCACCGGCACGAGCTATCCGCTCGACCAGCGTCTGGATCGCCTGATCGACGACCTCGTCCTGCAGCGTGCCAGCCGCGTCCTGCAGCGTCACGCGGAAGGCAAGGCTCTTCTCGTGCTCGGCAAGACCACCGGAAGTATTTGATTTTGCACGAAATTCGTCGAAGAGTACAACCTTCTGAACGAATCGGCAGGCCTCTTCCGCAAGCGCCTTCTTCATTTCGTCGAAAAGTGCCTGAACCTCGACCGCCTGATCGACGACAACGGCGATATCGCGACGAACCGGCGGGAATTTCGACACGTCGGTCGGCGCGGGCAACGCACGCGCAATCAGCGCGTCCGCATCGATCTCGAACATCACCGGCGCGTGCGGCAGCTCGTACTTCTGCATCAGGCGCGGGTGCAGTTCGCCGATCCAGCCGACCGCACGGCCATCGACTTCGATGCGCGCGCTGCGGCCCGGATGGAGGGCCGGATGCTCTGCCTTCACGAAGCGTGCGGCCGCGGGCGCGAGCAGCGCCTCGAGATCGCCCTTCACGTCGAAGAAATCGACCGCGCGGGTCGCCACGCCCCACTGCTCATCGAGCGCCGGACCATAGGCAAGCGCACCGACGCGCTTCGGCTGCACATAACCCTCGACCGTCAGCTCACCGGCCTTCGCCGCCGCATCGGCGAGGAACACGCGGCCAGCCTCGAACACCCGCACGCGATCCGCGCGGCGGTTCAGGTTGTGGCGCAACACGGAAATCAGGCTGCCGAACAGCGTCGTGCGCATCACCGACAATTGGCTCGCGATCGGGTTCAGCAGCCGGATCGGGTTGTCGTTGCCGGCGAAATCGCGCTCCCACTCCGCATCGACGAAGCTGAAGTTGACGGTTTCCGCGTAGTCGCGCGCGGCAAGCGCGTGACGGATGTCGTGGATCGAGCGCCGCGTCTCGTTGGTCGCGCGCATTTCGCTCGTCGCGACCGGCGGACGCGCCGGGATCTTTTCGAAGCCGTAGATGCGCGCCACTTCCTCGATCAGGTCTTCCTCGATCTCGATGTCGAAGCGATGCGACGGCGGCGTGACGAGGAACGCGTCGTCTTCACGCTCGAACGGCAGGCCGAGGCGCGTGAAGATGCTGGCGATCTCGTCGGCGCCGATCTGCACGCCGATGATGCGGTTCGCGCGCGATACGCGCATCTTCACCGGCGCACGCTGCGGCAGGTTCACGGACTGATCGTCGACCGGCCCGGCCTTGCCGCCGCAGATCTCGAGAATCAGTTGCGTGATGCGCTCGACGTGCTCGACGGTCGTCGCGTAATCGACGCCGCGCTCGAAGCGATGCGCCGCATCGGTCGAGAAGTTGTACTTGCGCGCACGGCCGCGGATGCTGTCCGGCCACCAGAATGCGGCTTCCAGGTAGATGTTGGTCGTATCGAGCGTAACGGCCGTGCTGTCGCCACCCATGATGCCGGCCAGGCTTTCGACCTGGCGGTCGTCCGAAATCACGCCGACCGTTTCATCGAGTTCGACCGTGTTGCCGTTGAGCAGCTTCAGCGATTCGCCGCGCTTGCCCCAACGCACCTCGATGCCGCCGTGGATCTTGTCGAGATCGAACACGTGCGACGGACGGCCGAGCTCGAACATCACGTAGTTCGAGATGTCGACGAGCGCCGACACGCTGCGCTGGCCGGACCGCTCGAGGCGCTCGACCATCCACTGCGGGGTCTTCGCATGCGCGTTCACGCCGCGGATCACGCGCCCCGAGAAACGGCCGCACAGATCGGGCGCGGCAATATGCACCGGCAGCGTCTCGTCGAGCTCGACGCGCACCGGGCGGATGTCGACCGGCGTCAGCGGCGCGCCGGTGATCGCGGCCGTCTCGCGTGCGATGCCGAACACGGACAGGCAGTCGGCCTTGTTCGGCGTCAGCTTGATTTCGAAGATCGTGTCGTCGAGATTGAGCGTCTCGCGGATGTCCTGGCCGACCGGCGTGTCTTCCGGCAGCACCAGCAGGCCGCTGTGATCCTCGGACAGCTTCAACTCGCGCGCCGAGCACAGCATCCCCTGGCTCTCCACGCCGCGCAGCTTCGACAGCTTGATCGCGAACGGCTTGCCGCCCTCTTCTGCCGGCGGCAGTTCCGCGCCGACCAGCGCGACCGGCACCTTGATGCCGGGCGCGACGTTCGGTGCGCCGCAGACGATATTCAGCGTCGCGCCGGTGCCGGCGTCGACCTGGCAGACATTGAGCTTGTCCGCATCCGGATGCTTGACGACTTCGAGCACGCGGCCGACGACGATCTTCGACGTCGGCGGCGCAGCCTTGCTCAGCGATTCGACTTCGAGCCCCGCCATCGTCAGCGCGTGCGACAGTTCGTCGGTCGTCAGCTGCGGGTCGACAAAGGTTCTCAACCAGGATTCAGGGAATTGCATGGATGTCTACGTTCGAAACAGGTTAGATCGACGCCCGGGCCCCGTCGGATCGGCCGTCGGGGCGTGCGCGGGCACAGGTCGGCGCGGCGCGCGGCGTTACGCGAACTGGCGCAGGAAACGCAGGTCGTTCTCGAAGAACAGCCGGAGATCCTGGACGCCGTAGCGCAGCATCGTCAGGCGCTCGAGGCCGCTGCCGAACGCAAAGCCGATGTAGCGCTCGGGATCGAGGCCCATGTTGCGAATCACGGTCGGATGCACCTGCCCCGAACCGGAGATCTCAAGCCACTTGCCGGCGTTCTTGCCTTGCTCGAACATCATGTCGATCTCGGCCGACGGTTCCGTGAACGGGAAATACGACGGACGGAAGCGCACGAGGATGTCGTCGCGCTCGAAGAATTTTTTCAGGAAGTCGGTATAGACGCCCTTGAGGTCGGCGAAGCTGATGTTTTCGTCGATCCACAGCCCCTCGACCTGATTGAACATCGGCGAGTGGGTCGCATCGCTGTCGACGCGATACGTGCGGCCCGGCGCGATCACCTTGATCGGCGGACGGTTCATGCGCGCGTAACGCACCTGCATCGGGCTCGTGTGCGTGCGCAGCAGCAGCTGGCGGCCGTCGGCATCCTTGCCTTCGACGTAGAAGGTGTCCTGCATCGAACGCGCCGGATGGTTCTCCGGGCTGTTCAGCGACGTGAAGTTGTACCAGTCGGTCTCGATTTCGGGGCCGTCGGCCACATCGAAGCCGATCGAGCCGAAAATCTGTTCGACACGCTCCCACGTGCGCATCACGGGGTGCAGGCTGCCGGCTCCGGCGCCGCGGCCCGGCAACGTCACGTCGATCGCTTCGGCGGCGAGGCGCTGATTCAGCAGCGCGTCGGCCAGTGCCTGACGACGTGCGGTCAGCGCGGCTTCAACCTGCTGCTTCGCGACGTTGATGCGTGCGCCTTCGGTCTTGCGTGCTTCGGGATCGAGCTTGCCGAGACCCTTCAGCAACTCGGTCAGCGCGCCCGACTTGCCGAGAAATCGTGCTTTCTCGTTTTCGAGCGTGGTGATGTCGGCAGCCTGTTCGAAGGACTGCTGCGCGTCGGCGACAATCTGGTCCAGATCCATAGATCCCATCATTTCCAACGTCATTCGGTCTTGGCGAGCGAAATCGCCCACCAAACAAAAAAGGGGCTCGGAAGAGCCCCGTTTTCGCTGCAGCGGCCGAGACTACCGGAACATCGCTGCAACTAACCACGCAGTGCTAATTTCGCAATTAGGCTGCAACGGCGGCTTTCACCTGCTTGACGATCGCAGCAAAAGCAGCCTTGTCGAACACCGCCATATCGGCCAGCACCTTACGGTCGAGTTCGATCGACGCCTTCTTCAGGCCGTTGATGAACACGCTGTAGGTCATGTCGTGCTGGCGAACTGCCGCGTTGATACGCGTGATCCACAGTGCGCGGAACACACGCTTCTTGTTGCGGCGATCGCGGTACGCGTACTGACCAGCGCGCATCACCGCCTGCTTGGCGATGCGGTAGACGTTATTGCGGCGGCCGCGATAACCCTTGGCCAGGTTGATGATCTTCTTGTGGCGGGCCCGTGCGGTTACCCCACGTTTGACTCGAGGCATGTTTCTCTCCTTAGAGTATCAGTTAGGGGTTACGCGAACGGCAGCATCGCGCGGACGGAGTTCAGATCGGAATCATGAACTGCCGTTGCGCCGCGCAGGTGACGCTTGTTCTTCGTGGTTTTCTTGGTCAGGATGTGACGCTTGAAGGCTTGACCGCGCTTGACGGTACCGCCCGGCCGCACCACGAAGCGCTTTGCAGCACTCTTCTTGGTCTTCATCTTAGGCATGACGAACAACTCCAGTTTATTAGATGGCGATGGGTGTGCGGTTGGCTTGCGCCCTTGACCCGCCCTTCGAAACCCAGTCCACTTGTGTACGGCGAACCGCTTGCGCAGCCGCCGTCATTGTTGGCACGCCGCCCTGACGGGCAACGCGCCGAACCACTGCGAACCTGCGCGCGAAGCGCGCGGGCCCGTTACTTCTTTTTCTTCGGCGAAAGCACCATGATCATCTGGCGCCCTTCCATCTTCGGCATCTGCTCGACCTGGCCGACTTCCTCGAGATCCGTGCGCAGACGCTCAAGCATCCGCATACCGATTTCCTGGTGAGCCATTTCGCGGCCGCGGAAACGCAACGTGATCTTCGTCTTGTCGCCTTCTTCGAGGAAGCGCACGAGATTGCGGAGCTTGACGTTGTAGTCACCGTCATCGGTACCCGGGCGGAACTTGACTTCCTTGACCTGGATGACCTTCTGCTTCAGCTTCGCTTCGTGTTGCTTTTTCGATTCCTGGTACTTGAACTTGCCGTAATCCATCAGACGGCAAACCGGGGGAACCGCTTGCGGCGCGATTTCCACCAGGTCAACATCCAGTTCTTCCGATTTACGGAAAGCATCAGCGAGTTTTACGATACCGAGCGGCTCGTTCTCGATCCCGACCAGGCGCACTTCCGGCGCAGTGATTTCACCGTTGATGCGGTGCGACGACTTATCAGTAGCGATGTTACGTTTCCTCTAAAAATTAAAAAAACGAGCCGCGCTGCCAGGGCGGTTACTTGAACGACCGCAGGTCTTCCTGCAAACGCTCAACGAAGGCTTCGACCGGCATCACGCCAAGATCGACGCCGCCACGGGCACGCACGGCTACCGTTTGCGCATCACGCTCCTTATCCCCCACGACGAGGAGATAAGGCACCTTTTCCAGCGTGTGCTCGCGTATTTTATAGCTAATCTTCTCATTGCGCAAATCGGCCGTCACTCTAACCCCTTGTTTTTGCAACGATTGGGCCAGAGATTGCGCATATTCGGCCTGACTTTCGGCGATATTGAGCACAACTGCCTGGAACGGCGCGAGCCAGGCCGGCATCGCACCAGCGTGGTGCTCGATCAAAATGCCGAGGAAACGCTCCATCGAACCGACGATTGCACGGTGCAGCATCACCGGACGACGGCGGCTGCTGTCATCCGCGACATACTCGGCGCCGAGACGCTCCGGCAGCACCATGTCGAGCTGCAGCGTGCCGCACTGCCACGAACGGCCGAGCGCATCCTTGATGTGATACTCGATCTTCGGACCGTAGAACGCACCCTCACCCGGCAGTTCTTCCCACGTGAGGCCGCAGGCCGTCAGCGCATCGCGCAGGCCCTGCTCGGCGCGATCCCAGGTTTCGTCCGTACCCGCACGTTGCTCCGGGCGAAGCGACAGCTTGATGTCGATGTGATCGAAGCCGAAGTCCTTGTACACGCTCATTGCCAGCGTGTTGAACGCGATCGATTCGGAGATGAACTGGTCTTCCGTACAGAAGATGTGCGCATCGTCCTGCACGAAGCCGCGCACGCGCATCAGGCCGTGCAGCGCGCCCGATGCCTCGTTGCGGTGGCACGAACCGAATTCCGCGTAACGCAGCGGCAGGTCGCGGTACGAACGCAGGCCGTGCTTGAACACCTGGACGTGGCCCGGGCAGTTCATCGGCTTGATCGCGTAGTCGCGCTTCTCCGACTCCGTCGTGAACATGTTCTCGCGGTAGTTCTGCCAGTGGCCCGACGCCTCCCACAGCGAGCGGTCCATGATCATCGGCGTCTTGATCTCGAGGTAACCGGCTTCGCTCACGCGGCGGCGCATGTACTGCTCGACCTGCTGCCACAGCGCCCAGCCCTTCGGATGCCAGAACACCATGCCGGGCGACTCTTCCTGCATGTGGAACAGGTCGAGCTGCTTGCCGAGCTTGCGGTGGTCGCGCTTTTCCGCTTCCTCGAGCATGTGCAGGTACTGATCCTGGTCTTCCTTCTTCGTCCAGGCCGTGCCATAGATGCGCTGCAGCTGCTCGTTCTTCGAATCGCCGCGCCAGTACGCGCCCGCGACCTTCATCAGCTTGAAGACCTTCAGCTTGCCGGTGGACGGCACGTGCGGGCCGCGACACAGATCGGTAAAGCCGCCGTGCGAATACAGCTTGATTTCATCGCTTTGCGGAATCGATTCGATGATCTCGGCCTTGTACTTCTCGCCGATGCTGCGGAAGTAGCCCGCCGCTTCGTCGCGCGACACGACACGGCGCGTGACGGGCTCGTCCTTCTTCACGAGTTCCTGCATGCGCTTTTCGATCTTTTCCAGATCTTCCGGCGTAAACGGACGGTTGTACGAGAAGTCGTAATAGAAACCGTTGTCGATCACCGGGCCGATCGTCACCTGCGCGTCCGGATACAGTTCCTTCACCGCGTACGCGAGCAAGTGCGCCGTCGAGTGACGGATGATGTCGAGGCCGTCGGCGTCCTTGTCGGTCACGATCGCGAGCGACGCGTCGCGGTCGATCACGGCCGACGTATCGACGAGCTCGCCATCGAGCTTGCCACCAAGCGCAGCCTTCGCAAGGCCGGGACCGATCGAGGCTGCAACCTCGGCAACTGTCACCGGATGCTCGTATTGTCGAACTGAGCCGTCAGGCAAGCGTATCGAAACCATAGCAATCTCCGTGATGCCGACAGTGGGCGGCAGACCAGGTACGCGATTTAAAAATCACGCGGGAAAATTTCGCGACAAAAAAAATGCGGCCCCGCTTTCGAGGGGCCGCATTCGATACTTCACTCAAACTGAAAGGGCGAAAGGGTTCCTCGACTAGCGTCGCTCCGAAAAGGTTTCGGTCAACGTTCGCGGTGTCATAACCGTATTCGCCTTGTTTGCGTTGAGTTATTTGCTGCATCGAACACCCGGAGGACCGGGCATTCTCAATTCGTTGGTAGGCTCGATTGGACTCGAACCAACGACCCCCACCATGTCAAGGTGGTGCTCTAACCAGCTGAGCTACGAGCCTAGTGAAGCTAAGATTATATGGAGCCGTTACCCGTTTGGCAAGTATTTTTATGCAGTCGCAGCAAAATAACGGTGTTCGAACCCCATATCAGGACTTCCGACCGGCCCGCACGACGCCCTGCACCTCGCCGAGCAGCGTGCACGCGCGCTGCACCTGCGCCGAGTTCGACACCTCGACCGTGAACTGCATGAATGCCGCGTTGCGGCGGCTCTGCGTCTTCACGCCCACGACGTTCATCTTCTCGCGCGCGAACACTTCGGAGATGTCGCGCAGCAACCCTTGCCGGTCGCTCGCCTCGATCATCAGGTCGACCGGATAGACGGACGCGCCTCGCCCGCCGAGCACGTCGGCCGACCAGGTCGTCTGCAGCACGCGCTCCGGCGCGCGCTCGACCATCCGGCGGAAGGTCGGGCAATCGGTGCGATGGATCGACATCCCCTTGCCGCGCGTGACGAAACCACTGATCGGATCGGGCGGCGCCGGACGGCAGCAGCGCGCGAGCTGGGTCAGCAGCGCGTCGACACCCACGACCAGCACGCCGGTCGACGCGCCGTGCGCCACGCTCGCACCGCTGCTGCGCTTCTCGAAATCGGCAGGCGCCTCGGGCGCCGGTTCGGGTGGCGGCGCATCGGACAGCGCGTGCTCGACATTGCGCAGGCTGAACTCTTCCTTGCCGACGACCGAGAACAGCTCCTCGGGCGACTTGAAGCCGAGCTTCGCGGCGAGGTTGTCCAGGTTGACCGACGTCTTGCCCTCGCGTTGCAGCGTCTTTTCGACGAGCGCGCGGCCATGCGAGACGTTTTCTTCCTGCTCGATCGAGTTGAACCACGCCCGCACCTTCTGACGCGCGCGCGAGCTCTTCAAATAGCCGAGCTGCAGGTTCAGCCAGTCGCGCGACGGCCCGCCCTCCTTCACCGCGACGATCTCGACCGTCTGGCCGTTTGCGAGCGGCGTGTTGAGCGGCACCATCGCGCCGTCAACACGCGCGCCACGGCAGCGATGGCCAAGTTCGCTGTGCAGGTGGTACGCGAAATCGACCGGCGTCGCACCCTGCGGCAACGCGATCACACGCGCCTGCGGCGTCAGCACGTAGATGTGGTCGTCGTCGAGCGACGTCTCGCGCAATTGCGCCCACGCCTTGTCGCCCGACTTTTCCGCGCCGTCCTCGACGTCATCCTTCCATGCGAGCAACTGGCGCAGCCATGCAATCTTCTCGTCGTACTTGTCGCTCGCCGAGAACTGGCCTCCATAGCCGCGCGCGCCGGCTTCCTTGTAGCGCCAGTGCGCGGCAACGCCGTACTCGGCGAAACGGTGCATCTCCTGCGTGCGGATCTGCACTTCGAATGCGCGGCCGTCGTCGCCGATCACCACCGTATGCAGCGACTTGTAGCCGTTCGGCTTCGGTCGCGAGATGTAGTCGTCGAATTCCTTCGGCACCGGCTGCCACAGGTGATGCACGATGCCGAGCACCGCGTAGCAATCCTTGATGTCCGGCACGATCACGCGAAATGCGCGCACGTCGTACAACTCGGAAAAATCGAGCTCCTTGCCGCGCATCTTGCGCCAGATGCTGTAGATATGCTTCGGCCGGCCGCTCACTTCGGCCTGGATGTTCGCGTCCGCCAGCTCGTGCTGCAGCCGCGCGATCGCCTGCGTGACGTACGCCTCGCGCTCGATGCGCTTCTCGTCGAGCAGCTTCGCGATCCGCTTGTAGGTCACGGGATCCTCGAAGCGGAACGCGAGATCCTCGAGCTCCCACTTCAGTTGCCAGATACCGAGCCGGTTCGCGAGCGGGGCATAAATCTCGAGCGTCTCGCGCGCAACGTCGGGCGGCGGGTCGATCTTCGCAGCCGCGTAGTAGCGCAGCGACTGCAACCGCGACGCGAGCCGGATCAGCACCACGCGGATGTCCTGCGCGAATGCAAGCAGCATCTTGCGCAGCGCCTCGATCTGCGTGCGCCGCTCTTCCGCCGCGTCGCGCCCGGAGTCGGGTTTCGCGTTCTGCGCGGCGCGCAGGCTGACGGTGCCGAGCCGCAGCAGCTTGCGCACGTCGGACACGAGCCGCGCCACTTCCTCGCCGAAACGCTCGGTCAGCTCGCGCTCGGGATCGCTCAGGTGCGGCGTCAGCACAAACAGCGCAGCGGCCTGCATCGCAGACGGATCGACGTTCAGCGTGCGCATGATCGCCGCCGTGCCCGCCGAGTGATCGGCCAGCAATTCGCCGGACGACAGGCGCGCGTCTCCGGCCCGCTCGCGCACGAACGCGAGCACGTCGTCGAACGACGGCGCCGCGATGGAAGAGGCGGAAGCGGATTCGGTCATTGCACGGTCTGGCGAATTACGGTCATCGTCGGATAACGCTCAGCTCCGTTGCGCGGCGACGACGACGATCTCGACGAGCAGCGCCGGATCCGCGAGCTTCGCCTCGACGGTTGCGCGCGGCGGCGTGTTGCCCTGCGCGACCCATGCGTCCCACTCCGCATTCATGCCCTCGAAGTTCGCCAGATCCGAGATGTAGATCTGCACCGACAGCAGATGCGCCTTGTCGCTGCCCGCTTCGGCGAGCAGGCGGTCGATGTGGCCGAGCACTTCGCGCGTCTGGCCCCTGATGTCCTGCGTGGTGTCTTCGGCGATCTGGCCGGCCAGATACACGGTACCGTTGTGGATCGCGGTTTCGGAGAGTCGGGCCCCGACGTGGTGACGAATGACTGCCATGAAATGTTCCGGTCGTGATGGGTAAGGAATCGGGCGGCAACACGGCCCGCGTGCCGCCGAACCGCATATTATGACGCGTTTATGCGCTGCCTTCGACGAAAAACCGCCGCGCGAGCGCAATCTGATCGGCGCTGACGAACGCCGGCGCGTGGCCCGCACCCGGAATTTCGACGTGCGTCACATGCCGGCCGCGACCTACCATTTCGGCCGCCGTCTCGCGCGACAGCAAGTCGGACGTCTCGCCGCGCACGACCAGCAGCGACGCGTCCGTCGTCTCGATCGCGCGCCATAGCGCGGCCTCGCCGAGTGCGGCCAGTTCGGGCGTCGTCGCCTTGAACGGCTCGGCGATGCGCGGATCGTAGCGCATCGTCCAGCCGCCTTCGGGCAGCTCTTGCAGCAATGGCCCGTTGATCTCGCGCCACTCGTCGGCACTCAGCGCACCAAACGGCAGCGACAGCGACGTCAGATAGTCGATCCCCTCCTGCTCCGTCGCAAACCGCGGCTGTACGCCGAGGTATTCGCCGATGCGCGTAAGCGAATCGGGTTCGATACGCGGACCGACGTCGTTGACGATCATCCGGCGCAGCGGCGAACCGGGCAGCCCCGCGAGCGCCAAGCCGATCAGGCCACCCATCGACGTGCCGAACCAGTCGACCGATTCGACGTCGAGCCGCGCGATCAGCGTCACCGCGTCGGCCACGTACTGCGGAATCGCATAGAGCCGCGGATCGGAGAGCCGGTCCGACCGGCCACGCCCGACGACATCGGGGCAGACGACGCGATACGTATCGGACAGCGCGGAGGCGAGCCTGTCGAAATCGCGCCCGGAGCGGGTCAGGCCGTGCACGCAGACAAGCACGCGCGGATTCGCGGGATCGCCCCATTCGGTATAGGCGACGTGGTGCAGGCCGGCCGCGCTCGCACACTGCACGCGCCGCTGGCGGGGAACCGGGGGATTCGCTGGAGTCGTTGGCATCGTTGGCATCCTGTCGAACGGGGGGCGACGCGCGGGACAACGCTTGCGGCGCCTGATGCAAACGATTGTAAACCGCTTCGGAATGACGAGGCGTCACGCGCCTGGCCCATCGACCGTGGCGGGTTCAATCGCCGCGGCGCCACGCGTCCCGCAACTGCTCGCGCAATTCGCGATGTGCCGCGACGACGAGCGCCGCGTCCCGGCCGAAACACGCGACATGGTCGAAGCGGCGACGGGCCTGCGGCCGACCGGGTACAACTGCAACTGGCTGCGGCGCGGACCGCATACGCTGTCGCTACTGAAGAAACTCGGCTGCGCGTATCACATCGACGACGGCGGTCGCGACGAGCCGTTCACCGAGACCGTCGGCGGTCGCGATTTCGTGGTGGTCCCGTACACGCTGCGCAACAACGACATCCTGCTGATCGAAGGTCGCAACTACTCGCCGACGATGTGCCAGGCGCGCACGTGCGGACCGAAACGCTCAACATCACGAATACCGCGGACTTCGATGAATTCTGCGCGCGCCGGCCAGTTCGACCACGTCGTGATTTCCGCCGCGAATACTGCCACTGGCCCCGTCCGTGCATGGCCGCTTGCCGACGCGCAAGTGGCGATGGACAGCAAGTTCTGGGGCGCATACCGCATCGCCCGCGCAATCGATATCGCGCCCGGCGGTTCGCTGACGTTCGTGTCGGCCTACCTCAGTGTGCGGCTGAACGCGTCGTCGGTCCTGCAAGGCGCGATCAACGCGGCGCTCGAGGCGCTCGCTTGCGGCCTGGCACTCGAGCTGGCGCCGGTTCGCGTGAATACCGTGTCGCCGGGCCTGATCGCGACGCCGCTGTGGGACAAGCTCGCCCCCTACGCAAGCGACGCGATGTACGCCGGCGCCGCACAGCGGCTTCCGGAACGCAGAGTCGGCCAGCCGGAGGATGTCGCGCATGCGATCCTGTATCTGGCGGCGACGCCTTATGCCACCGGTTCGACGGCACTGATCGACGGCGGCGGCGCGATCGCGTGATGCATGCATTCACGACAAAACCAAAACGCCCCGCGTTCCGTCAGGCGCGCGGGGCGTCGAGAATGACGCAACAAGGTGACGCTCAGGCCACCGCGCTGACGTCGAGCGGTGCGCCCGTCTTCGCCTGGATCTCGTCGGCGCTCACGCCGTCGGCGAGCTCGAGGACCTTCAGCCCGGCCGGGGTGACTTCGATCACGCCGAGATCGGTGATGATCAGGTCGACCACGCCGACACCCGTCAGCGGCAGGTTGCATTCGTCGAGGATCTTGTGTTGATCGCCCTTCGCGACGTGCTCCATCAGCACGACGACGCGCTTCACACCGGCGACGAGATCCATCGCGCCGCCCATCCCCTTGATCATCTTGCCCGGGATCATCCAGTTCGCGAGATCGCCCTGCTTGCTGACCTGCATCGCGCCGAGGATCGCGAGGTTGATATGGCCGCCGCGAATCATCGCGAACGAATCGGCCGACGAGAAGATCGACGAGCCCGGCAGCGTCGTGACGGTCTGCTTGCCGGCGTTGATGAGATCGGCGTCGACTTCGTCTTCGGTCGGCGACGGGCCGATGCCGAGCAGGCCGTTCTCCGACTGCAGCCACACCTCGACGCCTTCCGGCACGTGGTTCGCAACGAGCGTCGGCAGGCCGATGCCGAGGTTCACGTAGAAGCCGTCCTGCAGTTCCTTCGCCGCGCGCGCGGCCATCTGGTCACGATTCCAGGCCATGTCAGTCTCCTTTCGCGCGTACGACGCGTTGTTCGATGCGTTTTTCGGGCGTCGCGTTCAGCACGATGCGCTGCACGAAAATCCCCGGCGTATGGATGTGGTCCGGATCGAGCTCGCCGTTCTCGACGATCTCCTCGACCTCCGCGACGGTGATCTTGCCGGCCATCGCACACATCGGGTTGAAGTTGCGCGCGGTGCGGCGAAAAATCAGGTTGCCGGACTTGTCGGCCTTCCAGGCCTTCACGAGCGCGACATCGGCCGTCAGCGACGGCTCGAGCACGTAGTGGCGATCGCCGAACTGGCGCGTTTCCTTGCCCTCCGCGATCACGGTGCCGTAGCCCGTGTTCGTGAAGAACGCCGGAATGCCCGCGCCACCCGCCCGCAGCTTTTCGGCGAGCGTGCCTTGCGGCGTGAATTCGAGCTCGAGTTCACCGGCCAGATACTGGCGTTCGAACTCCTTGTTCTCGCCGACGTACGACGAGATCATTTTCTTGATCTGGCGCGTTTCCAGCAGCAGGCCGAGGCCGAAACCGTCGACGCCCGCGTTGTTGCTGATGCAGGTGATGCCCTTGACGGCCGAATCGCGCAACGCCGCGATCAGCGCCTCCGGAATCCCGCACAGGCCGAAGCCGCCCACCGCGAAGGTCTGTCCGTCGTGGACGATCCCTTCCAGCGCGGCAGCCGCGCTTGGATAGACTTTGTTCATCTGTTGTCCCTTCCTTTATGGAAACCAGCAAAACCGGTTCACGCGCCCACCTGGCCCGCAAGCCCGCCGCATCATTCTATGCATGCGCGGCGATGCCTGCGTCGAGGCGCGCTGTTTTTATGTCGCGGCAAACCGCCGTGAGATGCCTGAAAGGGTACGATGCGGCGCGGATGCGGCACAATACGCAAAAATACATAAGCGTTTGCCTCCGGTTGCCCGCGCCATGCCCGCTCTCGATTACCAGACTGCCTTCCACCTCGCGCCGCTCGGCCTCGTGATGTCGCGCGACCGCGTGATCGAGGACTGCAACGACGCGCTCGCGTCGATCTTCCGCTGCGTGCGGGCCGACCTCATCGGAAAGTCGTACGAGGTGCTCTACCCGTCGACGGACGAATTCCAGCGAATCGGCGAACGGATCTCGCGCGTGATGGCCGCGAACGGCATCTACTCGGATGACAGAATCATGAAACGGGCGGACGGCGAACTGTTCTGGTGCCACGTCACCGGCCGCGCGATCGACCGCACCGCGCCACTTGCGGCGGGCGTGTGGACCTTCGAGGATTTGAGCGCGACGCGCCGGGTCGCCGTCGAACTGACCCCGCGCGAGCGCGAGATCGCCGCGCAGCTCGCGACCGGCAAGACCAGCAAACAGATCGGGCGCGTGCTCGACATCAGTTCGCGCACGGTCGACATCTACCGCGCACGGCTGATGCGCAAGTACGGGACCAACAATACCCCGGAGCTGCTGCAGCGCCTGCTCGGGCAGTGAATGGCGGCTCCCTGACGACAATCGGCCGCATATGGCAGCCGATTCGGGAAATAACGGGTATGGCGTGCCGCCGGCGACCTTGTACCGGGCCGGCTACGCCGTATCGGCGCTCAGCCGACCTTCGCCGCGAGCGCGCGCTCGATCGTGTCGCGCAGCAACTGGGGCAGCGGCACCGACTTGCCGAGCGCGTAGTCGACCCACACGCAGCGCGCGTTGCCGCGCGCATAGACGTGCTGCGGATCGTCGGCGCGCGTCAGCTCGAAACCCGTGTCGAAGCTGCTGCGGCCAGGCTTCGCAGCCGACATCCTCGCGATCACGTCACCCGGATAGTGCAGTTGCTTGAGGAACTCCATCGACGCCGTGACGATGACGGGCCCCTGCCCCTCGCCGTTGCCGCCGGCGATGCCGAGTTCCTCGAACCATGAGATCCGCGCCTGTTCCATGTAGCGGAAATAGACCGTGTTGTTCACATGGCCGAACGCGTCCATGTCGCCCCAGCGGATCGGCATCGACATCTCAAAAACGGGGGAATAATCACTCATTGCAGTCTTCTGTGTTGCTGAATGTCATCCGCTCAGGCGAGGCCGAAGCCGTCGTCGGCGGAGATAATCGAGCCATTGATGAACTGCGACTCGTCGGCCGCGAGCAGCAACAACAGCCCGTCGAGATCCTGAGGCTTGCCGACGCGCCGGCGCGGCAGCATCGACTGCAGCTTCTGGCCCTGCTCGGTTTCCCACAGGTAATGATTGATTTCGGTATCGATATAGCCCGGACATATCGCATTGACGTTGATCCCGTGGCGCCCCCACTCGAGCGCCATCGCACGCGTCATCTGCACGACCGCCGCCTTGCTCATCGCGTACAGGCCGATCTGCGGAAACACGCGCAGCCCGGCCACCGACGCGATGTTGATGATCCGGCACGGCGGCTTGCCGTTGCCGCTTCCGTTCGCGCGCATGATCATCCGCTTCGCGACCTCCTGCGCGACGAAAAATGCGCCGCGCGTGTTGGTGTCGAATACGAACTCGAAATCGGCCGGCGTCACGTCGACGAGCTTCTGCATCGTCGAGACGCCCGAATTGTTCACGAGGATGTCGATCGTACCGGCTTCCGTCTCCGCGTGCGCGACCGCCGCCTTGATGCTCTGGACGTCGGTGACGTCGAGCGACACGACATGCGCGGCACCGCCCGCCGCCTCGATCTCGGCACGCAGCTCCTTCAGGCGCTCGACGCGACGGCTCGCAAGCACGACCTTCGCACCGGCCTGCGACAGCACCTGCGCAAAGCGCTGCCCGAGGCCGCTCGACGCACCCGTGACCAGCGCAACCTTGCCTTCCAGATTGATCGACCGACCCATTTGCACTTCCCCTTTCGATGTCGTTTCGCCGCCGCGGGCAGTACGGCCCGAACGGCATTACCCTAGCACAAAAATAGAACGATCGTGCTAATCTAGCCGCATGCTGTTGCGGCAAGCGTTTCGTTTCGCAGACAATACGCTCCCGAATAAAAGCATTCTAACGGTTAGAGGAACGCCAATGACCCCCGCAAGCCTCATCGAGCAATACGGCCCGCGCGAATCGATGGAATACGACGTCGTGATCGTCGGCGGCGGCCCCGCCGGGCTGTCGGCGGCGATCCGGCTCAAGCAGCTGGCCGCCGAGAAAGGCGCCGAGATCGGCGTGTGCGTGCTCGAGAAGGGTTCCGAGATCGGCGCGCACATCCTGTCGGGTGCGGTGATGGACCCGCGCGCGATCACCGAGCTGTTCCCCGACTGGAAGGAACGCGGCGCGCCGCTCGACGTCGAGGTGACGGAAGACCGCTTCCTGTTCCTGTCTGAGAAAAGTGCGGTCACCACGCCGAACTGGGCGCTGCCCGCCAATTTCCAGAACCACGGCAACTACGTGATTTCGCTGGGCAACGTCACGCGCTGGCTGGGGGCGCAGGCCGAGGCGCTGGGCGTCGAGATCTTCCCCGGCTTCCCGGCCGCCGAGATCCTCTACAACGACGACGGCTCCGTGAAGGGCGTCGCGACCGGCAACATGGGCGTGGGCAAGGACGGCGAGCCGACCGAGAACTTCCAGCTCGGCATGGAGCTGCACGCGAAGTACACGCTGTTCGCCGAAGGCTGCCGCGGCCACCTCGGCCGCCAGCTGATCGCGAAGTTCAAGCTCGACGCGAACGCCGATCCGCAGGCGTACGGGATCGGCATCAAGGAGCTGTGGGAAATCGATCCGGCCAAACACAAGCCGGGCCTCGTGATCCACACGGCCGGCTGGCCGCTGAAGTCCGATACCTACGGCGGCTCGTTCCTGTATCACATGGACAACAACCAGGTCGTGGTCGGCTTCGTGGTGGGCCTCGGCTACACGAACCCGTACCTGTCGCCGTTCGAGGAATTCCAGCGCTACAAGACGCACCCGTCGATCCGCGCGTTCCTGGAAGGCGGCAAGCGCGTGTCGTACGGCGCGCGCGCGATCACGGCCGGCGGGCTGCTGTCGCTGCCGAAGACGGTGTTCCCGGGCGGCGCGCTGATCGGCGACGACGCAGGCTTCCTGAACGCATCGCGGATCAAGGGCAGCCACGCGGCGATCAAGACCGGCATGCTGGCGGCCGATGCCGCGTTCGACGCGGTGCAGGCCGGCCGTCAGAGCGACGAGCTGAACGCGTACCCGGATGCCTTCAAGCAATCGTGGCTGTACACGGAGCTGTACCGCGCGCGCAACTTCAAGCAGTGGATGGCCAAGGGCCTGTACCTCGGCACGCTGATGGTGGGGCTCGAGCAGAAGGTGATGGGCGGCAACGTGCCGTGGACGCTGCACCACAAGCACGCGGACCACGAGATGCTGAAGCCGGCGTCGCAATGCCAGCCGATCGAGTATCCGAAGCCGGACGGCAAGCTGACGTTCGACCGGCTGTCGTCGGTGTTCATCTCGAACACGAACCACGAGGAGAACCAGCCGGCGCACCTGACGCTGAAGGATGCGAGCGTGCCGGTGAACGTGAACCTGCACACGTACGCGGGCCCGGAGGGTCGTTTCTGCCCGGCGGCCGTGTACGAGTTCATGAAGAACGACGACGGCAGCGACCGGCTGGTGATCAACGCGCAGAACTGCGTGCACTGCAAGACCTGCGACATCAAGGACCCGACGCAGAACATCGTGTGGGTCACGCCGGAAGGCGGCGGCGGGCCGAATTACCCGAACATGTAATTGCCGGAACGCGCCGCCACGAACGGCGCGTTGATCAGACGCCGCAAACAAAACGGGGCGCTGCCTGAAGCAGCGCCCCGTTTTGCATGCTCCGCGCAACGGCCGGGCGAGACGTGCAGCGCCCTGCCCGCTTGCGTCAGGTCGCGCTGCCCGCAATCTTCGGCGTCGGCGTCTCGACGTCCCCGCACTGCGCGCGATGGCGCAGCGCATGGTCGATCAGTACCAGCGCGAGCATCGACTCGGCGATCGGCGTCGCACGGATGCCGACGCACGGATCGTGACGACCGAACGTTTCCACCGTCGCCTCGTCGCCGGCCTTCGTGATCGAACGGCGCGGCGTGCGGATGCTCGACGTCGGCTTGATCGCGATCGACACCGTGATGTCCTGACCCGTCGAAATTCCGCCGAGCACGCCGCCCGCATGGTTGCCGACGAAACCGTCCGGCGTCAGCTCGTCGCCATGCATCGAGCCACGCTGCGCGACGCTTTCGAAGCCCGCGCCGATCTCGACACCCTTCACCGCGTTGATGCTCATCATCGCCTTTGCGATGTCCGCATCGAGACGGTCGAACACCGGCTCGCCCCAGCCGACCGGCACGCCCGACGCAACGACGTCGATGCGCGCGCCGATCGAATCGCCGTCCTTGCGCAGCGCATCCATGTACGCCTCGAGCTCCGGCACGACCGCCGCATTCGGCGAGAAGAACGGATTTTCGTGCACGTGCGACCAGTCGACGAACGGCACGTCGATCTCGCCGAGGCCGCTCATGTAGCCGCGCACTTCGACGCCGAAGCGCTCGCGCAGCCACTTCTTCGCAACCGCCCCCGCGCCGACGATCGGCGCGGTCAGGCGCGCCGACGAGCGGCCGCCGCCGCGGTAGTCGCGGATGCCGTACTTCTGCCAATAGGTGTAGTCAGCGTGGCCGGGACGGAACGTCTCGACGATGTTGCCGTAATCCTTGCTGCGCTGGTCGGTGTTGCGGATCAGCAGCGCGATCGGCGTACCGGTCGTCACGCCTTCGAACACGCCCGACAGGATCTCGACCTTGTCGGCCTCCTGCCGTTGCGTGACGTGACGTGACGTGCCGGGCTTGCGGCGATCGAGCTCGACCTGGATGTCGTCTTCGGTCAGCCCCATTCCCGGCGGGCAGCCGTCGATCACGCAGCCGATCGCGGGACCGTGCGATTCGCCGAAGGTCGTGACAGTGAAAAGCGTGCCGAGGGTATTGCCGGACATGATGGAACCGCCCAAAGAGAAATGGGCAAACCGATGCGCTGCCGAGGCCGCAGGCAGGCCGATCGTTTGCCGGTCGAGAAAAAGAGGTAAGTCGCTATTATGCCAGCCGTCCCGTGCCTGCGGGCCGTGTGAACCGTTCAGACCACACTGGCCAGCCACGGGAACGGGCCGGTGCGACGATCGCCGACCCGCGCCGTTCCGGTCGAACGGGCCGGTTCGCGGCGGTCATTACGGCCCGGGGCGATGCCGCCGGGCCCGCCCCGCTTACTTCCGCGCGCCGCGCAGTTCGGTCACCGCGGCCTGCAGCGACTCGGGCGTCGCAACCGACGCCGGGATCGGCTCACCGACCGCCAGCGTCAGCCGGCTCATCACGCCGCGCTTGATGGGCCGCGGCATCCGCGCATCGGAATGCCGCGAAAAATAGCTGCCCCACAGCCCGCGCAGCGCCATCGGAATCACCGGCGCCGGCGTGCGGGTCAGGATCTCCGTGATGCCGTGGTGGAACGTGTTGATGTCGCCCGTCTTCGTCAGCTTGCCTTCCGGGAAGATGCACACGAGTTCGCCTTCCTTCAGCGCAGCCTCGCATGCGTCGTACGCGCGCGCGAGCATCGCGGGATCCTCGTGGCGCGGCGCGATCGGGATCGCCTTCGCATGCCGGAACACCCAGCTCGCGAAGCGCGTCTTGAAGATCCGGTGATCCATCACGAAACGGATCGGACGCGGGCTCGCGGCGGCCAGCACGAGCGCGTCGACGTAGCTGACGTGGTTGCACACGAGCACGGCGGCCCCTTCTGCCGGAATCCGCTCCGCATGCACGAGGCGAATCCGGTAGAAAGTGTGTACGAGTACCCACGCAACGAAGCGCAGGAGGAACTCGGGCACGAGCAGATAGATATACGCGGCGACGATCACGTTAAGCAGCGCGGTGACGAGGAACAGCCCCGGGATATCGACGCCGGCCTTGGTCAACCCCATCGCCATCACGGCCGACAGGATCATGAACAGCGCGTTCAGGATGTTGTTCGCGGCGATGATCCGCGCGCGGTGCGTCGGCGCGCTGCGGCTCTGGATCAGCGCGTACAGCGGCACGCTGTAGAAGCCGCCGAACATCGCGAGCAGGAACAGGTCGGCCAGGATGCGCCAGTGGCGCGCGCCGGCCAGGAACTCGCCAACCGACAGCAGATAGCCGGGCGACGGCAGCGCATGGCTCGCGAAATACAGCTCGATCGCGAACACGCTGATGCCGATCGAGCCGAGCGGCACGAGGCCGATCTCGACGCGCCGCTGCGACAGGCGTTCGCACAGCAGCGAGCCGAGGCCGATGCCGACCGAGAACGTCGCGAGCAGGATCGTGACGACGTCAGGGCTCGCGGACAGCACGTCCTTCGCGAAATTGAAGAACGACGTGAGGAACGTCGCGCCGACGAACCACAGCCACGAGATGCCGAGCAGGCTCAGGAACACGGTGCGGTTCTGGCGTGCGAGCCCGAGGTTGCGCCAGGTCTCGCTGAACGGATTCCAGTTGATCACGAGATCGGGCTGCGGCGCCGGCGTGGACGGCACGCGCTGCGCGACGAACCGGCCCGCGAGCGCGATGACGACGACGCTCACCGCGAGCACGCGCTCGCCGCTGCCTTCGATGCCCGCGGCCGCGCCGCCGATGATCGTGCCGATCAGGATCGCGATGAACGTGCCCATCTCGACGAGGCCGTTGCCGCCCACCAGCTCATGCTCGCCGAGATGCTGCGGCAGGTACGAATACTTGACGGGCCCGAACAGCGTCGAGTGCATCCCCATCATGAACGTGCACAGATACAGCAGGATTGCGCTGTGCGTGACGAAACCCGCCGCGCCGACCAGCATCAGCACGATCTCGAAGGTCTTCACGAAGCGCGTGAGGGTCGCCTTGTCGTACTTGTCGGCGATCTGGCCGGACGTCGCCGAGAACAGCACGAACGGCAAAATGAAGATCGCGGAAATCAGGAAAGCCGCCGTCTTCGCATCGACCCCGGCGAACCGCGCGGTGTGATAGGTGACCAGCGACGTGAAGCCGATCTTGAAGACGTTGTCGTTCAGCGCGCCGAGGAACTGGGTCGTGAAGAACGGTGCGAAACGACGCTCGCGCAGCAGGTCGAACTGCGACGCGTGGGCGCGCCGTTCGTCGCGCTGCCCGGATGTGGCTTGCGTTTGATCGCTCATGCGGAATACGCGCGCGTCGTCTTGGCGAAGCTGCGCGGGCCTTGTCGTGTTGTCGTTGAAAAAACGGCGGCGCAGGACCAACCTGCGCCGCCGCGTGCCGGATGGCGACGCCCGCGCGTCAGGGCGCAGGGCGCGGCGCGGTTCACGGCTTGTGCGCTTCGGCTTCCGACTCCGGCCAGTCGCGGATGTACGCCTTCAGCATCCGGTTCTCGAAGCTCTGCGCCTCGACGACCGTCTTTGCGACGTCGTAGAACGAAATGACGCCCATCAGCACCTTCTTGTCGAGCACCGGCATGTAGCGCGCATGGCGCTCGAGCATCATCCGGCGCACTTCGTTGACGTCCGTTTCCGGCGTGCACGTGAGCGGCTCGTCCATCACCTTGCGCACCTGCACGTCGCCGATCGCGCCGCCATTCACGTGCAGGCGCAGGATGATCTCGCGGAACGTCAGCATCCCGACGAGATCGCCGTACTCCATCACGACGAGCGAACCGATGTCGTGCTCGGCCATCGTATCGACCGCTTCGCGCAGCGGCTTATCGGGCGTCACCGTAAACAGCGTGTTGCCCTTCACTTTCAGAATATCGCTAACGCGCATCGTAGTCCCCTCATGCTTGAATGCAAAACCTCTTTCGATCCTATCGGAAAGCCTGTCAAAAGGAAAGCTCGGGCCCGCGCGGCGGGCCGTGACCCGCTTGCGGAAGCGGTCCGCCGGCAGCACAATGGCCCCATGAACAGCGGCCAGAGGAGACGTCCATGGCGCATACCCATTCGGAGCAATTCGCCAGCTTCGCCGATTTCTACCCGTATTACCTGAACGAACACCAGAACCTGACGTCGCGGCGGCTGCACTTCATCGGCTCGCTCGGCGTGATCGGCTGCGTCGCGATGGCGATCGCGACCGGCAACTGGCTGTGGCTGCCGGCCGCCATCGTGTGCGGCTACGGGTTCGCGTGGATCGGACACTTCTTCTTCGAGAAGAACCGCCCGGCCACGTTCCGGCACCCGATCTACAGCCTGATGGGCGACTGGGTGATGTTCAAGGACATCTGCACCGGCAAGATCCCGCTGTAACTGCCGAGCGCCCCGCTCACGCCGGCCGCGGCGGCCGCGCATGCGGGTCGGACACGGTGCCCGGCGCCTGCCCCGGGCTTGCCGCTGGCTGCGCGCCCGCAAGCCGGTGCGCGGCGATCAGCGACGCGAGCGACACGTCGAACCGGTCGCTCGACAGCACCGCGAGCAGCGCGGCGCCATCGACGTGGCTGCGGCGCCGCTGCAGCTGGTAGGTAAGCTCCGTGCGGTCGATCACCAGCACGTCGAACAGTTGCGCAAGCGTCAGCTGCTCGGGGTTCGCGAGCAGGATGTAGCGCGGCGTGGCCTCACCGCCGCCGTCGAGCCGCGCAATCCATTCGCGCTCCTCCATCGTCGTCAGCAGGCGCTGCGCGGTTTCCATGTCGCAGCGCAGCAGGGTCGCGAGCCGCATCGCCGTGTAGCCGCGCTTGCCGGCCGTGCGCGCGTCGGCCAGCCGCGCGAGCATTTCCAGCGCGTCAAGCAGATCGCTGCCCGGATAGTGGATACGGTGGAACTGGCCGACGCGGATCGCCGGCAGCGCAGAGGCCACCATCGCGCCGAGCAGCGCGATGAACCAGCTCAGGTACACCCATAACAGGAACACGGGCAACGCCGCGAACGCGCCATAGACGGCCGTATAGGTCGGAATGCGCCGCACGTAGTAGCCGAAGCCGCGCTTCGCGAGCTCGAACGCGACGGCGGCGAACAGCCCGCCGATCACCGCGTCGCGCCATGCAACCGTGCAGTTCGGCAGGTACACGTACAGCAGCGTGAACGCGAGCACCGTCAACGGCAGCGACACGAGCGCGAGCAGCCATTCGACGATCGACGTCGACGGCGCCGCCCCCGTAAACGCCAGCGACTGCGTGAACAGGTACGACGAGATCGACAGGCTCACGCCAAACAGCAGCGGGCCGAGCGTAATCAGCGCCCAATACGCGAGCACGCGCTGCGCGAACGGCCGCGGCTTGCGCACGCGCCAGATCAGGTTGAAGGCCGACTCGATCGTCATCATCGTCATCACCGACGTGACGACGAGCACGATCAGGCCGGCCGTCGTCAGCCCCTTCGCCTTCGACGCGAACTGATTCAGGTACTTGAAGATCTGGATGTTGAACTGCGCAGGCATCAGGTGATCCGCGAGGAACCCCTGCAGCGAGATCTGGAACGACGAGAACATCGGGAAAGCGGTGAACAGCGCGAACGCGACCGTCACGAGCGGCACGAGCGCCAGCATCGTCGTAAACGTCAGACTGCCCGCCACTTGCGGGATGCGATCCTCGGCGCTGCGCCGGGCCGCGAACTGCGCCAGGCGCTTGATGGTGTCGAGATCGACGCTCAACTTCGGCAAACGGCTTCTCCTTCCTGATTCCGCGCGCCCGACGGCGCGCCGCCGCCGCGCTGCGCGACGGCTTCAGCCCCTATAATAGCCGCTCGATTCCAGCAGGGGCCGACTGCACCGGGCGCGCGCGCGGCCGCACGCGGCTCCGTCGCCCATGAAAGACATTCTCGTCCTCTATTACAGCCGTCACGGCGCCACGCGCGATCTCGCGCTCGCGATCGCGAACGGCATCGACAGCGTGCCAGGCATGCAGGCCCGCATCCGCACCGTGCCGCCCGTGTCGGCCGTCTGCGAAGCCACCGCCCCCGACATCCCCGCCGACGGCCCGCCATACGCGGAACTGCGGGATCTCGAGGAATGCGCGGGCCTCGCGCTCGGCTCGCCGACCCGTTTCGGCAACATGGCCGCCTCGCTCAAGTATTTCCTCGACGGCACCACACCGCAATGGCTGTCGGGCGCGCTGACCGGCAAGCCGGCCAGCGTGTTCACGTCGACGGGCAGCCTGCACGGCGGCCAGGAATCGACGTTGCTGTCGATGATGCTGCCGCTGCTCCATCACGGGATGATGATCGTCGGGATCCCGTACACGGAATCCGCGCTCACCACGACGCGCACCGGCGGCACGCCGTACGGCGCGTCGCACGTCGCGCAGCACGATCGCTCGGCAGCCGCCGGGCTATCGGCCGACGAAAAGGCGCTCGCGGCTGCGCTCGGCGTGCGGCTCGCGCGCGCGGCGGCCGCCCTCTCCAGCGCCGAGGCCTCATGAACGCCCCCGCCCGCCCCGCCGTCGCGGCCCGGCCGCGATCAGCGCGGGTCGCCACCGCGTGCCTCGTCGCGCTGATCGCGCTGTCGCTCGCGTGGGAGCTGTGGCTCGCGCCGCTGCGCCCGGGCGGCTCCGCGCTGATGCTCAAGGCCATCCCGCTCGCGCTCGCGCTGCCGGGCGTCTGGCGGCGTAACATCTATACGATGCAGTGGGCGAGCATGCTGATACTCGTCTATTTCGCCGAAGGCGTCGTGCGCGGCATGTCCGATCGCGGACTGTCCGCGACGCTCGGCTGGTGCGAGACCGCGCTTGCCGTCGTCTTCTTCGTGGCGGCGCTGGCGTACGTCGCGCCGTTCAAGCGCGCGGCGAAAAAGTCGCGCGCTGCGTCCTGACCCTTACGCGACAAGGTGAAGATGTCCTCCGAAGCTTTCGTTTCCGCGTGCCGCGACGCGATCGGCGCCGATCATGTGCTGACCGACCCGCACGATACCGAACCGTTCCTGACCGACTGGCGCCGCCGCTACAAGGGTGCCGCGTGCGCGGTGCTGAAGCCCGCGAACACCGCCGAAGTCGCCGCGCTCGTCAAGCTGGCCAATGCACACGGCATCGCACTCGTGCCGCAAGGCGGCAATACGGGCCTGGCCGGCGGCGCCACGCCCGACGCGAGCGGCAGCCAGGCCGTGCTGAGCGTCGCGCGGCTGAACCGCGTGCGTGCGCTCGATCCGCACAACAACACGATCACCGTCGAAGCCGGCGTGATCCTCGCCGACGTGCAGGCGCGCGCCCGCGAAGGCGGCCGGCTGTTCGCGCTGAGCCTGGCGGCGGAAGGCAGTTGCACGATCGGCGGCAACCTGTCGACCAATGCCGGCGGCACCGCGGTGCTGCGCTACGGCAACGCGCGCGAGCTGTGCCTGGGGCTCGAGGTCGTGACGCCCCAGGGTGAAATCTGGGACGGCCTGCGCGGACTGCGCAAGGACAACACCGGCTACGACCTGCGCGACCTGTTCATCGGCGCGGAAGGCACGCTCGGGATCATCACGGCGGCCGTGATGAAGCTGCATCCGCTGCCTGCCGCGCAGGTCACGGCACTCGCCGCGCTCGATTCGCCGCACGCGGCGCTCGATTTCCTCGCGCTCGCGCAGCGCGCGGCCGGGCCGCTGCTGACCGGCTTCGAGCTGATGTCGGACTTCTGCATGCAGCTCGTCGGCAAGCACTACCCGCAACTGCGCTACCCGTTCGCGCAGACGCATGCGCAGACCGTGCTGCTCGAACTGTCCGACAACGAAAGCGAAGCGCATGCGCGCGCGCTGTTCGAGAAACTGATGGAGGAAGCGTTCGAGGCGGGGCTCGTGGTCGACGCGGTGGTCGCGGAAAATCTCGCGCAGTCGCGCGCGTTCTGGAACCTGCGCGAACACATCCCGCTCGCGCAGGCCGACGAGGGGCTCAACATCAAGCACGACATCGCGGTGCCGATCTCGTCGATCGCGCGCTTCATCGACGAGACCGACGCGGCGATCCAGCAAGCCGCGCCGGGCGCGCGGATGGTCACGTTCGGCCACCTCGGCGACGGCAATCTCCACTACAACGTGCAGATGCCCGAAGGCGGCGACCCGAAAGCGTTCCTGGCCGCATTCCAGGCGCCGATCAACCGGATCGTCTACGACAACGTGCACCGCCACCGCGGCACGATCAGCGCGGAGCACGGCATCGGCCAGTTGAAAATCGACGACGCGCAGCGTTACAAGTCGCCGGTGGAAACGACGCTGATGCGCACGCTGAAGACCGCGCTCGATCCGCGCGGCCTGATGAATCCCGGCAAGGTCCTGCGCTGAAGCCACCCACTCCGGAGCCACGTCCGTGAAAGTCCGCGTCCTGTCCGACCTGCATCTCGAAAGCAACCTGCCCGACGCGATCCCGCATGCCGACGCGGATCTCGTCGTGCTGGCCGGCGACATCCACAACCACGCGGAAGGCCTGCGCTGGGCCGCCGAAACGTTCGATCCCGCGGTGCCGGTGATCTACGTGCCGGGCAACCACGAGTACTACGACGGGGAATTCGGCGCGCTGGAGGCGGCGATGCGCGATGCGGCGCAGGCGCTCGACAACGTGCATTACCTGAACAACGACGTCTACGTCGATCCCGGGCAGCGTTTTCGCGTGCTCGGCACGACGCTCTGGAGCGATTTTTCGCTGTTCGGCGCCGACGAAGCCAGCCTGGCCCGATCGATCGAGGCCGGGCTGCGCGTGATGCTCGATTTCAAGGGATTGATCCAGGTGACCTGGCCGCACGACGCGGCGCTGCATACGGTGCCGGGCACGCCGGAACGGGATTTCTCGCCGGCCGACGCCATCGCGCTGCATCGACGCAGCCGCGCGTGGCTCGAAGCACAGCTCGCGACGCCGTTCGCGGGCCAGACGATCGTCGTGACCCACCACGCGCCGCACCGGCGCTCGCTGGCGGAGCGCTATGCGGAAGATCTTGCGTCGGCGGGATTCGTGACTGACATGGCGGCACTCGTGCAGCCGCCGGTCAATCTGTGGCTCCACGGCCACACGCATACGTCATTCGACTATGTGGCGGACGGCGGCACACGCGTGGTGTGCAACCCGCGCGGCTACATCCACCGGCGTACCGGCGAACGGGAAAATACCGCGTTCGCGTGGGACAAGGTCGTCGAGCTCGGCTGAATGCCGGCCCGCCCGGCCGCGTTGCGCGGCCTTGTTCGACCCGGAACGTGACAGCGGGATCAGCGGCCGGGGCGACGTTGCTCGCGCACCCGCACCGGCACCGGCTTCATCTGCGCCTTCGCCTTCATCGCGCGCAGCAGGTCGCGGGTCGCCGCGGCGGCCGCGGCCGCGCCCAGCAGGACTCCAAGGCCGATCATCAGGTGCGTATCCATTGCTACTCCGGGGTTGCGTATCTCGTTAATTCCCACAGTATCAAACTGTCTGACACGCGTTCGTAAAAAAATGTTGCGTGAAGGACAAATCTCGTCAGATCGCAGTCAACCGCGCTGTCATGCCGCACGCGTGTACTGCTCGAGCGCGGCTTCGTCGGCTGCGAGCGTAGCAGGCAGTTCGTCGCGCAGGAAATCGACCCAGGTGCGAATTTTCGCGTCGAGGTACTGGCGCGACGGATACAGCGCGTAGATGTTCATCACGTGCGACCGGTATTCGGGCATCACGCGCACGATGTGCCCGCTGCGCAACCAGCCGATCGCCGAATAGAGCGGCAGACCGCCGATCCCCATCCCTTCCCGCACGGCCACCGCGAGCGCCTCGGCGACGTTGACGCGAAATGGCGGCGCCGTGATCGGGACGACCTCGTCGCCGTTCGGCCCCGCCAGCGCCCATTCGTCGAACTGGAAGCCCGGCGCGACCATCCCGAGGCAGACGTGCTGCGCGAGATCCGCCGGCCGCTGCGGCACGCCATGGGCCTCGACATAGCCGCGCGACGCGCACACCACGCTGTAGCTCTCGCCGAGCCGCTGCGACACGAGCCCCGAATCCGGCAGGTCGCGGCCGACGACGATCGCGACGTCATACCCCTCGTCGAGCAGGTCAGGCATCCGTTGCGCAAGCGTCAGCTCGACTTGCACGTCCGGGTAGCGCTCGCGATAGCGCGCGATGGCCGGCACCAGGTAGTGCTGGCCGAGGCTCGTGAAGCAATGAACCTTCAGCTTGCCCGACGGGCGCGCATGCGCGTCGCCCGCCTCGGCTTCGGCCTGGTCGACATACGCGAGGATCTGCTCGCAGCGCTGCAGGTAGCGCTCGCCGGCTTCGGTCAGCGCGATCCGGCGCGTCGTGCGGTTCAGGAGGCGCGTGCGCAGGTGCGCCTCGAGATCGGAAACCGCGCGCGACGCGTAGGCGGTGGTCGAATTCATCTGCTGGGCGGCCGCGGTAAAGCTTCCCGCGTCGACCACGCGGACGAATACCCGCATGTTTTGTAACGTATCCATCCCATTGCCCATTTGAATCCGGACGGATTGTTGCACAGAGGCGAACAAGTATTGTCTCAGGATTCGTAAAAATGACTTGCACCCTTGTCCATTTATTCAGGAATCACTGAAAAATATAATCGCATCCGACTTATCTATATCCGAAAGGGAGAAAATCGTGCAGTCTCCGGCAACAAAAGGGACGCTTGCACTGGCGGTTCTTGCAGTCTCATTAATAATGGCCGGATGCGCGAGCATGGGCGACAACAAGCCGCAGTCAGCCCGCATCGAGGCGAACGCGCTCGACGCCGGCGCCGCGATCCGTGCGGCCGACCGTGACGCGGGCTGGCCCTCGGCCGACTGGTGGCGCGCCTACCGCGATCCGCAGCTCGACGCCTGGATTGCTGCCGCCCAGGCCGGCAACCCGACGCTCGCGGCCGCCGAGGCCCGGGTGCGCGAAGCGCAGGCGATGGCGCGCGTGGCCCGCTCGGCCGAATTGCCGCAGATCAACGGCAGCCTCTCGCTGATGCGCGAGCACTGGCCGGACAACGTGTACTACGGCCCGGGGCCGCTCGCGAACGCCGATACCTGGAACAACACCGGCACGCTCGGCCTGTCGTACCACCTCGACCTGTGGGGCAAGGACAAGAACGCGACCGAGCGCGCGCTCGACACGGCGCATGCGAGCGCCGCCGATGCGCGTGCGGCAAAGCTCGAGCTCGAGGTCAACGTCGTGCGCGCGTATGTCCAGATGTCGATGAACTATGCGCTGCTCGATCTCGCGCACCAGACGTTCGAACGCCAGCACTCGCTCGCCGATCTCGCGCGCAAGCGGCTGCAGGCCGGCCTCGGCACGCAGCTCGAGGTGAGCCAGGCGGAATCGACACTGCCCGACTATGAGCGCCAGATCGACAGCTACGAGGAAGCGATCCAGCTCGCGCGGCACCAGCTTGCCGCGCTGGCCGGCAAGGGCCCGGGCGCGGGCGACGCGATCAAGCGGCCGCAGCTGTCGCTCGACGCGCCTGCCGGCCTGCCGTCGGCGATGCCGGCCGACCTCCTCGGCCGCCGCCCCGACGTCGTCGCGGCGCGCTGGACAGTCGACGCGCAGGCGCGCGGCATCGACGTCGCGAAGGCGTCGTTCTACCCGAACATCGACCTGCTCGCGACGGTCGGCGGCTTCGGCGTGACCGCGCCGTTTGCCGACTTCCTGCGCGCGATGAACGGCGGCTGGACGGCCGGCCCCGCGCTGTCGCTGCCGATCTTCGAAGGCGGCCGGCTGCGCGCGCAGCTCGGCGCGGCCAACGCCGGCTATGACCAGGCGGTCGAGCGCTACAACCAGACGATCGTCGGCGCGCTCAAGGATATCGCCGACCAGGTCGTGCGGATTCGTTCGCTCGATGCGCAGAAGAAGGACGCCGCACGCTCGGTGGCCGCCAACGACCGCAGCTATCAGCTGTCGCGCGAAGGGTTCCGCCGCGGGCTGACCGACTACGTGAACGTGCTGGTCGCGCAGCAGCAGTTGCTGCGCGCGCAGGAGACGGCCGCCCGCATCGATGCGGAACGCCTCGCCGCACACGCTCAGTTGATGGCCGCGCTCGGCGGCGGCGTCGAGACGGGCACGGACCAGCAGGGCGGCCATCCGGCGCATGACGAATCCGCCGCGGGCGCAGCCGCGCCTGCCGCCGCGCCGGGTGCCAAGCCCGTGGCCGCAGCCGCCCGGCCCGCGCAGGTGGCCGCCGCCGGTGCGTCCGGCGTGCCGGCCGCACGGTAACGCGGAGCGACGCCATGTCAACCCTCTCCCCCGCTTCCACGCCCGCCGGCGGTCCGTTCTCTGCCTGGAGCGCCGCGTTCGGCGACTGGGCCCGCACCGACGGCGCCGCGTGGCTCTACCTGTTCAAGGCGCTGCTCGCGACCTTCATCGCGCTCGGCGTGTCGATGCGGCTCGACCTGCCGGCACCGAAGACGGCGATGACGACCGTCTTCATCGTGATGCAGCCGCAAAGCGGCGCCGTGCTCGCGAAAAGCTTCTACCGGGTCGCCGGCACGATCTTCGGGCTCATCGCGACGCTCACGTTCGTCGGGCTGTTCCCGCAGCAACCGCAGCTGTTCCTGCTGGCCATCGCGCTGTGGATCGCGCTGTGCACCGCCGGCGCCGCGCGCAACCGCAACTTCCGCAGCTACGGTTTCCTGCTCGCCGGCTATACGACCGCGTTGATCGGCCTGCCCGCGTCGCAACACCCTGACGGTGCATTCATGAGCGCGATGACGCGCGTCTCGGAAGTCATCATCGGGATCGTGTCGGCCGGCGTCGTCAGCGCGCTCGTGTTTCCGCAGTACACGGGCGAGCAGATGCGCACGACGGTGCGCAAGCGCTTCGGCAGCTTCGTCGACTACGTCGCGTCGGCGCTGTCGGGCCAGCTCGACCGCGCGCACATCGAGACCATCCATACGCGCTTCGTCGCCGACGTGGTCGGCTTCGAGGCCGCGCGCAGCATGGCCGTGTTCGAGAACCCGGACACGCGCATGCGCAGCGGCCGCCTCGCGCGACTGAACAGCGAGTTCATGAGCGCGTCGAGCCGCTTTCACGCGCTGCATCAGTTGATGAACCGGCTGCACGCAGCCGGTGCGCAGGCCGCGATCGATGCGATCGAACCGTATTTCCGCGAAATCGCGCCGCTACTCACGCGCGATGGCGAACCCGTGCGCACGTCGATCGACGCCGCGCACTCGGCCGAGCAACTGCTCGCGTGGCGCGACGCGCTGCCGCGCCGCATCCGCGCGACGCGCGCGGAACTCGAGACGCAGCCCGACTTCCCGCTGCTCGACTTCGACACGGCCGCCGAACTGCTGTACCGCTTCATCACCGACCTGCAGGAATACGCGGCGACCTATGCGTCGCTCGCGACCGCGACGCACGAGCGTGAACGCTGGATCGAACGCTACGAGCCGCGCACCAACCGGACGGCCGCGACGATCGCGGGGATTCGCACCGCGACGGTGATTCTCGCGCTGGGCTGGTTCTGGATCGAGACCGCGTGGCCGAGCGGCGTGATGCTGGTGCTGAACGCCGCGGCGACCTGCGCGCTGGCGTCGTCGGCGCCGCGCCCGACCGCGATGGCCGCGCAGATGGGGATGGGCACGGCGCTGGCCGTTTGCACCGGCTTCCTGCTGATGTTCGGCATCTACCCGCGGATCGACGGCTTCGTCCTGCTGTGCGCGGCGCTCGCGCCGTTACTCGCGATCGGCATCTACATGACGCTGAAGCCGAAGCTCGCGGGCTACGGAATGGGCTACCTGATCTTCTTCTGCTTCCTCGCCGGCCCCGACAGCATCACGCACTACGATCCCACCAGCTTCATGAACGACGCGCTCGCGCTGCTGCTGTCGATGCTGGTATCGGCGATCGCGTTCGCCGTGCTGTTCCCGCCGACCGCGCCGTGGCTCAAGAAGCGGCTGTTCGCCGACCTGCGTCACCAGGCGGTCGCGGCTTGTCATGCGCGGCTCGCCGGATTGCGCACGCGCTTCGAGAGCGGCGCGCGCGACCTGATGTACCAGGCGCACACGCTGTCGGCCGACCAGCCCGACGTGCAGCGCGACGCGCTGCGCTGGATGTTCGCGGTGCTCGAGACCGGCAACGCGGCCATCGACCTGCGCCACGAGCTGGCGACGCTGCCGCCGGACCCGCGCTATGCGCCGGCGACGCCGTGGCGGCGCGCGATCGAGACGATGCGCGCCGCGCTGGCGTCGCTGTTCACCCGGCCGGACGCCGAACGCTTCGACGCCACGCTCGCCGCGGTCAACGATGCGATCGACGCGACCCGGCAGACACTCGACGCGTTCACGCCGACGCGCGAGGAACGTCACCGGCTGCAGCGCATCCTGAGCCACCTGCATTTCGTGCGCACGGCACTGCTCGATCCCGAATCGCCGCTCGCCGCGCTCAACCGCAACCGCCCCGTGCGTCCCCAACCAGGAGCCTCGTCATGATGCCGCGTGAAATCGCCATTCTCGATGCCTACATGCCCACGGTGGTGCTGATGTTCGTCCTCGGCGCGCTCGCGACCTGGGCCGTCGACCGCCTGCTCGCCTATACGGGCCTCTACCGTCTCGTCTGGCACCCGTCGCTGTTCCGGGCCTGCCTTCTCGTCTGCATTTGCGGCGGACTGAGTCTTGCCGTTTACCGTTGATTCCGAACCATCATGATTCTCAGAAAACTCTTCGGCTTCGTCGCGACCGCCGTCATTCTTCTCGTCGCGATCCTGATCGGGCGCTCGCTGTGGGTGCACTACATGGACGATCCGTGGACGCGCGACGGGCGCGTGCGCGCCGAGATCGTCAACGTCGCGCCGGACGTGTCGGGCGCGATCGTCGAATTGCCCGTGCATGACAACCAGCTCGTGAAAAAGGGCGACCTGATCATGCAGATCGACCCGTCGCACTACCAGATCGCGGTCGAGCAGGCGCAAGCAGCCGTCGCCGCCCGTCGCGCGGAACTGCAGATGCGCCGTGACGACGCGGCCCGCCGCGCGGATCTCGACGCGCTCGTCGTGTCGAAGGAAAACCGCGAGAACGCCGCGCACAGCGCGTCGAGCGCCGATGCGCAGTACCAGCAGGCGGTCGCCGCGCTCGATGCCGCGAAGCTCAATCTCGAACGCACGCGGGTCGTCGCGCCGGTCGACGGCTACATCACGAACCTGCAGACGTTCAAGGGCAACTACGCGGTGGCCGGCCAGGCGAAGCTCGCGATCGTCGACAGCCACTCGTTCTGGGTCTACGGCTACTTCGAGGAAACCAAGCTGCCGCGCGTGAAGGTCGGCGCGCCGGCCGAGATGCGGCTGATGAGCGGCGGCGTGATGAAGGGCCACGTCGAAAGCATCTCGCGCGGCATCTACGATCGCGACAACCCGCAGAGCCGCGACCTCGTCGCGGACGTGAACCCGACCTTCAACTGGGTGCGCCTCGCGCAGCGCGTGCCGGTGCGCATCAAGATCGACGACGTGCCGGCCGACGTGGTGCTGTCGGCAGGCACGACCTGCACGGTCATCATCGATCCCGACAAGCAGAAGAAGTCGTAAGCGCGGCACGCCCGGGCGCGTCCTTCCCGGAACAGCCGGCAACCCGCCGGTGCGCGCGTCACGGCCAGCCGGCCCGCTGCCGGGCGCGCTCAGGCCGCGATGCGAAAACGCCCGACCAGCGACTTCAACGCCTGCGCCTGTTCGTCGAGCGCGTTCGCGGCGGCAGCCGCCTGTTCGACGAGCGCCGCATTCTGCTGCGTGCCGGCGTCCATCTGCGTGACCGCGCGGCCGATCTCGTCGATCCCGGTGCTCTGCTCGTCCGAAGCGGCTGAAATTTCACCGATGATGTCGGTCACGCGCTTGACCGCGCGCACGACGTCACCCATCGTGCGGCCCGCATCGTGCGCGAGCGCCGCACCGTTCGCGACACGCTCGACCGACGCGCCGATCAACGCGCGGATCTCCTTCGCCGCGGTGGCCGAGCGCTGCGCGAGCAGGCGAACCTCGCCCGCAACCACCGAGAAGCCGCGCCCCTGCTCGCCGGCACGGGCGGCCTCGACCGCCGCGTTCAACGCGAGAATGTTGGTCTGGAACGCGATCCCCTCGATCGTACCGATGATGTCGCGAATGTTCTTCGCGCTGTCGTCGATCTCGCTCATCGTCGCCACCACCCGCCCGACGACTTCCCCACCCGTCTCCGCGACGGCCGATGCATTGGCCGCGAGCGCGCTCGCCTGCCGCGCGTTCTCGGCGTTCTGCCGGACGGTCGACGTGAGCTGCTCCATGCTGGCCGCGGTGCGTTCGAGCGCGACGGCCTGCTGCTCGGTGCGTTTCGACAGATCGAGATTGCCGGTGGAGATCTCGCCCGACGCGGCCGCGATCGCCTCGGCGCTGACCGCGATCTCGCCGACCGTCGCCGCGAGCCCCGTCTGCATCTCGGCCAGTGCCCGCACCATGCTGTCGCGGTCGTGCCGGCCCAGCTCGATGGGTCGCGTCAGGTCGCCGCGCGCGATGTCCGCGGCGATCGCCTTCGCGTGCGCGGGCTCGCCGCCGAGCTGCGACGCGAGACGGCGCACGACGCGCTCGGCGATCACGATCGCGAGCACGATCAGCGCAACCGTCATCGCCGCGATCATCGCGAACGACGACGAGAAAATGGTGGCGGACGCATCGAGCGTCGCCTTCGAATTCGCCCCGCGCGTCTTCACGAGTTCGGCGACGAGTTTCTCGAGCTTGCCGGTTTCGACCAGCAGCGACACGTCCTGCGTGCCGACCTGCCAGTTCATCTGCGACAGGTCGAGCGGCTGCGCGCGCACGAGTTCGACGAAATCGCGCAGGTGCGCACGCCATGTGCCGACCGCCGTCGAGAATGCGCGCAGCCGCGCCGAATCGTCGGCATCGGCGGGATCCGCGTAGCGCTGCAGCGTGCCGAGCGCCTGGCCGATCGACGCGAGCCCCGCGCCCACCTCGGCGCCCAGTTCGTCGCGCTCCTTCGCGGTGGTCGCAGTCAGCAGCATCTTCTGGGCACGGCTCGCGCGCAGCATTTCGGCCCGGACCTCCTCGGCCGCGCGGCTCGCGACGTGACCCTGCTCGTAGACCGACGCGATCGACGCATTCAGCCGGCTGATCTGCCACAGTGAAAACATGCCGATCGCCAGCGTGCCGGCGAGCAGGATCGCGAATGCGGCGCGCAACGTCGCCTTGACGGTCCACGGCCGGCGCTCGCGACGCGCCGCCCGCAGGCGCCGGGCGGCGCGACCGGCGGCAACGTCGGGGGCGGCGGGCGCCGCACCTGGCTGTGGATGCAAAGATGCTGCTTTCATCGAACTATCCCCGTATTGATCACGCAGCCGGAAAGGTCGGTCCCGGCATTCCCGCGATGGCTGGCCATGCCGCGCGTCCTGCGCCCGCACCGGCGGATAGCCGGCGCCGGGCGCGGCGCGCCTGTTGTCATTGGGTCGTTCTACGGCCGCCACCGCCGTTTCTTGAGTCCGGGAAACCACGCACCCGGCCCCGGGCGCGGCCCCGCTGACGGGCAGGCGCGCCGCCAGCGTTATACCCGGCCAAAAAGCGGGCACCGGCCGATCCATCGGATGAATGTCCGATTCACGACAAAACTTGTCCGGACATTCTCGATACGCCACATTACACTTCTTTGACGCAGCAACGATTCAAGACGCGCCCATCCCCAGCAGAGCGCGCCCGCCACCTCAACTCGTTCAGCTCTCACATGGAAACCAGCTTCGACACCGGCTCCGCCGGCGCAGCCGCCACCCAGCCGTCCGCGCCCCCCGTCTCCCGCACCGTGTACCCGGTGCTCGGCGCGATCAGCTTCTCGCACATGCTCAACGACATGATCCAGTCGTTGATCCTCGCGATCTATCCGATGCTCAAGAGCCAGTTCGCGCTGTCGTTCGCGCAGATCGGCCTGATCACGCTCACCTACCAGATCACCGCATCGCTGCTGCAGCCGCTCATCGGCCTCTATACCGACAAGCGCCCGAAACCGTATTCGCTGCCGGTCGGCATGGGCTTCACGCTCGCGGGGCTGCTGCTGATGTCGGTCGCGCCGAATTTCCCGATGCTGCTGGTCGCCGCGGCGCTCGTCGGCTGCGGCTCGTCGGTGTTCCATCCCGAATCGTCGCGCGTCGCGCGGATGGCGTCGGGCGGCCAGCACGGGCTCGCGCAGTCGGTGTTCCAGGTCGGCGGCAATGCGGGTTCCGCGCTCGGGCCGCTGCTTGCCGCACTCGTGATCATTCCGCACGGCCAGCACAGCATCGCGTGGTTCTCGGCGGCCGCGCTCGTCGCGATGATCGTGCTCACGCAGATCGGCCACTGGTACAAGAAGCATCCGTCGATGAAGAAGAAGGCCGCGGCGGCCGGCCACCCGACGCTGTCGCGCGGCCGCGTGATGGGCGCGATCGGCGTGCTGGTGCTGCTCGTGTTCTCGAAGTACTTCTACCTCGCGAGCATCAACAGCTATTTCACGTTCTACCTGATCGACAAGTTCCACCTGTCGGTGCAGGCCGCGCAGATCCACCTGTTCGTGTTCCTCGCGGCCGTGGCGGCCGGCACGCTGATCGGCGGGCCGGTGGGCGACCGGATCGGCCGCAAGTACGTGATCTGGGTATCGATCCTCGGCGTCGCGCCGTTCACGCTGCTGCTGCCGTACGCGAACCTGTTCTGGACGAGCGTGCTGACCGTGATCATCGGCATCGTGCTCGCATCGGCGTTCGCCGCGATCCTCGTCTACGCGACGGAACTGATGCCCGGCAAGGTCGGGATGGTCGCGGGCCTGTTCTTCGGCTTCGCGTTCGGCCTCGGCGGGGTCGGCGCGGCCGTGCTCGGCCAGCTCGCCGACGCGACGAGCATCGCGTTCGTCTACAAGGTGTGCTCGTTCCTGCCGCTGATCGGCGTGCTGACGGTGTTCCTGCCGAACCTCGAAAGCAGCCGGCGCAAGAAAGCGTGACGAGGCGGCCGTGGCGTGCGCGCCGCGGCCGGTCGAATGGCTTGAAGAAGGAGTGAAGAAAACGACGGCGGCTTCAGGCCGCCGTCGTCGCATGCAGCGTCAGGAAACGCTTGAGGATGCCGGACGAATAGCTGCTCGCGATCGCCGACAGGAAGTGCGAGAACGACTGCGTTGCATGATCGTCGGCCGTATCGGAAATCGTCCGTACGAGCGCGAACGGCACGTCGTGCTCCGCACACACCTGCGCGATCGCGGCCCCTTCCATTTCGACCGCGAGCGCATCCGGCAGCGCGTCACGCAGCGCGACGACCTCGCGCTCGCTCGACACGAAGCGGTCGCCGCTGATGATGAGCCCCGCATGCTGCTTCGCACCGGCCAGGCCGAAGCGCGCGGCGAACTGCGCGCCCTCTTCCTCGACGAATTGCGCGCACGCGGCCCGCAGGCTTGCCGTCAGCGCCGCGTCGGTCGCGAAACGCGTAATGCCGAGCAACGGCACCTCGTAGCGCGGAAAGAGCGGCGACGCATCGAGATCGTGCTGCAGCAGCGTATCGGCCACGACGACATCGCCGACGCGCACCGTGCGCGACACGCCGCCCGCGACGCCGGTGAACACGACGCCCGCCACGCCGAACACGTGGATCAGCGCGCTGACCGTCGCGGCGGCCGCGACCTTGCCGACCCGTGCGAGCGTCACGACGCAGGCCGCGCCATGCACGGTGCCGACGTGATAATCGCGACGGCCGAGCGTGACCGTCTTCATCGCGCCGTCGGCGCGCATCGCGGCGATCAGGTCGCCGAGTTCCTCGGGCAACGCGGCCAGAATGCCGAGCGGACGAGCCACGGGCGTCGCAAAGTTATCGATGCCCATCATTCCACCGCCTGCAGTTTCGTGACCGCGAGCGCGAGCCACTTCTCGCCGTGCCGCTTGAATTTCACCTGCGCCTTCGCATCGGTGCCGTTGCCCTCGAGCGCGGTGACCGTGCCTTCGCCGAACTTGGTGTGGAACACCTGCTGGCCGACCCGGAAACCGGCATCGGCCGCGCGCTGCTTGTCCGCGAACGCGGGCAGCGGTGCGGACACGGCCGGGTCGACGATCTGCTCGCGACTGCCGCCGCCCGGCCGCGCGAACCAGTCGCGCCCGTACCCGGCGTTGTCCGACCGGCCGCCCCAGCGCGAACCGGCCTCGACCTTCGGCGTCAGCCACTTGAGCACGTGTTCGGGCAGCTCGTCGAAGAAGCGCGAGCGCACGTTGTAGCGCGTCTGGCCGTGCAGCATCCGGCTCTGTGCGAACGACAGGTAGAGCCGCTCCTTCGCGCGCGTGATCGCAACGTACATCAGCCGGCGCTCTTCCTCGAGGCCGTCCGATTCGAGCACGCTGTTCTCGTGCGGGAACAGCCCTTCCTCGAGACCCGTGATGAACACGGCCGAGAATTCGAGCCCCTTCGCCGCGTGCACCGTCATCAGTTGCACGGCGTCCTGCCCGGCCTGGGCCTGGTTGTCGCCGGCCTCCAGTGACGCATGCGACAGGAAGCCGGCGAGCGGCGTCATCGTGTCGGGGTTCTGTGCCGGGTCCGCGGGCGATACCGGATCGAGCACGTCGAGCGCCGGATCGTCCGTCGCGGTGCCGAGCGCCGGCGCCGCGATCGCACCTGCGCGCAGCGGGATCGAGCGGGCCGGCGTGTCGAGCCCGTAGCCTTCCTCGGCAATGAACGCGGTGGCCGCGTTCACCAGTTCCTGCAAGTTCTCGAGACGGTCCTGGCCTTCGCGCTCGCCCTGGTAGAAATCGGCAAGACCGCTGGCGCGCACGATGTGCTCGACGGTATCGGGCAGGTTCATGTGCTGCGTATCGGCGCGCATCTTCGCGACCAGGTTTGCGAACCCGCCGAGGCTCGTGCCGGCCTTGCCCGTCACGTACGGAATCGCGGCAGCCATCGAGCAGCCGTACAGGCGCGCGGCGTCGGCCAGCTGCTCGATCGAGCGCGCACCGATGCCGCGGGTCGGGAAATTCACGACGCGCACGAACGCGGTGTCGTCGTTCGGGTTGTCGATCAGGCGCAGGTACGCGAGCGCGTGCTTCACTTCCTGGCGCTCGAAGAAGCGCAGGCCGCCGTACACGCGATACGGGATGCCCGACGACATCAGCGTGTGCTCGATCGAGCGCGACTGCGCGTTGCTGCGGTACAGGACGGCCACTTCGCTGCGCGCCATCCCGGTGTTGATCAGCGAGCGGATCTCCTCGACGATCCAGCCGGCTTCCTGCGAATCGGTGCTCGCCTCGTACACGCGCACGGGCTCGCCGTGGCCCGCATCGGTGCGCAGGTTCTTGCCGAGGCGGTGCGCGTTGTTCGAGATCAGCTGGTTCGCCGCGTCGAGGATGTTGCCGTGCGACCGGTAGTTCTGCTCGAGCTTGATCAGGTTGCGCACGCGGAATTCGTCTTCGAAGTCGCGCATGTTGCCGACGTTCGCGCCGCGGAACGCGTAGATCGACTGGTCGTCGTCGCCGACCGCGAAGATCGCGTTCTGGCCGCCCGCGAGCATCTTGAGCCACGCGTACTGCAGCTTGTTGGTGTCCTGGAACTCGTCGACGAGGATGTGCTTGAAGCGCGCCTGGTAGTGCGCGCGCAGCGGCGCGTTGTACGCGAGCAGTTCGTAGCAGCGCAGCAGCAGCTCGGGGAAATCGACGACGCCCTCGCGCTGGCACTGCTGGTCGTAAGCCTGGTACAGCTCGACGAACTTGCGGTTGAAGTTGTCGGACGCGTCGACCTTGTCGGGACGCAGCCCCTGCTCCTTCGCGTTGTTGATGAAGTACTGCACGTTCTTCGGCGGGTACTTCTCGTCGTCGACGTTCGCCGCCTTCATCAGCCGCTTGATCGCGGACAGCTGGTCGGCCGTATCGAGGATCTGGAAGGTCTGCGGCAGGCCGGCGTCGCGCCAGTGCGTGCGCAGCATCCGGTTGCACAGGCCGTGGAACGTGCCGATCCACATTCCGCGCGTGTCGATCGGCATCATCGCCGACAGGCGCGCCATCATCTCGCGCGCGGCCTTGTTCGTGAAGGTCACGGCGAGCACGGTGGGCGGCGATGCGTAGCCCTGCTGGATCAGCCACGCGATGCGGGTGATCAGCACGCGGGTCTTGCCGCTGCCCGCCCCGGCGAGGATCAGCGCCGGTTCGTTCGGCAACGTGACGGCGGCGAGTTGTTCGGGGTTCAGATTGGCGAGCAGGTCGGGCATGGAGCGGCAGCGAACGGGCGAGGAAAATGCGGACCCGACATTATAAGTCGGCCGCGAAGCTTGCCGTTCGCTATCGTGCAGGCATGCTGCGAAGGCCGCGGAACGCCGACACGCAGGGCACGCAATGGCCGGCCAGTATGGATACGCCCATATCAGCGACCGACCATCTATATAGATGCATTTATAATTGTCAGATTCGGCATCCAATTCACGCATTTTTCGGCAGATTTCCAACATGAGCGACAACACGCTTGCGAAGAGCTTCGAGCCCCACACCATCGAATCCCAATGGGGGCCGGAGTGGGAAAAGCGCGGCTACGCGGCCCCGGCCTTCGATCCGGCCCGCCCCGATTTCTCGATCCAGTTGCCGCCGCCGAACGTGACGGGCACGCTGCACATGGGCCACGCGTTCAACCAGACGATCATGGACGGCCTCACCCGCTACCACCGGATGCTCGGCGAGAACACCCTGTGGGTGCCCGGCACCGACCACGCGGGGATCGCGACCCAGATCGTCGTCGAGCGCCAGCTCGACGCACAGGGCGTGTCGCGCCACGACCTCGGCCGCGAGAAGTTCGTCGAGCGCGTGTGGGAATGGAAGGAAAAATCCGGTTCGACGATCACCGGCCAGGTGCGCCGCCTCGGCGCGTCGCCCGACTGGTCGCGCGAATACTTCACGATGGACGACAAGATGTCGGCCGCCGTGCGCGACGTGTTCGTCACGCTCTATGAACAGGGCCTGATCTATCGCGGCAAGCGCCTCGTCAACTGGGATCCGGTGCTGCTGACCGCCGTGTCGGACCTCGAAGTCGTGAGCGAAGAGGAAAACGGCCACCTGTGGCACATCCGTTACCCGCTCGTCGATGGCTCGGGTTCGCTGACCGTTGCAACGACGCGCCCGGAAACGATGCTCGGCGACGTCGCGCTGATGGTCCACCCGGAAGACGAGCGCTACGCACACCTGATCGGCAAGCTCGTCACGCTGCCGCTGACGGGCCGCGAGATCCCGGTGATCGCCGACGACTACGTCGACCGCGCGTTCGGCACGGGCGTCGTGAAGGTCACGCCGGCGCACGACTTCAACGACTACCAGGTCGGCCAGCGCCACAAGCTCGCGCCGATCGAGATCCTGACGCTCGACGCGAAGATCAACGACAACGGCCCCGAGCAGTACCGCGGCCTCGACCGCTTCGACGCACGCAAGGCGATCGTCGCCGACCTCGATGCGCAGGGCTTCCTCGACTCGGTGAAGCCGCACAAGCTGATGGTGCCGCGCGGCGACCGCACGGGCGTCGTGATCGAGCCGATGCTGACCGACCAGTGGTTCGTCGCGATGACGAAGCCGGCGCCGGAAGGCACGTTCAATCCCGGCAAGTCGATCACGGAAACGTCGCTCGACGTCGTGCGCAGCGGCCAGATCAAGTTCGTCCCGGAAAACTGGACGACCACCTATTACCAGTGGCTCGAGAACATCCAGGACTGGTGCATCTCGCGCCAGCTGTGGTGGGGCCACCAGATTCCCGCGTGGTACGGCGAGAACGGCGAGGTGTTCGTCGCGCGCCACGAGGAAGAGGCGCGCGCGCAGGCTGCCGCGAAGGGTTACACGGGTGCGCTGAAGCGCGACGAAGACGTGCTCGACACGTGGTTCTCGTCGGCGCTCGTGCCGTTCTCGTCGCTCGGCTGGCCGAACGAAACGCCTGAACTGAAGCACTTCCTGCCGTCGTCGGTGCTCGTCACGGGCTTCGACATCATCTTCTTCTGGGTCGCCCGGATGGTGATGATGACCACGCACTTCACGGGCAAGGTGCCGTTCCACACCGTCTACGTGCACGGCCTCGTGCGCGACGCGGAAGGCCAGAAGATGTCGAAGAGCAAGGGCAACACGCTCGACCCGATCGACATCGTCGACGGCATCGACCTCGACACGCTGGTCGCGAAGCGCACGACGGGCCTGATGAACCCGAAGCAGGCCGCGACGATCGAGAAGAAGACGCGCAAGGAATTCCCGGACGGCATCCCCGCGTTCGGCACCGACGCGCTGCGCTTCACGATGGCATCGATGGCGACGCTCGGCCGCAACGTGAACTTCGACCTCGCACGCTGCGAAGGCTATCGCAACTTCTGCAACAAGCTGTGGAACGCCACGCGCTTCGTGCTGATGAACTGCGAAGGTCACGACTGCGGTAGCGACAAGCCGGAAGTCTGCGGCGCGGGCGATTGCGGCCCGGGCGGCTACCTCGACTTCTCGGCGGCCGACCGCTGGATCGTGTCGCTGCTGCAGCGCACGGAGGCCGACATCGCGAAGGGCTTCGCCGATTACCGCTTCGACAACATCGCAAGCAGCATCTATAAGTTCGTGTGGGACGAGTACTGCGACTGGTATCTCGAACTCGCGAAGGTGCAGATCCAGAACGGCACGCCGGAACAGCAGCGCGCGACGCGCCGCACGCTGCTGCGCGTGCTCGAGACGGTGCTGCGCCTCGCGCACCCGATCATCCCGTTCATCACCGAAGCGCTCTGGCAAAAGGTCGCGCCGCTCGCGGGCCGCTATCCGCAGGGCAAGGCCGAGGGCGAAGCGTCGCTGATGACGCAGGCGTACCCGATCGCGAACCTGCAGAAGATCGACGAAGCGTCGGAGCAATGGGCGGCCGACCTGAAGGCGATCGTCGACGCGTGCCGCAACCTGCGCGGCGAGATGAACCTGTCGCCGGCCACCAAGGTGCCGCTGCTCGCGGCCGGCGATGCCGAGCGCCTGCGCTCGTTCGCGCCGTACGTCCAGGCCCTCGCGCGCCTGTCGGAAGTGCAGATCCTCGCGGACGAAGCGACGCTCGACAAGGAAGCGCACGGTGCGCCGATCGCGATCGTCGGCCCGAACAAGCTGGTGCTGAAGGTCGAGATCGACGTCGCGGCCGAACGCGAGCGCCTGTCGAAGGAGATCACGCGCCTGACGGGCGAGATCGCAAAGTGCAATGCGAAGCTCGGCAACGAGGCATTCGTCGCGAAAGCACCGCCAGCCGTGGTCGAACAGGAGCAAAAGCGCGTCGCGGAATTCCAGAGCACGCTCGAGAAACTGCGCGCGCAGGTCGATCGGTTGCCTGCGTAACAAACCGTAAGGTCGTTTGCGTTCACTATAATTGCAACGTGAACATAGACCGTCTGACAAGTCGATTACAGGAATAAAGGTTCGATCATGTTGAAAGTTACCAAGGCGGTGTTCCCCGTTGCCGGTCTCGGCACACGGTTCCTCCCGGCAACGAAGGCAAGCCCGAAGGAAATGCTGCCGGTCGTCGACAAGCCGCTGATCCAGTACGCAGTGGAGGAAGCGATCGCCGCCGGCATCACCGAGATGATCTTCGTCACCGGGCGCAGCAAGCGCGCGATCGAGGACCACTTCGACAAGTCGTACGAAGTCGAGGCCGAACTCGAGGCGCGCGGCAAGGCAAAGCTGCTCGAACTCGTGCGCAGCATCAAGCCGAGCCATGTCGATTGCTTCTACGTGCGCCAGCCGGAAGCGCTCGGCCTCGGTCATGCGGTGCTGTGCGCGGAAAAGCTCGTGGCCGACAACCCGTTCGCGGTGATCCTCGCCGACGACCTGCTCGACGGCAACCCGCCCGTGATGAAGCAGATGGTCGACGTGTTCGACCACTATCACAGCTCGGTGATCGGCGTCGAAGAGATCCCGCCGTCGGAGACGAAGTCGTACGGGATCGTCGACGGCAAGGAGTGGGAAGAGTCGATCGTCAAGATGTCGGCGATCATCGAGAAGCCGGCGCCGGAAGTCGCGCCGTCGAACCTCGGCGTGGTCGGCCGCTACATCCTGAAGCCGCGGATCTTCGAGCACCTGCGCGCGCTGAAGCCCGGCGCGGGCGGCGAGCTGCAGCTCACCGACGCGATCCAGGCGCTGCTCGCCGACGAGCAAGTGCTGGCCTACAAGTACCAGGGCACGCGCTACGACTGCGGCAGCAAGCTCGGCTACCTGAAGGCGACGGTCGAGTTCGCGCTGCGGCACGCGGAAGTCGGCGCGGAGTTCGACGCGTACCTCCGCACGCGCGGTGGCGCACACCCGGCCGACTGAACGCGGCAAGGGCACGAGGGCTCACTCCGGCGAGCCCGCCCTCACCTCATCGGCCGCCGACGCTCAGCGCGCGTCGGCCGGTTTCACCGAGACGACGCCCGGCATCGCGCCCGCGTCGTCTTTTTTCGTCTTGACGAGCCAGCCACCGCCGTCGCCGAACGGCACCTTCGCGAGCGCGCTCTTCACGAGCGCCGGCGCGGCCTGCTGCGTGCCGGGATCGCGATCGCGCAGCGCGGCCGATACGCGGTAGACGTCGACGCCCGATTTCGCGTCGACGAAGCGCAGCGTCAGCACATGGCGATACACGCGGCCCATGAACGGCAGCGCAAACGGCGCCGGCCCGTCGACCGTCACGCATGCGCTGCTCGCGGCGCCGCACCCGTCGGCGCGCGCCGCGACCGAGGCCGGCTGCGTCGCATACGCGATCGACAACCGGTAGCGCGCGGCCGCGAGCGGCCTCGCATCGAAGCCGCGGTGCGCGAGTTCGTCGCGCACAAGCGTCTCGATCTGCCGGTATTCGGCATCATTGGCCTGCGCGGCCGTTCGCACGAAATCGTAGCTGTGCGCATCGGATGCGAACGCGTTCGGCTGCCCGACCGCACTCACGCCGCTCGTCACGCCGGCGCAACCCGTCAACAGCGACGCCGCCAGCGCGGTCGCTGCCCATTCCTTTCTCATGGCTTTCCCCAAATGCCTGCCGTCGCGCCCGGCCCTGTCAGGCGGACGGCTCGTCGATCGCGGGCAGCGACACCGTCACCGCGGTGCCGACACCCACCACGCTGTCGACCGACACGCTGCCCCCATGGCGCGTGACGACCGTCTTCACGAATGCCATGCCGAGCCCGGAACCCGAGATTTCGGGCCGCTCGCCGGCATGGAATCGCTTGAAACGCTCGAACAGATGCCGCTGATCTTCCGGCGCAATCCCGTAACCCTGATCGCGAATCGTACAGAACATCCGTTTCGACGCGTGCTCGACCGCCAGCGTACACGTGATCACGGTATCAGACGGACTGTATTTGACTGCATTGTTCAACAGGTTCACGAAGGCGCGCGTGATCAGCGAGCGATCCGCGCGCACCCAGCACATGTCGGTGCCAACCTCGGTGTCGATGCGGATGTGCTTCGCTTGCGCCTGCGGCCACACCTCGTCGCTCGCATCGATCAGCACGTCGACAAGGCTCGTCACCTCGAGCTGGTACGCCTGCGACTCCGCGCGCGCCAACTGCACGAACTCGTCGGCGAGCGACAGCGCGCGGTGCGCGTAGCGCTCGATCCGCGCAAGCAGCCCGCGCATCGCGTCGGTCTCGACGCGGTCGCGCTCGATCTCGACGAGCGCGAGAATCGACGACTGCGGCGAGCGCATGTCGTGCGACAGCAGGTGCAGCGCTTCCTCGCGATGCCGCTCGGCCGCGTGCAGTTCGGTCACGTCGACGAGGCCGGCAATCCAGCCCGTCACGCGGCCCTGCGCGTTCGTGCATGCGGCGTAGCGTAGCAGATGGTCGAGCCCGTCGCGGTCGCGCACCTCGATGCCGCGCGCCATCGCGTCATGCTCGGCCTCGAGCGTCGGGTCGAGCACGGCCGGCCAGTGCTCGCGGATCGCCGCATCGTGTTCCGCGTTGCCGTCGACGGTCTTCATGAACGTCAGCTCGCCGAGCGCGGTGCGCAGCGGCCGCCCTTCCGGCAGCGGCAGCGCGAGCCGCGACCCGTAGCGCTTCGCCGCATGGTTCGCGATCAGCACGGTACCGGCCAGGTCGGTCACGAAGATCGGCTCGGGCATGCTGTCGAGGCTGTCCCACACGAAGCGCTTCATGTCCTGCACGCGCTGCGCGGCTTGCGCCATCAGCGCCATCTGCCGCTCGAGCACGTCGCCGCCGACGTCGCGCGTGCGCGGCGCCTCGGGCAGCAAGTGCGGCTCGTCGGCGAGCCGCTGCAGTTCGCGGCGCAGGTACGACATCGTCATTTCGAGGCGCCGCCAGTTCCAGATCGGGTAGACGGCGATCAGCCCGAAGATCGCGGGCGCCGGCGACAGCCAGATGCGCGCCTCGAACAGCAGCGCCATGCTCGCGACGACCGAGAGCGCGGCAAGGCTCAGCGTCAGCAGCAGCGCGCGCCACGGCGACAGCATCAGGAAGCCGCCCAGCAGCGCGGCGAGCGGCAGCAGCGACGCGGCGAACAGCCCGGCACGCGACACCGGCGAGATCGCACTGCCGGTCGCCAGCATGTCGAGCACGTTGGCGTGGATATACACGCCGGCGAGCGGCCCGAATTCGCCGGACACGGGCGTGGCGAACCGGTCGTACAGCCCCGACGCCGTCACGCCGACGACGACGATCTTGCCGCGCAGCGCATCGGGCTTCACGCGCCCTTCGAGCACGTCGTCGAACGACAGCGTCGGATACGCGGGCGTATTGCGGCTGAACGGGATCAGGTAGCGGCCCTCGCCGGCCGCGTCGCGCGACAGGTCGTGCGCGTCCGCGCCCGGCGCGCCGCCGACCGGATGCAGCCGGCCGGCCTGGATCGCCCGGTACACGGGCACCATCAGTTGCGGCCAGCGCACCCGGCCGTCGCTTTCGAACAGCGCGACGCTGCGCACGATGCCGTCGGGATCGACTTCGAGATTGATGTGGCCGAGCCCCATCGCGCGCGCGGCGAGCGGCGCCACCGGCGGATCGACGGTGCGCGTGCCGTCCGGTTGCTCGGGGCTCAGCAGCACGGGCAGGAAGGTCGGCACGCGGCTCATCGCGTCCGCGAACGCGCGATCTTCCGGCGACGGTTCGGTGAACAGGACATCGTAGACGACGGCGGCCGGTTGCGCGCGCGCCAGCGTGTCGAGCAGCCGCGCATGCACGTCGCGCGACCACGGCCAGCGGCCAAGCGCGGACACGCTCTGGTTGTCGATGTCGACGACGACCACGTCGGGTGACAACGGCAGGCTGCGCAGCATCAGCAGCCGGTCGTAGAGCAGCCCGTCGACGCTCGCCGACAGCCGGCCGAGCGCGCACGCGAGGATCACCGCGATCCCGAGGCAGCCGATCGCGATCCATTCGATCAGGAAGCGGCGGCCAAGGTGCCGCCGCGGGGAAACGGAATCGGGTTTCATGCGCCGCGGATCAGCGCGACAGCGTGAACGCGCCGACCGGACTGGTCTTCTCGTAGAACTTGCCGCCTTCGAACTCCTCGACGGTCACGGCCCAGAAATAGTCGCCCGGCGGCAGGTGCGCGACCGTAATCTGGCGCGTATGCAGGCCGACCTGGTCGACGACCGGCGCGCTCAGGTCCTTCGAGCGCGACAGCACGAACCGGTAGCGCGCACCCTTGCCCGCACCGCTCGGCGACCAGCGGAACTCGTAGCCGCCGGCGCCGGGCGACGCGCTCGCGTCGAGCCCCATCACGCGGCGTTCGAACGCGTACGTACGCGGCCGGCCCTCGAGGCCGTTCGCGTCGATCGCGGCGACCCGCACGAAGTAGTTCCCGTTCGGCACATCGTGGAAGACCGCGCGCGGCGAATCGGTGCGCGTCTCGCGGAACAGGTCGAGCAGCCCGGCGTCGTGCGCGAGCTGGACGCGATATGCATGCGCCTGGTCGAGCGGCGCGACGTCGAATGCGACATCGGGCTCGTCCTGCACCTTGTCGGGATGCGCGAGCGCCGGCGCGGGCAACAGCTCGACGGGCGCGCCGACCGCGCCGGACGATGTCGCGACGCTGCCGAAATTCGCATGCACGAGCGTCGGATCGGCCAACCGGCGGTCGCCCGCCACGCCGACGGTGCCGTCGAGCACTTCGACGCGCGTCGACGCATTGCCGGCCGCGTCGTAGTTCACGCGAAAGTGCGTGCCGCGCACGCCTGCCACGACCGACGGCGACCGGATCTGGAAGCGGTCGTCGCGTTTCTTCAGATGGGTGACCTCGCTGTCGACCGAGCCACGCGTCAGTTCGAACTCACGATCGAGCGTGCCGGTCAGCACCGTGCGGCGCAGCGTCTTCAGGGCGAGCTGGCTGTCGGGCGGCAGGCTCATGTGCGTGCCGTCGGCGAGCTCGAGCGTCACGAAGCCGTTCGGGCCCGTGCGCACGCGATCGCCTTCGGCGAGCGTCGCGTCGTTCGCGAGCGGCGCATAAGCGTCGCCGGACGCACGTTCGGCCGAGCCCTGCACCGCGACGACGCGCGCGGTCAGCTTTTCCTTGCGCAGGCGCGCCACCGGCAGCTTCAGCGCGATGCCGGGCTGCAGATGCTTCGGCGCGGGCACGCCGTTGATCCGCTGGAGCAGTTGCCAGTCATCCGCGCCCTGCAGGTAGCGCGTGGCGACGTCGTACAGCGTGTCGCCCGCCTGCGTGCGGTAGACGGCCATCTTGCCCGCCGCCTCGGGTGGCTGGGCAGCCGCATGCTGCGCGGCGAACGCAAACGCGACCGCACACGCTGCGCGCAGCGCTACCGTGCGCAGGTTCGCCGTGCGCTGCATGATTCCCGTGGTCACTCCGGTTCTCCCTGGCCGACCCGCTCGAGCCGGTAGCCGTAGCCGTAGATCGGCGCGAGGCGATAGCCGTTTTCGGGCCGCAGGCCGAGCTTGGTGCGCAGCATCGAGATGTGCGTATCCATCGTGCGCGACGGGATGTCGGTCGCCTGCTTCCACACGAGATCGAGAATGTGCGCGCGCGACAGCGGCCGGTCGAGGTGCTGGAACAGCAGCAGCGCGAGTTCGAATTCCTTCTGCGTGAGGCTCACGGCCTTGTCGCCGACGTAGGCCTGCTTCAGGTTCACGTCGAAACGGAATTGATCGAATTCGCGAACGGTTGCCTCGGCGTTGACCGGATACGCGCGACGCAGCAGCGAGCCGATGCGTGCGCGCAGGATCGGGCCCGACACGGGCTTGACCACGTAGTCGTCGGCGCCGGCGTTGAGGATCTGCGTGATCCCCGCCTCGTCGTCACGGCTCGTCATGAAGATGATCGGCAGGCTGTGCTCGGTCTGATTGGCGCGCACCCACTTCAGCACTTCCTCGCCGGACATGTCGGGCACGTTCCAGTCGAGCACCAGCAGATCGAAGGTCTCGCGCTGCAGACGCTTCTTCAGGGCCTTGCCTTCCTTGAACGCATAGCACGTATGGCCAACGGCCGTCAGCGTTTGACTGACGAAATCCGTCTGGGCCGGATCGTCATCCAGTACAGCAATTCTCATAGCACCCCGCAAATCGAAATCGATTCGTCCAGTTCAGCTCCCCGCCCTACCCGGCCGCGCAACACGCGCGGCTTCCGGATACCGGCCGGCGAGCCGTCGTTCGCCGCTCGCGCCACCTGCGCAAACCGGCGACCCCGGCTAAATATCTCAAAAACGGGGCACGGACGAACCGGCGATTTCATCATAGTAGTATGAAATTCGCCAATAAATTGCGCGGACTACCGTCTTTTCTTCGAATAATCCTTCCCGCCGTGCAATCGAGCGCCTAATCGATGCCCGCCACCTGCTCGGCAACATCATCGTCCGGCACGCGATGCGACAGCGGCTCCGGACGCGCCGCTTGTGCCAGCATCCGCTGCAGCTGGCCGCGCACGCGCTCCCACGCAGCAGCCGCATAGTCCGGCTGGCTCGCCGCCCACGCCTGCGCCAGATCGAACACGCGCTCGATCGTCGCACCGCAGTAGGTCAGGCCCGAGCCGTCGTCCTGCGCGGCATCGCGCAGCCGTTCGTCGAGCCACTCGGCCAGCCACGGCATCTCGGCCGCGGCCGAATCCGCGTAGGCCTCCAGCGCGGCACGCGCGTGGCGGTCCTGTTGCGGGTCAAGCTCGATACGGCTCAGTCCCGATACGCTGCGTCCCGCTCCGGACGGACTTCGAATGGTCCCTGGTCTGAAGGACATGTCCTCTCCCCGTTGTACGACGGTAGCGTCAGGCATGGCCCCCGTGCCTGCCATACGACGTACCTGGCCGGCGCATCCGCTGGGAGCGGACGACCGGCCGGGTCAGTATACGCAGCCGATCGCGAAGCGAGTTTTAAGAATTGTCAGAAAAGCGTGGCCGGCGATGTGCGGCCGGCGCCATGATGCGCGCCGTCAGCGGCGGCGCATCAGGAACACGAAGGTCTTGTCCTGCGTCATCGATTCGACGATCTCGTTGCCCGTCTGCTTCGCGAACGCGGCGAAATCGCGCTGCGAACCGGGATCGGTCGCGAGCACCTTGAGGATTTGCCCGCTTTCCATGTCGGCGAGCGCTTTCTTGGCACGCAGGATCGGCAACGGGCAATTGAGCCCGCGCGCGTCCACTTCCTTGTGAATCTGCATCGGCTGTCGACCTTCGAATGTCGCGCCATCCAAGGCGCGGAATGAAGCCGGGATTTTACCGCAGCGCCGCCGTGCCTGCCGGGGCCGCCGGCAGCCCGGCGCCCGCGGCCACCGGACTCAGGCGCCCGAAAAGCCGCCCGCGAGCCGTTCGCGCAGGTGCCGAACGAGCGCGCGCACCGCGCTCGGCACGACCGGGCTGTACGGGCGGATCGCGAAGATGTGGTCGCCGAACGCGCCCGACGGCCGCCAGCCATCGAGCAGCGCGACCAGCCGGCCGGCGTCGAGATCGCGCTGCGCGCTGAAATCCGGCAGCAGCGCGATGCCGAGCCCGCCGAGCGCGGCCTCGCGCATCGCCTCGCTGTTGTTCGCCGCGAAGCTGCCGCGCACCGGCACGCTCACGCGCTCGCGCCGCCGGCCGTGCGGCTCGAAGCTCCATGCGGCCGGCTCGTTGTCGCGCAGGTAGCACAGGCAGCTGTGCTCGACGAGTTCGCCCGGGTGTCGCGGCGACCCGCGCGCGTCGAGGTAGTCGCGGCTCGCGACGAGCAGCGAACGCGTGTCGCACAGCTTCCATGCGACGTGGGTCTGCGGCGCCGTGGTGGTATGGCGGATCGCGAGGTCGAAACCCTCCTGCGTCAGCGAATGCAGACGGTCCGACAGGTCGAGCTCGATCTGCACGCCCGGATGCTGCCGCAGGAAATCGGGCAGGTGCGGCACGACCTGCTGGCGCCCGAGCGCGACCGGCACCGTCAAGCGCAGCAGCCCGCGCGGTTCCCCGGCCAGGTCCTTCACGCGCGCGAAGTGCTGCCCGATCGATTCGAACGCGTCGCGCGTGCTGTCGACGAGCGTCTGGCCCGCGTCGGTAAGCCGCACGCTGCGCGTCGTGCGACGCACGAGCGGCACGGCGGCGGCCTTTTCGAGATCGGCGATGCGCTGGCTCATCGCGGCCTTGCTGATGCCGAGCCGCTGCGCGGCGGCCGTGAAACTGCCGGCCGCAGCCAGTACCGTCAGCGAATGGATGTGCGGCCAGAGCGCCTGGACATTTTGCTGATTCATCCAGTGATTATTCAGAATTCTGAACAGTGAATCAAGCTGCGCGGCCTTCTCCGGCCCCGCGCGTTTGCCTAGACTTGGGGCTGTCCACCCCCACCCGATTACCTCAGGAGACACGATGAATCCGGTTCCCGCGTACAGCTCCGACGCCGACGTCGGCCACTACGTCGACGGCGCGCCCGTCGCCGGCCGCAGCGGCCGCTTCCAGGACGTCCTCAATCCCGCGCTCGGCCGCGCGGTGCGCCGCGTGGCGCTCGCCGACAACAGCGAAGTGCAGCAGGCCGTCGCGTCGGCCCACGCCGCGTTCCCGGCCTGGGCCGCGACGCCGCCGATCCGCCGTGCACGCATCCTGCACCGCTTCCTGCAACTGATGAACGAGCACCGCGACGCACTCGCGGCGATCATTACGGCCGAGCACGGCAAGGTGTTCTCCGACGCGCAGGGCGAAGTCGCCCGCGGCATCGACATCGTCGAATTCGCGTGCGGCGTGCCGCAGCTCCTGAAGGGCGACTTCACCGACCAGGTCAGCACCGGCATCGACAACTGGACGATGCGCCAGCCGCTCGGCGTCGTCGCGGGCATCACGCCGTTCAACTTCCCGTGCATGGTGCCGTGCTGGATGTTCCCGGTCGCGATCGCGACGGGCAACACCTTCGTGCTGAAGCCGAGCGAGCGAGACCCGTCGGCGGCCCTGTTCATCGCCGACCTGCTCACGCAGGCCGGGCTGCCGGCCGGCGTGTTCAACGTCGTGCAGGGCGACAAGGGCGCGGTCGACGCGCTGCTCGACCACCCCGACGTGCAGGCCGTCAGCTTCGTCGGCTCGACGCCGATCGCGGCCTACGTGCAGCAGCGCGCGGTGCAATCCGGCAAGCGTGTGCAGGCGCTCGGCGGCGCGAAGAATCACCTCGTCGTGATGCCCGACGCGAACCTCGAGCAGGCGGTCGATGCGCTGATCGGCGCCGCGTACGGCTCGGCCGGCGAACGCTGCATGGCGATCAGCGTCGCGGTGCTGGTTGGCGACATTGCGGACAGGATCGTGCCGCTGGTAGCCGAGCGCGCGCGCAAGCTGGTGATCGGCGACGGCATGCAACCGGAAGTCGAGATGGGCCCGATCGTCACCGGCGACGCACTCAAGCGCATCGAAGGCTACATCGAGCAAGGCGTGAACGAAGGCGCGCAACTGGTGGTCGACGGCCGCGGGCTGCGCGTGCCGGGCCGCGAGGCAGGCTTCTTCACCGGCGGCACGCTGTTCGACCACGTGACGCCCGAGATGCGCATCTACAAGGAAGAAATCTTCGGGCCCGTGCTCGGCTGCGTGCGCGTGAAGGATTTCGGCGAAGCGGTCGACCTGATCAACGCGCACGAATTCGGCAACGGCGTGTCGTGCTTCACGAGCGATGGCGGCATCGCGCGCGAGTTCTCGCGGCGCATCCAGGTCGGGATGGTCGGCATCAACGTGCCGATTCCGGTGCCGATGGCGTGGCATGGCTTCGGCGGCTGGAAGAAGAGCCTGTTCGGCGACATGCATGCGTACGGCGAGGAAGGCGTGCGCTTCTACACGCGCCAGAAGTCGGTGATGCAGCGCTGGTCGTCGAGCATCGGCAAGGGGGCCGAATTCGCGATGCCGACCGCGAAGTAACCGCCTGACGGCACACCGCCCGCGGATCGGTCGAGCGGGCGGCGCGGCGGCAGGATGCGTCAGCCGGCCTTCGTGTCGTGGGCGCCGTCGGCGGTCGGCAGGTACGACAGTTCGAGCCGGTACGCGAGCGCGACGAACAGGCTCTGCGCGAGGCCCATCGTGGCGGTCAGCGCGCGGAAGCCGAACGTCGCGCTGTCCTGCACCATCAGCGTCACCTCGGCCTCGCGCGCGAGCGGGCTCATCCGGCTGTCGGTGATCGCGATCAGCCGCGCGCCGCGCTGCACGGCCTGCTGCGCGACCTGCACCGTTTCCTCCGCATACGGCATGAACGAGATGACGATCATCACGTCGCCCGCGCGCACCGAGCGGATCTGCCCGAGATGCATGCTGCCGAGCGCGCTGAACAGCCCGATGCGCTTGTCGGTGTGCTGCAGCGCATAGTCGAGGTACACCGCGATCGGAAACGCGCGCCGCGAGCCCGCGATCCAGATCGCCTGCGTGTCGGCGAGCAGGTCGACGGCCTGCGCGAGCGCCTGCGAATCGAGCGTCTGCCGCAGTTGCTGCATCCCGGCGATGCTGCCCTTGATGAATTCGTCGGCGATCTGCTCAGGCTGCAGGCTCGACGAGCCCGCTTCGATCACGTCGCGCAACCGCAGGTTGTATGCCCGCCCCGGCGCGATCTGCTGCGCGAGCCCTTCGCGGAACAGCCGCTGCATCTCGGAAAAGCCGGAAAAGCCGAAGTGCTTCGCGAAGCGCACGACGGCCGACGGCTGGACGCCGCATGCCTCCGCGAGCGACTGGATGCCTTCCAGCCCAAGCTGGTCCCGATGCGTTTCCACGTGGCGTGCGATCACCTTCAGGCGATTGCTGAGGCCGTCGTACTCCTGCGTCAGGTGCTGCAGGAACTGCTCGACGGTGGCGGGAGGTTTCTCGGATGAACTCATCGGATAGCGCGAAATTGACGGCCCCGATGCGCGCGCGATGCGGGCGGGCGCGGCCCGGGGCTCACCTGGATACATGCATGAAGGGCGAATTTAATCACGTTTGCGGCCCGGCCCGCGCCGCACGCTCGCTCCCACGCGCTCGATCATCACTTGCCTACGCTCCACGGCGATACTGTAAGCGATTGTCCAACGCTCTCGCGGCGTCGTAAAGATCAGGGTGTCTACCAAGGCCGGCCGCCACGGCAGCGCGTGGCGCAACCGGCCTGCCCTGCTCAGCGATAGTCGACCCACACGCCGCCCGCATCGGCGGAACGCACGCAGTTCTCGACCCAGCGCACGCCCTCCACGCCCGCATGGACGTCCGGATAGCGGATGGTCTTCAACGCGGCGGCGTCGCCGCGATCGGCCGCATCCATCGCGAGCGCGAAGCGCGCGTAGAGATTCGACCACGCCTCGAACAGCCCTTCCGGATGCCCGGCGCCGATCCGATCCTCGCGCAACGCCGCCGGATGCAGGTAGCCCATCCCGCGATCGAGCACCTGCGCGGGCTGCCCCTGCACTTCGTAGCGCAACTGGTTCGGATGCTCGTCCCACCACTCGACGCTCGCCTTCGAGCCGATCACGCGCACCTTCTGGCTGTGCATCGAGCCCGCGTTCACCGCGCTCGACCACACGTAGCCGACCGCGCCGGTGTCGTATTCCATGATCGTGAACGCATTGTCTTCCAGCGGCGCGCGGCTTTTCACGAAGCTCTGCCGCGAACACATCAGCCGCCGGATCTTCAGCTCGGGCGCCATCACTTCGGAGAGGTACAGCGGATGCGTGCCGATGTCGCCGAGCACGTAGCTCGGGCCCGCGAACTTCGGGTCGACGCGCCAGCGCGCGGCCGCGCTCGCGGCCTCGACGCCCTCGCTGTGAAAGCCGTGCGCGAACTGCATCTGCACGATGCGGATTTCGCCGAGATCGCCGCGCGCGATCATCTCGCGCGCCTGCTCGATCATCTGGTATCCGGAATACCCGTACGCGACGCCGACGATCCGGTTCTTCTCGACCGACAGCCGCTGCAGCGCTTCGGCCTCCTCGGTCGTGAAGCACAGCGGCTTCTCGCAGACCACGTGCAGCCCCGCGTTCAGCGCGGCGCGGCAGATCTCGAAGTGGGTGTTGTTCGGCGTTGCGATCGACACCGCGCGGATCCCGTCCGGGCGCCGCGCCTCCGCGTCGAACATCGTCGCGTAGTCGGGATAGCAGCGTTCGGCCGCGACGCCGAGCTTCACGCCGAACTGGCGGCCGCGTTCGGGGTCGAGGTCGAACGCGCCGGCGACCAGCTGGAAGCTGCCGTCGCGCAACGCGGCCGACCGGTGGCTGTAGCCGATCTGGCTGCCGAGCCCGCCGCCGACCATGCCCCAGCGAATCGAATGTCCAAGGAGAATCTGTCCGTCAATCATGATGGTGGTGTTCCTGGTGCGTGTTCACAAGATCATGCAAAACCGGCCGACGCGAGAAACGCGCGGCTCGCGGCGACGTCGCGCAGGCTCGTGCCGGCGTTGCGCGGATCGCGCTCCTGCTCGATCGTGATGTAACCGGCGTAGCCGATCTCGTCGAGCGCGTGGCGGATCGCGCGGTAGTCGAGCACGCCGGTGCCGATCGGGCACATCACGCCGCGCGCGCACGCGGCGAAGAACGCGATGTGCTCGCCCATCACCGCGTCGTACACGGCCGCGTCGATGTCCTTGAAATGCACGTAGTCGACGCGCACTGCGTGACGGCGCAGCCACGTTTCCGGGTCCATGCCCGAGTAGTACAGGTGGCCCGTGTCGAGACAGAGGCCGGCCGTGTCGGCCGGAATGTCCGCGACGATCCGGTCGATTTCGTCCGCGAACTCGATGTAGCCGCCCGCATGCGGATGAATCGCCGCGCGCACGCCGAACTCGTCGCGCGCGATCGTCGCGATCTGCCGGATATGGTCGACCATCGTCGACCATCGTCGACCAGCGCTCGTCCGACAGCCGCGGCGCACGATCGCCGTGGCCGGCCGCGTCGTCGCGCTCCTCGTGGCCCCAGTCCATCACGACCAGGTACGGCGCCGCATGGCGCTGGCCGTCCTGCGTCGGCAGCCTGGGCAGCCGCGTGATCAGCGTGCAGATGTCGCGGGTCTGGCGCAGCAGGTTCGGCAGGTTCTCCGGCGACACGAGATCGTCGAAGATCGTGCCCGCGGTGATGTTCAGGCGTTGCCGCTCGAGCTCGGCGCTCACCACGTCCAGTTCGAGCGGGATGTAGCCGTAAGGCCCCAGCTCGATGCCCGAGTAGCCGGCCTGCGCGGCCTCGGCGAGCACCTGCCGCCACGGCGGCAGATGCGGGTTCTTCACGTCGTCGACACCCCAGCAGCACGGTGCGCAACCCATCTTCATCGTCATGTCGGTCAGTCCGGCAGACAGGCGGCCGCAGTTCAGCCGCGATAGAACGCAGGGCGTTCGGCCATCGCGATCGGTTCGACCGCGCCGCTCTTCTGTGCGCGCACGCACGCATCGGCCGCGACCGCCGCCGCGTAGCCGTCCCACGCGGACGGGCCGGTCAGCGCGCCCTGCCGCACACCGTCGATGAACGCCTGCAGCTCGACGTCGTACGACGCGATGAAACGCTCCTTCCAGTCGGTCATGATCTCGACCGACTGCCGTGCCGCATGCTTGAGCCCGACGGCCGGCGGATCGGGCAGCTTCGCGATGCCCTGCTCGCCGACCACCTCGCACTGGATGTCATAGCCGTACTGGCAGTTCACGAAGATCTCGACGTCGATGCGCACGCCGCTCGCGGTTTCCAGCAGCACGATCTGCGGATCGGCGAGATGCGAGGACGCATGGCGCGTCTTCTTCGGATAGACGACCTGCGTACTCACATAGTCCTCGCCGAGCAGCCAGCGCAGCACGTCGAGTTCGTGGATCAGCGTGTCGGTGATCGCCATGTCGGTCGTGTAGCGCTCGCCGACCGACTGGTTGCGGTGCGCGCAATGCAGCATCAGCGGCGCGCCGATCTCGCCGCTGTCGATCACGCGCTTCAGCGCGCGGTAGCCTTCGTCGTACGGCCGCATGAAACCGACCTGCACGAGCCGCTTGCCGTGCGCGACTTCGGCTTCGACGATCCGCATGCAGCCGTCGGCCGTGACGGCCAGCGGCTTCTCGCAGAACACCGGCTTGCCGTGCGCGATCGCGTCGAGCACGAACGCTTCGTGCGTCGGCCCCCACGACGTGACGAGCACGGCCTGCACGTCGGCGGCCGCGACCACCTCGTGGCCGTCGCCGTAGATCTCCGCTTCGAGCCCGTACTTCGTCACCGCGTCGCGCGCCTGCCGCGGATCGATGTCGTTGACGGCCACGACGCGCGCGCCGGACAGCGTGCGGGTCAGTCTGCGGATATGGTCCTGGCCGATCGCGCCGCAGCCGATCACGCCGATTTGCAAGGTCATCTAATAGTCTCCATTCGTTCATTGGCGGTGCGGCACGCACCGCACCGGTCAGCCATTCGTCAGCGCGCCGTACGATCGAAATGACGATCGACGTAGCGCTGGATCGTGTCGCGCATGTAGCGCGACGATGCTTCCGCACGGTCTTCCCACGCGAACACGCACGACGACATCACGCCGTCGAAGCCGGCCGCGCCGAGCGCGCGAAAAAACACGTCCCAGTCGATCTCGCCCTGCCCGATGTCGAGATGCTGGTGCACGCGGATCTGGTTCGAACCCGGCGGGTTCACGATGTAGCGCAGCTGGCTGCTCTTGCGGTGGTCGAAGGTGTCGGCCACACGCACGTGTGCGAGGATCGGCGCAGCCTGCGCGATCATCGCGGCCATGTCGTCGCCGTAGTAGAACGTGTGCGGCGCGATGTACGACAGCTTCAGCGACGGGGAGCCGATATTCGTGACGATGTCGATCGCCGGCTGCAGCTGCTCGATCCAGTCCTCCGGATGCGGCTCGACCGACAGCACGACGCGTTCGCGCTCCAGAATCGGCAGCAATTCGTCCATCGAGCGGAACCACGCGGCTTCGCACAGCTCCTTCGGGTTCGCCCCCGGCCGCTCGCCGACCGAACGCTCGGGCGACGCGCCGCGCCCGAACTCCGACACCATCAGCGCGCACTCCATCTCGACCGCCACCTCGATCGCCTTCTTCCAGCAACGCACGGCCCATTGCCGCTCGTCGTCGAACGGGCTCGCCCAGCGGTACATCGGCTGCAGCGACGCGAGGCCGACGCCGCTCGCGCGCATCGCCTGGCGGAACGCGGCCATGCGCTCGCGGGTCGCGCGCGGCATCACCCACCAGTCGAGAAAGTCGCTGCGCGGCGACAGCTCGATCTGGTCGTAGCCGAGCTCGGCCACCGCATGCGGCAGGCGGTCGAGCGGCAGGTGGCGAATCATGTACGGGTCCAGCGCGATCTTCATCGAAAGTCCTCGACGGTGGCGGGTTCCGGACGAAGGCGGCGGCACGTGCCGCCCTCGTCCGGCAATGCACGAAGGGTCAGCGGCGCTTCTTCTTGTTGCGGTACTGGTCGGCGATCACGGCCGCGACGATGATCGCGCCCTTGACCATCTCCTGGTAATACGCGTCGATGCGGATGAACGTAAAGCCCGACGTCATCACGCCGAGGATCAGCACGCCGATCACGGTGCCCGTCACGCGGCCAAGGCCGCCCGACAGCGACGTGCCGCCGATCACGACCGCCGCGATCGCGTCGAGCTCGTACATCACGCCCATGCCCGACTGGCCCGAGATCGCCCGCGCGGCCGTCACGGTGCCGGCGATCCCGCTCAGGAGGCCCGCGATCGCGTAGACGAAGATCAGGTGGCGCGTGACGTTGATGCCCGACACGACGGCCGCGTGACGGTTCGCGCCGATCGCGTAGGTGTACTTGCCGAAGCGCGTGTAGCGCAGCACCACGTGGAAGATCGCGGCGATCACGAGAAAGATGATCACCGGGTTGGCGCCCGCGCCGATGGCCGCGAACGGGTCGGTCAGCATCGACACCGGCATCCCGTTGGTGAACCACTTCGCGAAGCCGCGCGCGGCCACCATCGTGCCGAGCGTCGCGATGAACGGCGGGATGCCCGTCATCGCGATCAGCGAGCCGTTCAGCAGGCCGACCAGCAGCCCGACGCATACGCCGGCCAGCACGGGCCAGATGATCGGCAGGTCGGTCAGGTGCGGAAACACCGCGCGCGGGAAGTCGGACACCTGTGCGAGGCTCGCCGAGACGACCGCCGCGGCGGCCACGACCGAGCCCGACGACAGGTCGATCCCGCTGGTGATGATCACGAGGTTCACGCCGACCGCGATGATGCCGATCACGGCCATCTGCAGCACGATGATCTCGAGCCGCTCGGCGTTGAACAGGAAGCTCTGGCCGACGACGATCCAGCCGACGATCTCGAAGAACAGGCTGATGCCGACGAGCACCAGGAAGATGCTCAGCTCGGGCGGCCATTTCATGTGCCGCGTCTTGACGGTCATGGTCTGCGCATCCGCGACCGGGTTCAGGTTGCCCATTGCTATGTCTCCAATCTTGTTTCGGCTCAGCGCGACGCGAGATCCATGATGCGGACCTGGTCGGCGTCCTTGCGATCGACGATGCCGGTCATGCGCCCTTCGTGCATCACCATCACGCGATCGCTCATTCCCAGCACCTCCGGCATCTCCGACGAGATCATCAGCACCGCGACGCCCTTGCCGGCAAGCGCGCTGACGAGCCGGTGAATCTCGGCCTTCGCGCCGACGTCGATGCCGCGCGTCGGTTCGTCGAGGATCAGGATGCGCGGCTGCGTGAGCAGCCACCGGCCGATCAGCACCTTCTGCTGGTTGCCGCCCGACAGGTTCTGGATTTCCTCGTGCAGCCCGGGCGACTTCACGCGCAGCATCCGGCTCATTTCCTCGCAGTCGCGTTTCAGTTGCGCCTGCCGCACGAAATTGAACTTCACGTAGCGGTGTCTGAGCACCGCGGCTTCCATGTTCGCGAGCAGGTCGAGATTCAGGAAACAGCCGGTGTCCTTGCGGTCTTCGGTGAGGAAGGCCATCCCGTGCTTCATCGCCTGCGCGGGCGTCGCGATGCGCACCGGCTTGCCGTCGATCCGGATCTCGCCCGACGTGGCCGGCACGACGCCGAACAGCGCCTCCGCGACGTTCGAGCGCCCCGAGCCGACCAGGCCGGCCACGCCGAGGATCTCGCCCGCGTGCAGCTCGAAACTCACGTCGCGGAACACGCCTTCGACGCCGAGGTTCTTCACCGACAGCACGACGTCGCCGATCGGCACTTCCTCCTTCGGGAACATCTGCGTGATCTCGCGTCCGACCATCATACGGATGATGTCGTCGCGCGTGACGTCGCTCGATGCATGCGTGCCGATGTACTTGCCGTCGCGGAACACCGAGAACTCGTCGGCGATCTCGAACAGCTCGTTCATCTTGTGCGTGATGTAGACGATGCCCTTGCCCTGCTCGCGCAGCTGGCGAATGATCCGGAACAGGTGCGTGACTTCCTTGTCGGTCAGCGCGGAGGTCGGCTCGTCCATGATCAGCACGTCGGAGTCGAACGACACGGCCTTCGCGATCTCGACCATCTGGCGGCTCGCGACCGTCAGCGTCCGCACGTCGGTTTCCGGATCGATGTCGATCGACAGCCGTTCGAACAGCTCGGCCGTCTGGCGGCGCAGCGCGGCGTGATCGATCAGGCCGAAGCGGTTCTTCGGTTCGCGACGGATCCAGATGTTCTCCGCGACCGTCATGTACGGCATCAGGTTGAGTTCCTGATGAATCATCGCGATGCCGCGCTCGAGCGCATCGAGCGGGCCGTTCAGCACGACGGGCTCGCCGTTGATCAGGATCTCGCCCTGGTCGGGCGTGTAGACGCCGGCGATGATCTTCATCAGCGTCGACTTGCCCGCGCCGTTCTCGCCCATCAGCGCATGGACGGTGCCGCGACGCACGCGGAACTGCACGCCGTCGAGCGCGACGACGCCGGGAAAGGACTTGCCGACGCCGCGCACTTCGAGCACGCAGTCGGCGGCGGAAGAAGCCGGCGGGGCCGACGCGCCGGTCGAGCCTGACGAAGGGGCCGGCGCATCGTCGCCGGCCATCGGGCGCGCGACTCTGGCTGTAAACATGGACGTTCCTCGACAAGTCGCGCGCGAACCCGGCCATGCCGGGCCCGCGCAGTTCAACGGATCACCGGTCAGTGCTTCGCGTACTGGTTCATGTTCTCGGGCGTCACGAGCTCGAACGGCACGTTCACGTAACGGTCCACGGGCTGTTTCTTCGCGAGCTTGAGCGCGGCCGCGACGGCCTGTTGTCCCTGCCCGGCCGCGTTCTGGTACACCGACACCTTCAGCTCGCCGCTCTTCATCGACGCGAGGCCGTCCGGCGTCGCGTCGATGCCGGCGACGATCGTCTTCGGCGTCCACTTGCGCGCGGCCTTCAGCGCGTTGATCGCGCCGATCGCCATCTCGTCGTTGTTGGAGATGATCGCGTCGTACTTCGTGCCGGAGCTCAGCCAGTTCATCGTGATGTCCTGGCCCTGCGTGCGGCTCCATTTGCCTTCGCGCTTGTCGACGATCTTCATGCCCGCGCAATCCTTCGTCGCGATCACGTCCTCGATGTCTTTCGTGCGGGCGCGCGCCGATTCGTTGGACAGCTCGCCCATCAGCACGAGAAGGTCGCCCTTGCCGCCGAGCAGCTTGCACACCTGGCGCGCCTGCAGCGTGCCCGACTGCTTCTCGTCGGACGCGACGACCGCGACGCCGGCCGGCAGCTTGTCGAAATCGACCGGCTTGCGGTTCACGTACACGAGCGGGATCTTCGCGGCCGTCACCATCTTGGTGATCTTCGGCGTCGCATCGGTATCGACCGCGTTCACGATGATCGCGTCGACCTTCTGCGCGATCATGTTCTGGACCTGGCTCAACTGCTTGCCGACGTCGTTGCCGCCGTCCTCGATCTGCACCGTCGCGCCGTCCTTCTTCGCCGAATCGGCGATGCTGTTGCGCAGGATGGTCAGGAACGTGTCGTCGAACGACGCCATCGTCACGCCGATCTTCTCGGCATGCGCGAGCGGCGCAGCCAGGATCGCGGCGGCCGCGACGGCCATCAGCTTGGTCTTCATGATCAATCTGTCTCCTCATCTCCGGGGGGCGGAAGACGGCGCGTTGCGCGCCGCCGGGCCGAGTCCGATCTGGTCCGATCGGGACTGAAGCATCCGGATGAAACTGTAGATCACTTCCTCGAAATTTTGGAAATTTATTTCTACGTGATTTCACCTAGGGAACTGGATTTCCAAAAAGTCTAGACTCCGTTCCGTAGCCCGATTCCTTGCGGCAGGCAGTCCCGCGTCGTGCAGTACACGGTGCGGATCGTCGCCGGAAGATCGGTCCCCTAATCCGCCGGCATCGCCGACCGCCGGCTGCGAGCGTGACACGTGATATGAGCCTGCTGAACTTTCCGAGTGACCGCCCCATCGATCTCGCCTGCCTCGGCCGCGTGGCCGTGGATCTCTATGCGCAGCAGTACGGCAGCCGCCTGGAGGACGCGCGCAGCTTCCAGATGTATCTCGGCGGCTCGTCCGGCAACGTCGCGTTCGGCGTGGCCCGTCTGGGGCTGAAGACCGCGATGATCTCGCGCGTCGGCGACGAGCAGATGGGCCGCTTCCTGCGCGAGACGCTCGAGCGCGAAGGCTGCGACACGAGCCAGCTGCAGACCGACCGCGAGCGCCTCACCGCGCTGGTGCTGCTCGGGCTGAAGGATCGCGACACGTTCCCGCTGCTGTTCATGCGCGAGAACTGCGCGGACATGGCGGTGCGCGCCGACGAGATCAGCGAGGACTTCATCGCCGGCTGCCGCGCGCTCGCGATCACCGGCACGCATCTGTCGACGCCGGGCACGCGCGAGGCGTCGCTGACCGCGCTCGGTCATGCGCGTCGCCACGGCGTCGTGCGGATTCTCGACATCGACTACCGGCCCGTGCTGTGGGGGCTGACCGCGCGCGGCGCGGGCGAGAACCGCTACGTGCCGGACGCGCAGGTGACGCGGCAACTGCAGCAGGTGCTCGGCGAATTCGACCTGCTGGTCGGCACCGAGGAGGAATTCCTGATCGCGGGCGGCGTGCCGCACGACCTGATCGGCTCGTTGCAGGCGGTACGCAAGATCACGAATGCGACGCTGGTCGTCAAGCGCGGCGCGCTCGGCTGCTGCGTGATCGAGGGCGACATTCCCGCCCGCATCGACGATGCGCCGACCTTCCTCGGCGAACGCGTCGAGGTGCTCAACGTGCTCGGCGCGGGCGACGCATTCCTGTCGGGCCTGCTGTCGGGGCTGCTGCGCGGCCGCGACTGGGCCGAATCGACGCGCATCGCGAACGCGTGCGGCGCGATCGTCGTGTCGCGCCATGCGTGCTCCGCGGCGATGCCGACGCCGGCCGAACTCGCGCACTGGTTCGACGGCAGCCGCCATCCGGTGGTCGACGCCGACCACACGCTCGCGCACCTGCATCGCGTGACGGTGCCGCGCCGCGAATGGGACGACCTGTGCGTGATGGCGTTCGACCATCGCAGCCAGTTCTACGAACTCGCGATGCAGGCCGGCGCGGACGAAGCGCGGATCAAGACGCTGAAGCGCCTGCTCGTGCGCGCGGTCGAACAGGTCGAGCGCGATCGTCATATCGAAGGCCATGTCGGCGTGCTGATCGACGGCGGCGGCTACGGCAGCGACGCGCTTGCGTCGGCGACCGGACGCGGCTGGTGGGTCGGCCGCCCGGTCGAGTTGCCGGGCTCCCGGCCGCTGCGTTTCGACGCAACGCGCTCGATCGGCTCGTCGCTCACGCACTGGCCGACCGAACAGGTCGTGAAGTGCCTGGTTCACTATCACCCGGACGACCCGGTCGGCCTGCGCGTCGAACAGGAGCAGCGCGTGCTGGAGCTGTGGGAAGCCACGCGCGCGAGCGGCAACGAACTCCTGCTGGAAATGATTCCGCCGCGCGCGGTCACACCGGCCGGCACCGAGGACGACGCGGTGCTGCGCACGATCGCGCGCTTCTACAACCTCGGCGTGATGCCCGAATGGTGGAAGCTCACGCCGCTGAGCGCCGACGGCTGGGCGCGGCTCGCCGCGCTGATCGCCGAGCGCGACCCGCATTGCCGCGGCGCGGTGATCCTCGGGCTGAACCAGCCGTTGCAATACCTCGTCGACAGCTTCCGCTCGGCGACCAACCCGATCGTCAAGGGCTTCATGGTCGGGCGCACGCTGTGGGCCGATGCATCGCTGAACTGGTTTGCCGGCCGGATCGACGACCAGGTGCTGATCGACGAAGTCGCCGGCAACTTCGCGCAGCTGGTCGACGCGTGGCTCGGCCGCCGTGCCGCGGCCGCCCGCGCCGCCGCGGCCTGACGCGACACCCGCGACGATCCACCCGATCCCTCTTCACCGACCGACATGACCTCTACCGTAAGACTGACCGTCAGCCAGGCGCTCGTGCGCTACCTGGCCGCCCTGCGCGCCGAAGTCGTCCAGCCCGACGGCCGCACCGAAATCCTGCCGTACTGCGGCGGCGTGTTCGCGATCTTCGGCCATGGCAACGTGGCTGGGCTCGGCGAGGCGCTGCACGCGGAACGCGACCGCCTGCCGACCTTCCGCGCCCACAACGAGCAAGGGATGGCCAATGCGGCCGTCGCGTTCGCGAAAGCGCATTTCCGCCAGCGGATGATGGCCGCGACGTCGAGCATCGGCCCCGGCGCGACCAACATGCTGACGTCGGCCGCGCTCGCGCATGTCGGCCGGCTGCCGCTGCTGCTGCTGCCCGGCGACGCGTTCGTGTCGCGGCTGCCCGACCCCGTGCTGCAGCAGGTCGAGGATTTCGAACAGGGCGACGTCAGCGCGAACGACTGCTTCCGGCCGGTGACGCGCTACTTCGACCGGATCACGTCGCCCGAGCAGTTGCTCGTCGCGCTGCCGCGCGCGATCCAGGTGATGACCGACCCCGCGCAGTGCGGCCCGGTGTGCCTCGCGCTGCCGCAGGACGTGCAGACCTTCGCGTACGACTGGCCCGAGGATTTCTTCGCGCCGCCGGTGATCCGGATGCGCCGGCCGCCGGCCGACGCGCTCGAACTCGCCGATGCGCTCGACGTGCTGAAGGCCGCGAACAAGCCGCTGATCGTCGCGGGCGGCGGCGTGCTGTACAGCCAGGCATGGGATGCGCTACGCGCGTTCGCCGATACGCATGGCGTGCCGGTCGCCGAATCGCAGGCCGGCAAGGGCAGCCTCGCGTGGGACCATCCGCTGAATCTCGGCTCGATCGGCGTGACGGGCTCGCCCGCCGCGAACCGCGCGGCCGCGCAGGCCGACGTGGTGTTCGCGGTCGGCACGCGGCTGCAGGACTTCACGACCGGCTCGCACGCGCTCTATGGCAACGCGACGCTCTTGAGCCTGAACGTGCAGCCGTTCGACGCGGGCAAGAAACGCAGCCATCAACTGGTGGCCGATGCGCGCACGGGCCTCGGCCAGCTGTCGGCCGCACTGGCCGGCTGGCGCGCCGATCCGGCCTGGACCGCAAGCAACCGCGACCAGGCCGCCGCATGGCAGGCGCGCGTGACCGAGCTGACGACGCGCGTGCCGACAGACACGCTCCCGTATGACGCGGAAGTGATCGGCGCGGTGCGCGACTCCGCCGCGGACGCGGGCCGCGACAGCGCGCGCGACGACCTCGTCGTGTGCGCGGCCGGCACGCTGCCCGCCGAGCTGCACAAGCTGTGGCGCAGCGGCGTGCCGGGCAACTACCACATGGACTATGCGTACTCGTGCATGGGCTACGAGGTCGCGGGCGGCCTCGGCGCGAAGCTTGCGCGGCCCGAGCGCGAAGTGATCGTGATCGTCGGCGACGGCTCGTACATGATGCTCAACGCGGAACTCGCGACGTCCGTGATGCTCGGCCGCAAGCTGATCGTCGTGATCCTCGACAACCGCGGCTACGGCTGCATCGAGCGGCTGCAGCTGAATTGCGGCGGCGCGAGCTTCAACAACATGCTCGACGACTGCGTGCCGGAAGGCGGCGAGCGCTCGACGATCGATTTCGCGATGCATGCGCGCGCGATGGGCGCCGAAGCCGTGCACGTGCGCGACATCGGCGAGCTGCGCAGCGAGATGAAGCGCGCCCGCGCGGCGAAGAAGAGCCAGGTGCTCGTGATCGACACCACGCACCGGCGCACGACCGACGACGGCGGCGCATGGTGGGAAGTCGCGCTGCCGCAGGTGTCGGCGCGCGCAGGCGTCGACGCGGCGCACCGCGCGTATCTCGATGCGAAGACCCGGCAGCGGCGCTGATCGCGCGCACTGCCCACCACCCCTCCCCGCGACAAACCCATTCGAACCAAGGAAGCACGTCATGAGCTGGAACGTCCGCATCGGTATCAATCCCCTGTCGTGGATGAACGACGACCTGCCGTCGCTCGGCGGCGAGACGCCGCTCGAAACGGCGCTGAAGGAAGGCGCCGAAATCGGCTACGCGGGCTTCGAGCTCGGCAACAAGTTCCCGAAGACGGGCCCCGAGCTGAAGGCGAAGCTCGCCGAGTTCGGGCTCGTGTGCGTGTCCGGCTGGTATTCGGGCTTCCTCGCCGAGGTCGGGCCGGGCATGAGCGACGCGGAGGCGGTCGCCGCGGAAATCGAGCGCTGCCGCGCGCACATGACGAAGCTGCAGTACAACGCCGTGAAGGTGGTGGTCTACGGCGAATGCGCGGGCACGATCCAGGGCAACATCGACACGCCGGTCGCGAAGCGGCCGCGCTTCGTCGACGACGAAGCCTGGCGGCGCTACGCGGCACGCCTCGACGCGTTCGGCGCGCACCTGCTCGACGCGTACGGCATCAAGCTCGCCTACCATCACCACATGGGCGCGTACGTCGAGTCGCCCGACGACGTCGACCGGCTGATGGCGCTGACCGACCCGGCGAAGGTGTTCCTGCTGTTCGATACCGGCCACGCGTATTTCGGCGGCGCGGCCGACCCGGTGACGCTGCTGAGGAAACATGTGTCGCGCGTCGTTCACGTGCATTGCAAGGACGTGCGGCCGCAGGTCGTCACGCAGGCGCGCAACGACGGCTGGAGCTTCCTGAACGGCGTGATCAACGGCACCTTCACGGTGCCGGGCGACGGCGCGCTCGACTACGAGGCGACGCTGCGCACGCTGAAGGACGCCGGCTACGAAGGCTGGCTCGTCGTCGAGGCCGAGCAGGATCCGGCCGTGGCGCCGAGCTATGCGTATGCGAAGAAAGGCTACGAATCGCTGCGCGCGATCGTCGACCGGTTGAGCGCGTGAGCCCTACCCTATTGCGGAGCCCCACCCCATGACGATTTCTCCCCTGCTGGTCAAAGCCTCTGCCGACCGCGAAATCTGCAACGTCACGCCCGAGTCCGCCGGCTGGAAACATGTCGGCTTTCGTGCGCTGCGCCTGAAGGCCGGCGACACCGAAACGCTCGACACCGGCGCGCGCGAGCTGTGCGTCGTCGTGCTCACCGGCACGGTGCGCGCGGAGGTCGACGGCACGACCTACGACGCGCTCGGCAAGCGCGACAGCGTATTCGAGGACGTGTCGCCGGACGCGCTGTACGTGCCGGGCGGCAAGACGGTCACGCTGGTCGCGACGCGCGATGCGGAAATCGCGCTGTGCACCGCGCCGTATGCGAGCGGCGACAAGCCCGTGCAGCGCCTCGACGGCGAGCGGATGCGCCGCTCGGTACGCGGGCAAGGCACCAATACGCGCTACGTATGCGACATCCTGATGGGCGACAACCCGGCGGCCGACCGGCTGCTCGTGGTCGAGGTCGTCACGCCGGCCAGCCATTCGAGCAGCTATCCGCCGCACAAGCACGACCGCGACGCGGCGCCCGACGAGACGTCGCTCGAGGAAACCTATTACCACCGGATCGATCCGCCGCAGGGTTTCGCGTTCCAGCGGGTGTATACGGACGACCGCAGCCTCGACGAAGCATGCGCGGTGGAAGACCACGACGTCGTGATGGTGCCGCGCGGCTACCATCCGGTCGTCGCGCCGCACGGCTACAACCTGTACTACCTGAACGTGATGGCCGGGCCGAGCCGCGCGTGGGCGTTCAAGAACGATCCCGCGCACGAGTGGATGCTCGACGCACCGAAGCGCTGATGGAAAGACGGGCCCGCGCGCGGCCCGTGACGATGCGACGTCCGGCACGCGCACCCAGAGCCGGCGACGCCACGGAGCCGCCATGGTGACGACCCTCTTTCGCCTCGAACCCCATCCCTTCGACGACGACGCGTCGAACCCGGCGCTGCCGCGCTTCGATGCGGCCATCGCGCGCCGGATCGGTGAAATTGCAGTCAACCTTGCCGCGCGCCGCGGGCTGCCGATCGCGGTGAGCATCGTCGGCGAGCAGGCGCCGCTGTTCTACTGCGCGCTCGACGGCAGCGACGCCGGCGACAGCGACGCGATCCGTAGGCGGCAGAACACGGTATTGCGCTTCGGCCTGAGTTCGCTCGCGGTCGGCGAGCGCTTTCGCCGCGCCGGCTGGTCGCTGCAGTCGCAGGGGCTGTCGGACGACGACTATGCGCTCGACGGCGGCGGCGTGCCGTTGCGGCTCGCCGGAAGCGGCATCGTCGGCGCGATGACGATCGCGGGTCTCGACGACGCGCGCGATCATGCGCTCGTCGTCGAGTGTCTGCGGTGGCACGTCGGCGCGAACGCGCTGGCGATGAGCACGTAGCAGCCGTTGCGCCGTCACGCCGTCACGAACGGCGCGTCGGCAGCGCGTCGAGCGTGCGCGCCGGCCGTTTCGCCACGGCGGCGTCGGCCGCCTCGTCCGGGATATCGTCGAGCGACCGGTTGTTGGTGCGCGGCCCGAACGCACCGATCGACAGCATCACGATCAGCATGCTGCCGCCGATCAACGCGAACACCGCCGACACGCCCGCCCGCTCGAGCAGCAGCGCGACGATGAAACTGCTGACCGCCCCGGTCAGGCGGCCGATCGAATGCACGAAACCGAGCGCGCGCCCGCGGATCGCGGTCGGAAACAGTTCCGACTGGTACGCGGTGCCGTTGCTCGCGAGCACCGTGCTCGACAGCGTGACAAGCAGGCCGAACGCAATCACGAACGACGCTTGCGCGGACATCGCGAACGCGCTGCCGAACAGCGCGACGCCGAACGCGGACGCAACGATCAGCCACTTGCGCTCGATCCGGTCCGCGACCAGGCCGGCGACGAGCGGCGACACCGGATACGCGAACGCGATCACGAACGCATAGCCGAGACTCTTCGCGACGGTTGCGCCCTGAGCGGCCAGCAGCGTCGGCAGCCATTGGCTGAAGCCGAAGAAGCCGATGCTCAAAAACCCGTTGAACGCAATCAGCATCGCGGTGCGGCCGCGGTATCGCGCCCCCCACATCGACGGTGCGTGCCGCGCGGGCGGCACGGCGGCAGCCGGTAATCGGACCGCGGGCAGCGGCCGACCGGATTCGCGCTCCACCATGCGTTCGAGTTGCTGCACGATGCGCTCGGCTTCGGCCGCCCGGCCCGCGCCGACCAGCCAGCGCGGCGACTCCGGCAAGCGCGACTGCAGCCACCAGACGACCACCGCGCCGCTTCCGCCGAGCAGCACGACCCAACGCCACCCGGACCAGCCGAGCGGATCGCGCGGCACCCAGAGCCACGACACCAGCGCAAGCACCGGCATGGCCAGGTAGCCGACGGCGAAGCAGACGGCGAATGCCCGGCCACGTACCGCCTTCGGCACCAGCTCGGTCAGGAACGCGCCGATCGTAATCAACTCCGCGCCGACGCCGCAGCCCGCGACAAAGCGGCACACGAGCACGCCGAGCGCGCTCGACTGCACGCACATCATCAGACTCGCCGCGGTATAGAGCAGCAGCGCACCGGTAAACAGCGCGCGGCGCCCGTATCGATCCGCCAGACGCGACACGAACATTTCGCCGATGAACAGCCCGATGAACGTCGCCGCGCCGAGCGCGCCCTGGTCCGACATGCCGAGCACGCCGCGTGCGCCGGTGTGAAAGATGCCGTCGCGAATCAGCCCCGGCGGCAGATAGGTCATCTGGAACAGGTCGTAGACCTCGAAAAAGCCGCCGATGCTCAGGAACAGCACGAGCTTCCAGATACCGGCTGTCGCCGGCAGGCGATCGATGCGCGCGGCGAGCGATGCCGCAAGGGAGTCAGACATGGCGTGTCCTCGGTAGTCGCCCGCGCGGCGCGCGGGACGGCGGTCATGGCGCGGCACGGGCCGCGCGGCGGGCAATCACACGGTGGCGACCGGATTGACCGGCGAGCCGACGAGCCCGCGCAAATGCAGCGGCGGCGCGGTCAGCAGGAAGCGGCTGCGGCGATGCCCATGCAGCCAGCCCGCGAGCGGCGTCAGGTGCCACAGTTCGCCGAGATGGATGCCGAGCTTGAACAGGCACAGCTCGTGCAGCGGCATCAGCGCACCCGGCTGCGCGAACGGCTGCGCATCGCGCGGGCGCTCCTCGACCGCGTGGTTGTCGGCCGCGAGCGCCGCGAGCCCCGACGCGTCGATCCAGTTCAGCAGGCGCTCGTCGGCGCCGTCCAGCACACAGCAGGCATGCGGTGCTCCGGTCTCGCCGCGCGCGGCCGCTTCCAGCAGCCGGTCGGCGAAACCGGTGTGCACGCACACGATATCGCCGCGCTCGACGCTCACGTCATCCGCGCGCAGCACCGCCATCCAGTCATCGAAACCGACCTTGCGCCGCGCGTCGCCGAAGTGACGCCGCAGGTCGACCATCACGCCGCGCCCCTGCACGCCCGTGCGCGCCATCACCTCGATGCCGAGCGCCTGCGCGCCACCTTCCGGCGCACCGGCCTGCGGCACGCGGATATGCTCGTCCATCCGGTAGCCGTTGTAGAACACGCGCGTCTTTTCTCCATCGCCCGCCGGATCGAACAGCGAACCGACGTGCGACAGCGCGTCCCATTGCGTCGAGAACTGCGAATGCACGCAGAATGCGTCGTCGCACACGACATCGGTTGCGTTTGCAACCTGTTCGTCCGCGCGATAGCCGAAGTACGGCGTGTCGCCCATCAGCGCCGGCATGATCGCCGGCGGGCGCCGCCGCGCGTTCAATCCGCCGCCGCGCGGCACGTCGAGCGGCAGGCTCAGCGAAAAGACGCGGCCTTCGCGCACTTCCGCGACGCCGCGCAACACGGCGTCGGGGGTCAGCCAGTTCAGGCGCCCTTTCTGGTCGTCCGGGCCGAAATCGCCCCAGTTCGAGCCCGGCGGCCGATGGGTCCAACGCGGATTCATGGTGTCTCCTCCATGCAATGTCCGGTGCATCCGGTATTGGTCGGTACGCGGGCCGCCTACCGCGAACGGATCACGCCCAACGCGGCGAGCCGCGCGTACTCGTGCTCGCCGAGCAGCGGCTGCAGGATCTCGCGGTTGTGTTCTCCGAGCGCGGGCGCGGGCCGGCGGAACGCGCCGGGCGTACCCGACAGCCGCGGCGTGACGTTGTGCATCGGCAGGCTGCCGACATCGTCGTCGGGCAGTTCGACCAGCGCCTCGCGTTCGATCACGTAGCGATCCGCGACGATCTGCGCGATGTCCTGGATCGGCCCGGCCGTCACGCCCGCTTCCTCGAAGAACGCGAGATTGGCGTCGAGATCGCGTGCGCCGATGAATTCGCCGACGATCGCATCGAGCGCTTCCGCATGCCGCACGCGCAGCACGTTGGTGGCATAGCGCGGATCGTCGATCAGGTCCGCGCGACCGATCGCGCGGAACAACCGTTCGGCCATCGCCTGCGTCGAACTCGACAGGCACAGCCATTTGCCGTCGCGGGTGCGATACGCGTTGCGCGGCGCGGTGTTGGTCGAGCGGCTGCCGGTGCGCGGCTTGATCTCGCCCGTCATCACGTAGTTCGCCGCGGCCGGCCCGAGGATCGACAGCAGCGGCTCGAACAGCGACACGTCGATCACCTGCCCCGCCGCACGCTGCGACCCGCGCGCATGCAGCGCGACCAGCACGGCGAGCGCACCGGACATCCCGGCCGTCATGTCGGCAAGAAACATCGGCGGCAGCACCGGTTCGCGATCGGCGAAGCCGTTGATCGCCGCGAAGCCCGCATAGCCTTCGGCGAGCGTGCCGAAGCCCGGCTTGTGGCGATACGGGCCGGTTTGCCCCCAGCCGGAGATCCGCGCGATCACCAGTTCCGGCCGGATCGCGAGCAGGTCGTCGGGGCCGAGCCCCATCCGCTCCGCGACGCCCGGCTTGAAGCTCTCGACGAACACATCCGCGTCGCGCACCAGCCGGCGCACGATGTCGACGCCCTCCGGCGTGCGCAGATCGACGCACACGCTGCGCTTGTTGCGTCCGTACACCTTCCAGTTCGTGCTGATTCCGCCCGCGCCGACCGCGCGCAGCGTATCGCCGCGCTCGCTTTCGACCTTCACGACGTCCGCGCCGAAGTCGGCGAGCTGCACGCTCAGCATGTTGCCGGCCATCAGGCGCGACAGGTCGACCACGCGCACGCCGGACAGCGGTCCGAGCGCGCCTGCGTCGAACGATTTCGGACGGATCGGGCCGGTGGACGCGCGACGATGCGCGCCGGCCGCGCGGGCGGCCTGCGTGTCGGGTACGGACATGACTGTCTCCTGGTTGGTATGGGTCGGTGAATCAGCGACGCGCGCGCCGCGCGCCTGCGCTATTCGAGCAGCGCGCCAAGCTGGTCGGCCGCCGGGAACGGCGCGCTCGCCGCGTGCAGATCGCCGCCGAGCGCGTGCGTCAGCTCGGCAGCGGCGGCCTGCACGTACGGCAGGTAATCGGCCAGCACTTTCTTGTTGAAGCGATAGCGCGGCACGCCGAGCGAGATCGCCCCGCTCAGCACGCGGCCGACGCCGAACGCCGGGCACGCGATCGCCGCGCTCTCCGGATCGCGCTCGGCAATCGACACGGCATAGCCCTGCTCGGCCGTCTTCTCGTACTCGCCGCCGCGCGTGCCGGAAAACGCGAGCAGCACGCGCCCCGCCGCGCCGGCGTCGAGCGGAAAACGGTCGCCTTCGCGCAGATGCGTGCGCACCGAGCGCTGTGCCTGGATGCGGAACAGGCAGACGCGCTGGTCGCCCTCGCGCACGTAGAACGCGGCGGTTTCGCCGGTCTGCGCCGACAGCGTCGACAGGATCGGCATCACGTGCTCGCGCAGCTGGAACGATTCGCGATACATCACGCCGAGCTGGAAGACGGCCGGCCCCAGCACGTAGCGCCCGTCGGGCAGGCGCTTGATGAAGCGGAACTGTTCGAGGGATTCGAACATCCGCAACAGCGTGCTCATGTTGAGCCCGGTCGCATCGCTGACCTGCGCGAGCATCAGCCCGCCAGGCGCGCCCGCGAAGGCGAGCAGCGCGGTCAGCGCGCGATTGACCGCGGCCACGCCGCCTTCTGCCTGATTGTTCGTCTCCACCTTGCTCATGTCCGCCTCGTACCGTGCCAGGCGACGACGCAACCCGCATCGCCCAGGGTCATCAAAACAATGAAAGTCACTTTCATTATACGCATGAAGACGATGACATCAACATGAATTCGCATGACCTCATGCGTTCATCTTCTTTCAATTGCTCGCAAATATAGGCGTTAACGATAATCTTGACGAATACCCCAATCGATCACAAAAATGAAAGTAGCTTTCATTTTTCGAGAACAACGATGAATTCCTCTTCCCAACCGGTCTGGCGCTCGCTTCTCTACGTCCCCGCCCACGTCGCCCGCTTCGTCGCGAAGGCCGCGGCCAGCACGGCCGATGCGCTGATCCTCGACCTCGAGGACAGCGTCCCGTTCGCCTGCAAGCCCGACGCCCGCGCCGGCCTCGCCGACGCCGTGCCGATGCTGCGCGCCGCCGGCCGCGACGTGCTGGTCCGCGCCAACGGCCCGCTCGACCTGCTGGTGCCCGACCTGCGCGCGGCCGTGCGGGCCGGCGTGCACGGCGTCGTGCTGCCGAAGGTGCGCGGCGGCTCGCATGTCGAGGCGATCGACGAACTGCTGGCCACGCTCGAGGATGAAGCCGGCGCCGCGCCCGGCAGCACGCGCATCGTCGCGATCATCGAAACGCCGCGCGCGTTCCAGGCGATGGACCGGATCGCGCGCGCATCGCCGCGCGTCGTCGCGATGATGCTCGGCGGCGGCGACTTCGCGCTGAACTGCGAAAGCGGCACCGGCGCCGACGTGCTGCGCGTGCCGAAGCAGTTGCTGATCATCGCCGCGCGAGCGGCCGGCATCCTGCCGCTCGGCCTGATCGACGGTCTCGACGAGTTGCGCGACCTCGAGGCGTTCGAGCGCATCGCCCACGCGTCCGCGGCGCTCGGCTATGCGGGCGCCACCTGCATCCATCCGCTGCAGGTCGATGCGCTGAACCGCGCGTTCCGGCCCGACGACGACGCGGTGCGCAGCGCGCGCGCCGTACTCGCCGCATACGACGACGCTCGCGCCAACGGTCGCGGCGCGCTGCGCGTCGACGGCCGGATGGTCGACGCCGCCGGCGTCGCGCAAGCGGCGCGCGTGCTCGCGCGCGACGCGGCCGTGCGAGCCCGCGCGCGCTGACCCGCGCGACCCGACGATGCGCCCACCCCATCCTCCGATCCCGCTGCCGGGCGTCGCCCGCGCGCGCCGCACGACGCGGGCGAGCGGCCCGGCACGGCACGCCCCGTTCGCCTTCCGCCCCGGATAGCGGGCCAGCGCCGCGCCCCTCGACCCGCGCGGCGCACATCGCGAACAACAACCCAAAACAAGGAGACAGCCCCATGGGCAAGCGAATGTCCGCATTGTGCGGACTGGGCCTCGTATCGGCCGGCGCCTGCGCGCAGACCAGCCTCACGCTGTACGGCGTCGCCGACGTCTACACCGAATTTCTCACCGGCCAGGCCGCGCCGGACGGCAAATCGTCGGCGTCGCTCGGGCGGATGGCCTCGGGCGGCAAGAGCGGTTCGCGCTGGGGCCTGAAGGGCGTCGAGGATCTCGGCGACGGCTGGCAGGCCGCGCTGCGCGTCGAGAGCAGCATCAACCTGACCAACGGCACCGGCGCCGGCTCGGGTGGCTTCGACCGCTCCGCCTGGGTCGCGCTGCAGCACGATCGCTGGGGCGCACTGCGGCTCGGCCGCCAGTACACGACGCTGTTCGACATCATGGAGCGCTATTCGCCGACGGGCGCCTATTCGACGCTGTACGAGCCGGACGGCGCGATCGTCGGCATCAACTATCGCGAGAACAACGTCGTCAAATACCTGGCGAAGCTCGGCGCGCTGACGCTCGAAACGCACTACGCATTCGGCGGCACGGCGGGCGCGTTCCAGTCGAACGCCGCGTACGGCGCGGGCTTCGACTATGCCGGCGGGGCGTTCTCGTTCGCCGCGGCGTTCGACGATGTCCACACGCCGCAACCCGGCGGCTTCGCGCACTTTCGCCGCTACGCCGCTTCCGCACTCGTGCCGCTCGGCCGCGCGCAACTGCTGGCCGGTGTCGAGCACGCGCGCAGCGACATCGCCGCGCCGTCGGTCGTGACGAATTTCACGTTCTGGTGGGCCGGCGTCCGCTACGCCGTCACCGATTTCCTGCAGGTGATCGGCGCGGTCTATTACGAAAACATCCGGGCGCAGAATCCTGCCCATGCACCAACGCCCGCGTCGCGTCCCGCCAGTCCGCAGCAGATCACGCTGCAGTTGAACTACTTCGTGTCCAAGACGGTGACGCTGTACCTGGCGGGCGGCTACGCGCATCGCGCCGCGCTCGACTTCGACAACGACAACTACAACTTTCTGCACTACTCGCTCGCCGCCGATCGCTCGGGCAGCGCGGGCGTCGCGCTCGGCCTGCGCAAGGCGTTCTGACATCGCCCCCCTTCTCCCCGCACCTGAAACCTTCGGAGTCCATCGCCATGAACCGCCGCCATTTCCTTTCCGCCCTGACCGGCGCCGCGTTGACGCTGCCCGCCATGCGCGCCCGCGCCGACGCGTCGCCCGCCGCAAGCGTCGCCGGCCGTGCCGACATGCACGACACCGACCGGCCCGAACTCGCGCGGCAACTCGCCGACTACGCAGCCGGGCTGCAGTATCGCGACCTCGACGCCGCGACCGTCGAAACGATCAAGGCGCACCTGATCGACGCACTCGGCTGCGCGATCGCCGCGCACGACGAGCCGCCCGTGCGCATCGCGCGCAACGCGGCGCTCGCAACGCCCGGCGGCGTCGCGACCGTGATCGGGACGCACCGGCGCACGAGCCCCGCACTCGCCGCATTCGCGACCGGCACGGCGCTGCGCTACTTCGATTTCAACGACGCGTATGCCGGCAAGGAGACCGGCCATCCGAGCGACAACGTCGCCGCGTGTCTCGCGGTGGCCGAAGCGCAGCACGCCGCCGGCCGCGACCTGATCCTGTCGATTGCGATCGCGTACGAAATCGCGTGCCGGCTGATGGACGCCGCCGCCATCAGCCCGCGCGGCTGGGACCACACCTGCTACAGCCTGCCCGCCGTCGCGCTCGCCGCGGGCAAGCTGATGCGCCTGCCCGCGCCGCAACTCGTGCAGGCGGTGAACCTGTCGCTCAACAGCCATCTCGCGCTGAACCAGACACGGGTGCAGCAACTGTCCAACTGGAAGGCGCTCGCCGACGCGGACGCGGCGCGCAACGCGGTATTTTCGACCGAACTCGCCCGCGCCGGCCTCACCGGTCCCGCACCGATCTTCGAAGGGACGGCCGGGTTCTTCGAGCAGGTGTCCGGGCCGTTTACGCTCGATACGGGCGAATTCGGCGGGCGCGGCGGCACGTTCAGGGTCGGCAAATGCTTTGTGAAGTTCTATCCGGCGCAAGGGCTCACGCAAACGGCGATTCCGGCCGCGCTCGCGGTCGCCGCGCAGGTCGGCGACCTGCGGCGCATCCGCCGCATCGAGATCCACACGACCGAAGTCGGCTACGTGACGGCCGGCCGCGATCCGGAGAAGTGGGCGCCGTCCACCCACGAAACCGCCGATCACAGCCTGCCTTACATCGTCGCCCGGGCGATGCTCGACGGCGACATCACGACCCGAAGCTATGCGAGCGCCGCGCTGCGCGACCCGGCATTGCGCACGCTGATCGGCAAAATCACGGTCAGCGCGGATCCGGCGCTGACCGCCCGCTATCCCGCGCATGCGCCGAATCGCGTGACGGCCGTGTGCGACGACGGCGCGATTCATGCGAAGCAGGTGGACGATCTGCCGGGTTCGCCGACGCAACCGATGCAGCGCGACGACTACGAAGCGAAGTTCACGAGGAATTGCCGGCAGCGCTGGAGCGCGGCACGCATGCGCGCCGCACTCGATTACCTGTGGCGGCTCGATGAACAGCCCGACGTCACGACGCTGCCGCCGCTGTTCGTCGTGGGCTGACCCGTGCACGATCGGCGCCACGCGACATCCCACTCAGCCGACGCTGCATGCGTGCGCCGCGACGTCGTCCGCGAGAGACTCGGCAACCGCGATGATCGTGCGACGCATCCAGCCGTGCGCGTTGCTCGCATCGTACCGGCGATGCCAGTACAGCGACCACGCGACCGGCTCCATCGCGAGCGGCAGTTCGCGGATCACGAGACGCGGATCGCCGAGGCTCAGCGCGTGCCGCTCCGACATGATCGCCGCGTACGGCAGCGCATCGAGCATGTTCGGCACGACGAGCCAGTGCGGCACGTTGAGCACGATGCGGCGCTTGCAGTGCATGTTCGCGAGCAGGTTGTCGATCAGGCTGTGGTCGACCGGATTGATCGATACGTTGAGGAAGTCGAGCGCGAGGAACCGCTCAAGCGTCAGCGGCTTGTCCGCGTCGGGATGGTTGCGGCTCAGCACGCAGACCAGCCGGTCGTGAAATACGGTTTCCGACGACAGCGTGCCGGAATGCTCGAGGCCCGCGCTGATCGCCATGTCGAGCCGCCCCGCTTCGAGCGCTTCGGCCGTCTTGGCCGCGCTCGGATGCACGACGTCCAGGCTGATATTCGGCGCCGCCGTGCGCATGCGCCGCAGCAATGCGGGCAGCAAAAGCAATTCGGTCAGATCCGACATTCTGACCGTGAAATGACGTTCCGACGTAAAAGGCTGGAATTGATAATCCGATTCAAATAATTCCTCGATTTGTTGCATGATTTGCCGCACCGGCGAGATCAGTGCCTGGGCGCGCGGGGTCAACTCCATCCCGATCGCGCCGCGCGCGAGGATCTCGTCGTTGAACAGATACCGCAGCCGCGACAGCGCATTGCTGACGGCCGGCTGCGTCAGGCCGACCTTCAGGCCGGCCCGCGTCACCTGTTTCTCGGTCAGCAGCGCATCGAGTATGACCAGCAGGTTCAGGTCGATCGAACGTAGATTCATGATTGTGACCATCCACTAAACGGGTTAATCGCCCCCGGCTCACGATTATCGCAATGGGGAAATCCCCTGATATTTAGTGCAATAAACGAGAATAGTCCAACCTTGACGTTTCAATATTTTTTATATACCCGCCGCCATTGATTCGATTTTTTATTTAAATGACTCGTTTCCCTGGAATTTTTCTGAAAAACGAGTCAATCGGAACCGCGAATCGACGAGTGGAAACGGTTTGCGCCGGCAATCGCGCACGGGCCGCTGCCCACCCGCGCATCAGACCGTCGCGACCGGATTCACCGGCGCACCGACCAGGCCCCGGATATGCAGCGGGGGCGCGGTCAGCAGGAACCGGTTTCGCCGATGCGCACGCAACCAGTTCGCGAGCGGCGTCAGATGCCATAGCTCGCCGAGGTGGATGCCGAGCTTGAACAGGCACAGCTCGTGCAGCGGCATCAGCGCGCCCGGCTGCGCGAGCGGCTGCGCATGCTGCGGCCGCTCCTCGATCGCATGGTTGTCGGCCACGAGCGCGGCAAGCCGCGACTCGTCGATCCACTGCAGCAGGCGGGCGTCGCTGCTGTCCAGCACGCATGCGCTCGCAACGGTCGCGGGCGACCCGCTCTCGTCGTTCAGCAGCAGGTCGGCGAAACCGGTGTGAATGCAGACGATGTCGCCCTGCTCGACGCGCACGTCGTCCTCCTCCATCACGCGCATCAGTTGCGCGTAGCCGATTTTCGTGCGGGCATCGCCGAAGTGATGCCGCAGATCGATCAGCACGCCGCGCCCCTGCACGCCGGTTCGCGCCATCACCTCGATGCCGAGTGCGCGCGCGCCGCCGGTGGCGTCGCCTTCCTGCGGCACCCGCAGATGCTCGCCCATCCGGAAGCCGTTGTAGAACACGATTTCGGGCACGCCGTCGCCATCCGCATCGAATACGCCGCCGACATGCGCGAGACCGTCCCATTGCGTCGAGAACTGCGAATGCATGCAGAAGGAATCGTCGCAGACCACGTCGGTTGCGTTCGCAACCTGTTCGTCCGCGCGATAGCCGAAGTACGGCTTGCCGCCCAGCAGCGCCGGCATGACCGCCGGCGGCCGGCGGCGCGCGTTCAGCCCGCCGCCACGCGGCACGTCGAGCGGCAGGCTCAACGAGAACGACAGGCCTTCGCGCACCTCGGCGACGCCCTGCCGCACGTTGTCCGGGGTCAGCCAGTTCAACCGTCCCTTCTGGTCGTCCGGACCGAAATCGCCCCAGTTCGAGCCGGGCGGGCGCTTGTTCCAGCGTGGTGTGCTCAAGATGGGTCTCCTCCTTTCAGGTTCGAATGCGCGCCGGACGTCAACGCCGCCAGCGCGTCGAGCGGCGCGTCGTCGGCGAGCGCCTGCACCGCGTCGCGCAGTTCGAGCGCGTGCGGCAAGCCGATCGTCGAACTCGCCGCGAGCACGAACTTCGCGACCAGCTCCCGTTCGGTCAGCGGCCGCGAATTGGTGCCCTTGCTCGACTCCACTCGCGCCTCGCGCACCTGCCCGTCGCGCAGTTCCACCCGCAGCACGGCAGGCAGGAAATGCGGGAACCGCGCGTCGCACCACGGATCGGCCACGCAGCGCACCTTCGCGGCCAGCGCACGGCGCGCGGGATCGTGCACGAGCTTGTCGTCGAAATCGTCGAACCAGACGCCGAGCCCGCCGCCGCCGAGCAGCGCGGCCGCAACGGTGTACGGTCCCGAGAACGCCGCCGCATAGCCGTCCGGCGGGCTGGCCTTCAGCGCGGCGGGCTCGCCGATCGTGCGCAGCGTCGACGCCGCGACCCGCAGTTCGGCGGACACCACGTCGTCGGCCGTCACGCCCTGCGCCTTCAACTGCAATGCCGCGTCGATGCCCGGATGCGTGAAGTGGTTGCACGGATACGGCTTGAAGATGATCCGGCTCGTCTCCCAGTCGTGCCCGAGTTCGCGCAGCACCGCGTCGGCGTCGGCCAGCTCGCCGCACCACGCGCGGAAGAAGCCGAAGCGGCCTTCGAGCGCGGTCGGCGGCGCGGTCACGCCCGCGCCCGCCAGTTCCGCCGCGCTCACGCCCGCATGCGCGGCCCAGCCGCAGTGGACCCGCTTCACGGAGCCACCGGTGCGATTCGCTTCGAGCAGGCCCGCGCCCATGCTCGCGGCGATCCCGAGCGCGGCGGCGATTTGCGCGGCGTCGAGCCCGAGCAGCATCGCCGCGGCCGCGGCCGCGCCGACCGTCCCGCAGATCGACGTCGCATGCTGGCCGCGCTCGAAGAACACCGAATTGCCGATCTGCGGGTTGTAGGCGGCCACGCCGAGCCGGATGCAGATCTCGGTGCCGACCGTGATCGCATCGAGCAACGCCGCGCCCGATGCACCGCTCGCCTGTGCGGCGGCCAGCGCGGCCGGAATCACCGACGCGCTCGGATGCAGCACCGACAGCATGTGCGAATCGTCGAAATCCATCGCATGCGCAAGCGTGCCGTTGACGAACGCGGCGCTCGCGGCCGGCAGCCGGTCGGGCGCGCCGATCACGCTCGCCGGGCCGTGACCGGCCCAGCGCCGCGCGACCTGCAGCACGGACTGCGCGACGGGTTCGTCGTGCGCGATCAGGCTGTTGCCGATCAGGTCGAGCACGCGGGCGGCCGCCTCGACGCGCAGCGTGCGCTCGAGCCCGTCGGCGCGCGCCGCCGCCGCGAAGCGGCCGAGCGCGCCGATGATGCCGTCCGGGCTCGCCGGCCTGGCGACAGCGGCCGGTGCGGAAAGCGTGTCGGGCGTACTCATGCCGGGACTCCGTCGCGCCGGAGATGGGCGGCCAGCGCGAGCGTCACACGCGCGTTCGCGATCAGCGGCGGCGCCACGACGCGGCCGTCGGGCAGCACGAACACCGACGATTCGCCGTCCGCCGCGTCGACCGCCTCCAGCACGCGCTCGGCCGCGCGGATGTCTTCGTCCGACGGCGTGAATACCGCGTTGATGACCGGCACCTGCGACGGATGAATCGCGAAGCGGCCGACGAACCCCATCGATTTCGCGCGCAACGTCGACTCCTTCAGGCCCTCGAGATCGCCCAGCGTGTGATAGACCGTTTGAATCGGCCCGTTCAGCCCCGCCGCGCGCGACACCACCACGCAGCGCGCGCGACACACTTCGAGCGTGAAGTTGTCGACGCCGATCCGCAGGTCGGCGCGCAGGTCGCTTTCGCCGAGCCCGATCCGTTCCAGCCGGGGCGACGCGGTCGCGAGCTGGAAGGCCGTCTCCACGCCATACGCCGATTCGATCAGGATCTGGATCCCCGCTTCGCTGCCGAGCGCGTCGAGCCAGCCCGCGACTTCCTGGACATGCGCGGGAAGATCGCACTTCGGCAGACGCAGCGCTTGCAGCGCGGGTAGTGCGATCGCCTCGACGTCGTCGCGGCACCACGGACTCCCGATCGGGTTGACGCGCACGTAGGTCGGCTTCGGCGGGCCGCCCGCGAGAATCGCGGCGGCGGCCTTGCGGGCGTCGACCTTGTGGCTCGCCGGCACGGCGTCCTCGAGATCCAGCACGATCGCGTCGGCCTCGCTCGCATAGGCCTTCTCGACCACCTGCGTCTTGTGCGCAGGCACGTACAGGTAACTGCGGCAGGTTGCGCTCTGTTTCAAATCACACCTCGTTCGGTCAAGTCGGCAAGGTCCTGCGGTTCCAGTCCCAATGCGCCGAATACTTCATCGTTGTGCGCGCCGCGCGACGGCCCGCCCCAGCGGATCGCGCCGGGGGTGTCGGACAGCCGGAACGGCACGTTGTGCGTGCGGAACGCGCCGAGTTCGGCGTCGGGCACCGAAACGACCGAGCCGAGCGCCGCATACTGCGGATCGTCCAGCACGTCGGACACGTCGTAGATCGGCGCGATGGCCGCCTCCGCGCGTTCGAATGCGTCGATCACCTCGGCGCGCGTGCGCTGCCCGATCCAGCCGCCCACCGCCGCGTCCAGCTCGTCCGCATGCTTCGCGCGCTCGACGCCGTTCGCGAACCATGGCAGGTCGATCAGGTCGGCGCGGCCGACGAGCCGCATCACGCGCTCCGCGATGCTGTGCGCCGACGTCGACAGCGCGACCCACTTGCCGTCCGAGGTCCGATACACGCCGCGCGGCGAATTGTTCGGCGAGCGGTTGCCGGTGCGCTCGGGCACGCGCCCCGTCTGGTCGTAGCTCGCGATCTGCGCGCCCATCGCCGCGAGCATCGTCTCGATGATCGCGAGATCGACCACCTGCCCGCGCCCGGTACGATCGCGCGCCTTCAGCGCCGTCATGATCGCGAATGCGGCGGTCAGCCCCGCCACCGTGTCCGCCAACGGAAACGACGGAAGCAGCGGCGGCCCGCCCGCCTCGCCGGTGGCCGCCGCCAGCCCGCTCATCGCCTCCGCGAGCGTGCCGAAACCGGGGCGGCGCGCATACGGGCCGAACTGGCCGAAGCCGGTCACCCGAACGAGCACGAGCCGCGGATTGATCGCGGACAGCACGTCGTAGCCGAGCCCCCAGCGCTCCAGCGTGCCGGGCCGGAAATTCTCGACCACCACGTCGGCCTGCGCCGCCAGCTCGCGAAAGATCCGCTGGCCGTCGGATGCGCCGAGATTCAGCGTGACCGCCCGCTTGTTGCGCGCGACCACCTTCCACCACAACGGCACGTCGTCGCGGCGCGCACCGTACTTGCGCGCCGGATCGCCCGTCGGATGTTCCACCTTGATCACGTCGGCGCCGTAATCGGCGAGCATCGTCGCCGCGAGAGGGCCGGCGAACAGCGTCGCGGCGTCGATCACGCGAATGCCGCCGAGCGGCGCGCGGCTGGAGCTGTCCGACGCCGTGCCGGCGTCGACCTCCCCGGTTTCCACAAAGGCCATGGCGTTCTCCTGCGAGTCAGATTGCACGGCGCGCCGTGCGCCGCCATCGTCTGCATGACTAATCATCGTGCGACGATGCAGGCACGGCGCGCGCCCCGCGGCTTAGACCGCGTTGATCCGATAGATCGGGAAATACGTCTCGATCTTCCCGTTCAGGTAATCGGACGCCAGCTTCGGCACGTCGTCGAAATCGAAGATTTCGGTCGGTTCCTGGCCGATCCAGCCGGTCGACTCCTGGAAGTCGCGAATCGTGATGCTGTCGTCGTAGCGCCACGCGTGCGTATGGATGTGCAGGCGGCGGTTGATGCACTCCGTCGCGCGCAGGTTCCACAGGCGCATCCCGGTTTTCCAGCCGACCGTCGCGACGATGCCGGTGCGGCCCGTCACGCGCATCGTCGCGCGATACAGCGCGCCCCCGAGATTGTCGAGGAAGATCGCGACGCCACGGCCGCCGCTCAGCTCGGCGATCGTCTCGGCGAATACGCGCTCCGACTCTCGGTAGCGTGCCTGGTATTCCGGATCGGCCCGGTAGCGCGCCTCGTCATACGCGAGATCCGGAAACTTGCGGCGGTCGACCGGCGTGATGCCGAGCTTCGCGAGCTCCTCGAGGCGGCGATCGTTGCTCGCGGTCATCGCGACGCGAAAGCCTTCGCGCTTCGCGAGCTGCAGCTCGGCCAGCGTCGTGCCGCCGCCCCAGCCGAACACCAGGTTGTCGGCCGGATCGACGTCGGGCAATTGCGAACGCCAGCACGCCGACGCGACCTTCCAGTTGTCCCATGCGGTGAAGTAGCGGCCGTAGGTCGCCCATTGCAGCAGCGAGTGGCGGCTGTCGGTCGGCACCGGCACCAGGTTGTCGGCGCGCATCTTGGTGCGCTGCGCCATCACGCCGATCGTGCCCGGCGCGTCGTACGCGTAGACGAGTTCGGCGAACCCGTATTCGTCACGCTTGCCGAACGGCATCACCATGCAGATCTCGCCGTCCTTCAGCGCATTGGCCGCGCTGCCGCGCTCCAGGACGCGCACCAGCGCGCCGTTGCCCAGCACGATCTTGTCCTCGCGGCGCTGGCGACAGATATCGACCGGATTGCGCGACAGCGCATGGTCAAGGTTCGCTTCCCACGATCCGTACAGCGGCTCGACGAGCACCTCATCGGCTTCGAGACTGGAAAATTCGAAGGTTTCACGGCGCAGCTCGCCCGCAACGGGCGGCTGCTGCCGGGTCGGTTCCGGTCCCGCGTAGAGAACCCATGCATCGGTCTTGATCATCGCCATTCCTCGGTAAACGATTGATGTGTGCAAAAGCGCGCCGAACGATTCGCCGGCTTCAGCGCGACTGAGCCTGCTCCAGTGCCGCCTCCACGTCTGCCGCCGCGGCGACCTGCCCGAGCTTCGGGAAGATCTGGGTCAGCGCGAACGTCTGCGCATCGGCCGACGAGGTGCTGACCGCGTCGCTCACGATGACGACGTTGTAGTTGTTTTCGTATGCCTGGCGCGCCGTCGATTCGACGCCGATATTGGTCGCGATGCCCGTCAGCACGATGTCGGTGATGCCGCGGCGGCGCAGCTGCACGTCCAGGTCGGTGCCCGTGAACGCGCCCCACTGATGCTTCGTCACGACGATGTCGGACGGCTGCACGCCGAGCGCCGGCGCGAACGCGCTCCATTCGGGATCGAGATTCGGCGGCGACGACGGCGCATCCGTCTTCACCTTCAGCGCGACGCCGCCGTCCGGCAGGTAGCTCGTGTGCACGTAGATGACGGGCAGCCCCAGCGCGCGGAAAGCCGCCGCCAGCTCGACCGTCTTCGCGACCACCTGTGCGCCGGTATAGGGCGTGACCGGCAACGAGACGATGCCGTTCTGCAGATCGATGGCGACGAGCGCGGCGGTGCGATTGAGCGTCGGAATGGACATGTAAAACCCTCACTTTTGTTGTGGAACGGAAGAAATGGCGGCGTCGAGGTGCCGGCTCGATACGGCATTGAGCAACAGCAGCACGCTGATGACCGCCAGGACAACGGCAAGCTCGCGCAGGCCGTGATCGCTCGCCGGATGACCGAGCGCGAAACCGACGAGCGCGAACGACAGGCTGCCGCCGACATACTGCGCGGTGCGGTACAGCCCCGAGGCCGTGCCGATCCGGTCGTGCGGCGTACTCTGGTAGAGCGTGGCCTGATTGCCGAGATTGTTGAACCCGTTAGGAATACCGAACACGATGGACAGCAGTACGATCGCCGCGACAGGCAGGCTGCTCGTCATCAGGCTCATCACGACGCTGCCGATGCAGAGCATCGCGGAACCGATGACCAGCACCGGGCGCGGGCCGTGACGGTGCACGATGCGGGTCGCGAGCATCGTCGTGACCGTGCCGATGCCGGCGACCGGCAGCATCACGAGGCCGGCATCGGCGGCCGACAGTCCCCTCGCCTCCTGCAGCCACATCGGCAGCGCGTAGAAGATCGCGTAGAACACCGCATAGGTGCCGACGCAGCGCAGATACGTGCCGAGCAGCGGGCGGTTTTCGGCCAGCATGCGAATGTCGATCAGCGGCGCCGCGGCCTGGCGCTCGCGGTGGATCAGCAGCGGCACCAGCACGAGCGTCGCGGCCAGCAGCAGCCAATCGGGTTCGCGCGTCACCGATTGCAGGAACAGCAGCAGGCTCGCCAGCGTCAGCACGAACAGCACGACGCCCGGCAGGTCCAGTTCCTTCAGCGTGTCGCGCGCCTGCGCGCCGCGACGGACGGGGTCGGCCGGAATCCACAGCCACGCGAACAGGAAGGCGGCCAGCACGATCGGCACGTTGATCCAGAAGATCGCGCGCCAGCCGGCGAACTGCACGAGCGCGCCGCCGAGCGGCGGGCCGAACGCGACGGCGACCTGCGCCGCGATCGAAATCGCGCCGAGGCCGCCCGTCGGCGTCGCGCCGTTCGCGTGCTGCTGCGACCACGCACGAATCATCGCCATGCCGGCCGGATAGGCGGCGGACGTGCCGATACCGAGCGCGACGCGCGATGCGATCAGCCAGCCGAGCGTCGGCGCGAACGGCGCGAGCGACGACGCGACCAGCACGATCGCGAGGCCGAGACAGAAGATCCGCTTCGCACCGAAGCGATCGGCGAGCCGCCCCATCGTCGGCTGGCCGGCGGCCGTCGCGAGATAGAGACCCGACACGAGCCACAGCGTATCGATGCGCTCTTGCGCGGCGCCGTGCGGCGCGAACGCCTGCTGGATGCTGACGAGCGCGACCGCGATCATCGACGAGTTCAGCGCGTTGAGCAGCGTGCCGAGCACGATCGGCCCCACCAGCTTCGCCGGCAGGCGCAGGCCCGCGTTGCGTCGGTCGTCGCCGTCTTCGGGCGGGCCGCCGGCGGCTGAATGCGCCGCGTGCCCGGAGCGAACGTGAGTCGTTTTCATGGCGCCTTCGCGTGGTGGATGTGCATCGGTCGATGAATTTCGAACGTGCGTTCACCATACCGCCCGGCGCGCTGCGGATGAAATGGATTGTTGCGATGCACACATTCGCAACTTGAATGGGTGGCGTGCGCGTGACGCATCGAACCGGCCTGCACCGATACCGCGGCGCGCCATGGAAAGCGCCCGTCAGCCTTGCGCGACGGGCGGTCGAGGAGAATTCGGCGGGATCGCTTCAGTCACGTGCGGCACGCTGCATGCACCGTGGCCGCAGGTGCCGTATGACACTTTTATGCCGCGGTGCGGCGCAGGATCAGAGGGTGGCCTCTACTGGAGAATCGGACTCATCCCGCATTCGGGCATCGAATGGCGTGGGGTGGGCCGCACGGCAATCGGCGGCACGCTGCGTGATCTGCCGAAGCACAATCGCCGCGGCGTCCGCCGGATCGCGCCGCCCCTGCTTCCGGCGCGGCGCGATCCGGTCAGTTCAACCCGCCGCTCACGACGAGATGCTCGCCGGTCATCCAGCGCGCGTCGTCCGACGCGAGGAACACGGCGACCGACGCGATGTCGTCCGGCTCGCCGAGGCGGCCGAGCGGCGTCTCGCTGCGCACCTGCTTGTCGAGATCCGAACCGATGATGCCCGCGCTGTGCGTGCCTTCGGTCACGATCATCCCCGGGTTGATCGCGTTCACGCGAATCTTGCGCGGGCCGAGTTCGAGCGCGAGCACGCCGGTGATCGCGTCGACCGCGCCCTTGGTGCCGCTGTATACGGCGCTCGCGGGCGGCGTGATGCTGGTCACGACCGAGCTGATGTTGATGATGCTCGCGCCTTCGCCGAGATGCTTGACCGCGGCCTGCGTGGTCAGCAGCACGCCGAACACGTTCGTGTCGAACTGCCGGCGGTAGTGTTCTTCGGTGATCGCTTCGATCGGCGCGAATTCGTACACGCCGGAATTGTTGACGAGCACGTCGAGACGGCCATACGTGTCGATCGCCGTATCGACGATGCGCTGCGCATCCGCCGCCTTCGACACGTCGCCGCCGACCGCGACCGCACGGCCGCCGGCTTCGACGATCGCGCCGACGACCGCGTCGGCGCCCGCCTTGCTGCTCGCGTAGTTGACGACCACCGATGCGCCTTCCGCGGCCAGTGCCTTCGCGATCGCCGCGCCGATGCCCTTCGATCCGCCCGTGACGATCGCTACCTTGTTTGCCAGCTTGCTCATGATTTCATTCCTCAGTCAGAAGACGCTTGATGGATAGCGCCGGTTGCCCCGTCGTTGCGTCGATGCGCACCCGGCATGACTGGCAATTTACTGTGCGGTGCGGCAGCGATAAAGCGGCTCGACATGAATTGACTGGCGGTGTTTTCCGAACAATCGCGCGCGCCGTCAGCCGGCGCTCAACCATGCGTTCGCGACCTCGCCGCCCAGGCCTTCGAGCGCGCCGTCGTAGACGATCCGTCCGCGCCCCATGACCGCGACGCGCCGCGCGAGCCGCGGCGCGAACTGCAGCCGCTGCTCGATCAGCACGATCGCGACACCGTCGGCCTGCAATGCGGCAAGGCACGCGCCAACCTCATCGACCGCGAGCGGCGCGAGCCCTTCGGCCGGTTCGTCGACGATCAGCACGCGCGGGCGGCCGGCCAGCGCCCGCACCAGCGCGAGCACCTGCTGCTCGCCGCCCGACAGCCGCCCCGCCTTGACGTCCGCACGCGCGGCCAGCAACGGAAAGCGCTCGAACAGCCGCTCGAGCGCCGCGCGCTCGGCCGCACCGCGGGCGCCGCGCAGCCCGAGCCGCAGGTTGTCGCGTACCGTCAGCAGCGGGAATACGTCGCGGCTTTCGGCGACGTAAGCGACGCCGCGTCGCGCGATCTCGAACGTGCGCGCCCCCACGCATTCGGCGCCGGCAATGCGCACCGAGCCGGCCGTGCGCACGAGCCCCATCACGGCCTTCGCGAACGTCGAGCGCCCCGAGCCGTTGCGGCCGAGCAGCGCGAGCGTCTCGCCGGGCGCCAGCGCGAGATCGACGCCGTCGAGCACGGGTTGCAGCCCGTACCCTGCGCGCAGGTCGCGAATGTCGAGCAACGCGCTCATGGGCCGCCCTCGCCCAGATAGGCGGCACGCACGGCCGGATCGGCGCGGATCGCATCGGGCGCGCCGGTCGCGACCACCGTGCCGCGCACGAGCACCGTGATGCGTTCGGCGAAGCCGAACACCGCATCCATGTCGTGTTCGATCAGCAGGACCGTGCGCCCCTGCGTCGTCGCACGAATCAGCGCGATCATCCGCGCCGCCTGCGCGCGGCTCATGCCGGCCGTCGGCTCGTCGAGCAGCAGCGTGCGTGCGCCGCTCGCGAGGGCGATCCCGAGATCGAGCGCGCGCTGTTCCGCGTAGCTCAGCTCGGCGGCCGGCGTATCGCGGTGCGCATCGAGGCCGATGTCGTGCAGCACGCGCTCGGCCGCGAGATCGACCGACGCCGATTCGCGCAGCCGGTTCCACCAGCGCCGCCGCGCGGCCGGCGCATGCAGCGCCGCGCAGCGCAGGTTGTCGAACACGGTCAGCCGCGCGAACGCGCTCGTCTGCTGGAAACTGCGGCCGATGCCGAGCCGGCTCGCCACGACCGGGCCGCGCCCGCGCAGCTCGACGCCGTGCAGCACGACGCGCCCGCGCGTGGGCCGCACCGCACCGGCGATCACGCCGAACAGCGTCGACTTGCCCGCGCCGTTCGGCCCGATCAGCGCATGACGCTCGCCGGCCGCGATGCTCAGCTCGACCCCATCGAGCACCGTCTGCGCGCCGAAGCGCTGCACCACCCCGTGAAGCGCGATCGCGTTGCCGTTCATCGCCCGTCCTCCTGCTTGCCGGCCAGCATGAGCCGCGCACGCCAGCCCCACAGCAGCGTGCCGATGCCGAACGCGGAGCACGCGACGGCCCAGCCGGCCGGCGTATCGGCGTCGACGTTCCAGGCGCCGAACGCGAAGCCCGCGCCGTCGTCCTGCGCGAAGCGCCACGCATAGCCGAGCTCGGCCGCGCAGACGATCGCGACGCCCCAGAACACGCACGCGCCGACCGCGCACAGCATGCGCCACCGTTCGGCCGCCGGCGCGCCGCGCCGCAACGCATGCGCGAGCGCTGGCACGATCCCGGCGATGCCGCGCGGCGCGGCCATGACGATCACGACGAACAGCACGCCGAGATACAGCGCCCACGCGCGCGACACGCCCGCGACGACGATGCTCAGCGCGGTCAGCACCGCCGCACCGGCCGCCGGCCCGAAGAACGCGCCGGTGCCGCCGATCACCGCGGCGATCAGCACGGTCGCCGAGCGCGCCATCGATACGCTGTCGGGCGTCGCGATTTCGACGTCGATCAACGTCAGCGTGCCGGCGACGCCGGCGAAGAACGACGCGCAGGTGACCATCGCAAGACGTACGCGGCGCGGATCGGTGCCGAGCGCGGCGACGCGCACGGGGTTGTCGCGCACCGCATTCGCGAGCCGCGCGAGCGGCGTGCGCGTCAGCGCGTGCATCGCCCACGCCGACGCGAGGCACCAGGCCGCGATCACCGCATACGCCTGGACCGGTGCGCCGAAATGCCAGCCGCCCCATGGCGTACCGCTCGCGCGGTCGATCGGCACGCCGCCGATCCCGCCGAACCACGCAGGCACGCTCCACGCGGCGGCGGCGACGCATTCGCCGAGCCCGAGCGTGATCATCGCGAACGCGGTGCCCGCACGGCGCGTCGCGAGCAGCCCGGCGGCGAAGCCGAAACCGGCGCCGGCCACGCCGCCGACGAGCGGCAACAGCGGCAGCGGGCCGCCAAAATGGTTGAACCAGTGCGCGGCCGCGAACGCACCGACGCCCGCGAACGCCGCGTGTCCGAACGACAGCAGCCCAGTCGTGCCGAGCTGCAGGTTGTACGACAGGGCGAGCACGACGAGCGCGGCCGTCTGCGCGAGATAGCCGAGCACCGCGCCATGCGGCCACAGCCACGCGGGCAGCACGACGCACGCGGCGAACAGGGACCCGCGCGCGAGGCCGGCGAGCGTACCGTTACGCATCGGCACGCTCGCCGAACAGCCCGCGCGGCCGCGCGACCAGCACCACGACGAGCAACAGGTACGGCACCAGCGGCGCCAGCTGCGCGATCGACACCGCGGCCACGCTGTCGGGCAGCGCGATGCCGGCCCATTCCGTGAGGTCGCGCAGCGACGTGTCGCTCGCAGCCGCGAAGGTCTGCGCGAAGCCGACCGCGAGCGACGCCGCGAACGCGCCGCCGAGCGAGCCGAGCCCGCCGATCACGACGACCGCGAACACGACCGACCCGACGGTTTCGGCCAGCGCGGGTTCGATGACGGCGAGCGGCGCGCCGATCACGCCGGCCAGCGCCGCGAGCGCGGTGCCCGCGCCGAACAGCGCCGTCATCACGCGCGGCACGTCGTAGCCGAGCGCCTCGACGGCCGCGCGGTGCGTGAGCGCCGCGCGCACGACGAGCCCGATGCGCGACGCGCGCAGCAGTGCGCCGAGCGCGACCAGCATCGCCGTGGACATCCCCATCATGAACAGCCGGTAGCGCGGCAGCGCGAGGCCGAATACGGTCACGGGCGCGCCATCGAACAGCGCCGGCACGGGTGCCGGCAGCGGCGCGAGCCCCCACACGAGTTTCGCGCCCTCGCCGATCAGGTAGGCAAGGCCGAAGGTCAGCAGCAGCTCGCTCGTATGGCCGCGCGCCTGCACGCGGCGCAACATCGTGCGCTCGCAGCCCGCCCCGAGCAGCCCGACCGCGAGCGGCGCGAGCACCAGCGCGGGCCAGAAACCCGTGCTGGCCGCGATGCTGTAGCCGACATACGCGCCGAGCATGTAGAAGCTCGCGTGCGCGAAGTTGAGCACGCCCTGCACGCTGAAGATCAGCGTGAGTCCGGCCGACAGCATGAACAGCAGCAAGCCGTAGCTGAGGCCGTTGAAGGCCTGGAGCGCGAACGCGTGCACCGCGCAGTCAGGCCGCGAGCGGCTCGAGCGCGGCGCGCAGCGCGTCGGGCAGCGGCACCGGCCGGCGCGTGCCGCGATCGACGTACACGTGCACGAAGTGCCCCTGCGCGGCGGGCGCCGCGTCGCCCTGCGCGAACAGCCCGACCTCGTAGCGCACGCTCGACGTGCCGAGCTTCACGACCCGCAGCCCGGCATCGACCGATTGCGGAAACACGAGCGGCGCGAAGTAGTTGCACTGCGTCTCGACCACGAGGCCGATCGTCTGCCCGTGCTCGACATCGAGCACGCCGGCGCGGATCAGGTATTCGTTCACGACCGTGTCGAAGTAGCTGTAGTAGACGACGTTGTTCACGTGCCCGTAGACATCGTTATCCATCCAGCGGGTCGTGATCGGCAGGAAGTGGCGATAGGCGTCGCGCGGACGCGGTTGCGGCTTGTCGGACATGGCGATGGCGGTCAGGACGATGGAAGCGATGGGGACGACGAGGACGACGCGCGGCGGCCGCGGAACACGGCGCACCGGCAGGAAGCGGAGCGCCGCGCCGCGATCGCTCGCGGCACGGCGGATGCAACCCTGCCGACGGGCCGGCCCTTCACTGCCCCGGCCGGTCGACGAACTCGAAATCGAGGCCGCGCGCACGCATCCAGTCGGCGAGCGCGACGCCCGTGCCGGCGCGCCACGGGCGCAGCAGCGGCGGATCGACGAGCTTGTATTCGAGCAGTTCCGGCGACAGCGCGACCGTGCCCGACGCACGCACGTGGTACGCGATGATCAGCTCGTTCTTGCGGATGAATTCGTAGACGCCGACGAGCGACACCTGCTCGGCCTTCAGCGCCGTTTCCTCGAACACCTCGCGCGCGATGCCGTCCTCGGGCGTCTCGCCGCTCTCGAGGAAGCCGGTGATCAGCGCGAACATGCCTTCGGGCCAGGCCGCGTTGCGCGCGAGCAGGATCTTGCCGTCGAGCTCGACGATCGCGGCGACGACGGGCAGCGGGTTGTTCCAGTGGACATAGCCGCAGCTGTCGTCGGGGCACGCCTGGCGAATCCGGCCGCCTTCATGGTCGGGATCGGCGCGCTCGGCGAGCGGGCTCGCGCAGCGCGGGCAAAAGCGGTAATCGGCGGTGGTCATCGATGGGGATCTGGCAGGCGCCGGACGGCCGCCTGCCGGCTGCCCGCGCACCCGCTCGGCGCGGGAAAGGCTTCATTCTAGCGAGTTTGCCGGTGCCGCAGACGATCCGGCCCCGCCGATATCACGGTTGCAGGCGCCCTCGTGCGGCAGTCGCCGCGAAGCCGGCGGCGCCGAGCAGCAGCGCGGCCGCCGCACCCCACAGCGCGGGGGAAAACGACCCGAAGCGCGCGGCCAGCGGCGCCGCGACAAGCGGGCCGAGAATCTGCCCGACCCCGTACGACGCGGTCGCATAGCCCATCAGCCCGGCTGCGCGCTCGCCGTGCAAACGCCGCGCCTCGCGCATCGCGAACAGCGTGATCGCGGTGAACGGCAAGCCGAGCAGCGCACTGCCGGCCGAGAAGCCGGCCGCGTTCGGCCACACGATCCCGGCGGCAATGCCGAGCGCCTGCGTCGCGCAACCGGCGGCGAGCAGCAGCCGGTTGTCCCAGTGCCCGGGCAGCCGCGCGGCGGTGATCGCGCCGGCGATCAGCGCCGCGCCGAACATCGGCCAGAACAGGTCGGGCCACGGCGAACCGGCCGGCAGCGCGGCGCGCGCGATCACGGGCAGGAACGTCGCGGTGATGATGTAGCCGAAGCCCGGCAGGCCGTACAGCACGACGAGCCATGCGGCGTCCGCGCGATGGCGGCGCGTATCGGCCGGCATCGCCGCGGTTGCGGCGGCCGCGTGCGGTGTGCCGCCGCCCGGCGCGCCGGCTTGCGCCGGGGCCGTTGCAAACGTGCGCCAGATCGCGACCGACAGCACGGCCGACAGCGCCGCGAAACCGAGCCAGCCCGCCGCCGCGTGCCGGCCGGCCAGCGCGCTGCCGATCAGCCCCGTCACCACGATGCCGACGCCGGGCCCGGCGTAGATCACCCCGCTCCACTCCGGCGCATGCAGTTCGGCCAGGCGCCGCAGCCCCCATTGCGACACGAACACGAACGTCCATGCGCTGACGACGCCCGCGACGAAGCGCACCGCGAGCCACACGGGCAGCAGGTGGCCGACGCCCATCGCGGCGGTGAGCAGCACGGTGGCGACGAGCCCGAAGCGCACCATGCGCGCGGGCGCCGCACGCAGCGCCGCGCAACTGACCGCGCCGACGAAGTAGCCCGCGTAGTTCGCCGATGCGAGCCAGCCACCGGCCTTCAGGCCGATCGAGCCGTCCGCGAGCATCAGCGGCAACAAGGGCGTGAACGCAAAGCGGCCGACGCCGAGCACGACCGCGAGGCCAACCATGCAGGCCAGTGCGGCCGTGCGGGCGCGGCGGTCGGCTTGATCGGCGGGAGGCGCGCCGGCGGCGGCGGTCGGGGCATCGGAGCGTGACATGGCGGCATGGGCCGGCGCGCAACGCGCCGGCCGGATCGGCAATCGGAATGGCGTCATCCTAGCTTGACCAAACGTTCTTGAAAAATGAATAATTAAGAATCCATTCATCGCTTGGAGAGAATCATGGATCTGGCGGCGCTGGCGATTTTCCGGGCCGTGGTGCGCGAGAACGGCGTGACGCGCGCGGCGGCCAAGCTCAATCGCGTGCAGTCGAACGTCACGACGCGCATCAAGCAGCTCGAGGAGGAACTCGGCGCGGCGCTGTTCGTGCGCGACGGCCGCCGGCTCGTACTGACGCTGGCCGGGCACACGCTGCTGCCGTATGCGGAGCGCCTGCTCGCGCTCGCCGACGAGGCGCGCGACGCGGTACGCGAGGACACGCCGCGCGGGCGGCTGCGGCTCGGCACGATGGAAAGCACGGCTGCGAGCCGCCTGCCGACCTTGCTCGCGCGCTATCACCATGCGTGGCCCGACGTGTCGCTCGAACTGGTGACGGGCACGACGGGCTGGCTGATCGGCCGCGTGCGCGACTTCGAGATCGACGCCGCGCTGTTCGCGCGCCCGCCCGCGCCGGACACGTTGCCCGATACGTTCGAGACGGTGCCGGTCTTCCGCGAGGATCTCGTGCTGCTCACGCCACGCGGCCATCCGCCGGTGCGCACGCCGCGCGACGTGATCCTGCCGACGCTGATCGCGTTCGAGCGCGGCTGCACGTATCGCAAGTATGTGGAGCAGTGGTATGCGGCTTACGCGATCAAACCGGCGCGCGTGCTCGAACTCGGCTCGTATCACGCGATCGTCGCGTGCGTCGCGGCCGGCGCGGGCATCGCGGTCGCGCCGCGTTCGGTGCTCGACCTGCAGCCCGAGACCGGCAACATCACCGCGCACGCGATCCCCGCACTGGAAGGCATCGAAACGCTGCTCGCGTGGCGGCAGGGTTATGCGTCGGCCGCATTGGCCGCGTTGCGCGACATGATCACCGAGGCCGCACGACAGCCGGACGGGACGGCGAAGCCGCCGGTCGCCACGCCGGCCTGAATCGTCAGGCGGCCGGCACACGTTGTTCCGGCGCACCAACAAAAAGACCCGGCCGGCGCATGCCGATCGGGTCCTTTTTCATTTCACGCGATGCCGCAACGAGGCGGCATCGCATCGGTCGGGACGATCAGAGCCGCGCTTCGACCCAGCCCTTCACGCCAGCCAGCGCACCCGGCAGGTTCGCCGGCTCGGTGCCGCCTGCCTGCGCCATGTCCGGACGGCCGCCACCCTTGCCGCCGACCTGCTGCGCGACGAAGTTCACGAGCTCGCCGGCCTTGACCTTCTTGCTCGCGTCAGGCGTGACGCCCGCGATCAGGCTGACCTTGCCGCCTTCGACGGCCGCCAGCACGATCGCCGCGCTCTTCAGCTTGTCCTTCAGCTTGTCGACCGTTTCGCGCAACGTCTTCGCGTCGGCGCCGTCGAGCGTCGCGGCCAGCACGTATACGCCGCCGATTTCGACGGCCTGCTGCGCGAGCTCGTCGCCCTGGCTCGATGCGAGCTTCGACTTCAGCGCGCCCAGCTCCTTCTCGAGCGACTTCACCTGGTCCTGCACCTGCGCGATACGCTGCGTGAGTTCCGACGGCTGCGCCTTCAGCGCGGCCGCGGCTTCGTTCACGCGGGCGTCGAGTTCCTGCACGTAGCGCACCGCGTTGTCGCCGGTGATCGCCTCGACGCGGCGGATGCCGGCCGCGACACCGCCTTCGACGACGATCTTGAACAAGCCGATGTCGCCGGTGCGATGCACGTGCGTGCCGCCGCACAGTTCGCGCGAGAAGCCGAGGTCGAGCACACGCACTTCATCGCCGTACTTCTCGCCGAACAGCGCCATCGCGCCGCCCTTCACCGCTTCGTCGTACGGCATCACGCGCACGATGCCCGGCGCGTTCGCGAGGATTTCGTTGTTGACGATCTGCTCGACGCGACGGATTTCGTCGTCGGTCATCGGCGCGTTGTGCGCGAAGTCGAAACGGGTCTTTTCCGCGTCGACCAGCGAACCCTTCTGCTGCACGTGCGCGCCGAGCACTTCGCGCAGCGCCTTGTGCATCAGGTGGGTGGCCGAGTGGTTGCGCTGCGTGCGGGCACGGCGATGCGCGTCGATTTCCGCGCGCAGCACGTCGCCGACCTTCAGCGTGCCCTGCTCCAGCGTGCCGTGGTGGCCGATCACGTCGGCCTGCACCTTCAGCGTGTCGGCCACCGCGAAGCGCGTCGCGGCGTTCGCGAGCACGCCCTGGTCGCCGACCTGGCCGCCCGATTCCGCATAGAACGGCGTGTGGTCGAGCACGACCACCGCGTCCTGGCCGGTCTTCACTTCGTTGACGGACGAACCGTCGACGTACAGCGCGACGACCTTCGCGTCGTCGAACGCGATTTCTTCATAGCCGTGGAACGTGGTCTTCGCGCCCGTGTACTCGAGGCCCTGCGCGGCCTTGAACTTGCCGGCCGCGCGCGCCTGCTCGCGCTGGCGCGCCATCGCATCGTCGAATGCCGGCTCGTCGACCGTCATCCCGCGCTCGCGGCACACGTCGGCCGTCAGATCCAGCGGGAAGCCGTAGGTATCGTGCAGCTTGAACGCGAGTTCGCCGTCGAGCACCTTGCCGCCCTTCGCTTCGACGTCGGCCAGCGCGGCGTCGAGGATCGACATGCCGTGTTCGATCGTCTCGAAGAAGCGCTCCTCTTCCTGGCGCAGCACGTCGGTCACGCGCTGTTCGGCTTCCTTCAGCTCCGGGTATGCGACGCCCATCTCGGCGACGAGGTCGGCCACCAGCTTGTGGAAGAACGAACCCTTGCGGCCGAGCTTGTAGCCGTGGCGGATCGCGCGGCGCACGATCCGGCGCAGCACGTAGCCGCGGCCTTCGTTGCCGGGAATCACGCCGTCGACGATCAGGAACGAGCATGCGCGGATGTGATCGGCGATCACCTTCAGCGAGTTGTTCGTGAGGTCGCTGATCTCGGTCACGCGCGCGGCGGCCTTGATCAGGTTCTGGAACAGGTCGATCTCGTAGTTGCTGTGCACGTGCTGCAGCACCGCGGCGAGACGCTCGAGGCCCATGCCGGTGTCGACCGACTGCTTCGGCAGGCGCGTCATGTTGCCCTGCGCGTCGCGGTTGAACTGCATGAACACGAGGTTCCAGATCTCGATGTAGCGATCGCCGTCTTCCTCGGGCGATCCCGGCGGGCCGCCCCACACGTCCGGGCCGTGGTCGTAGAAGATTTCGGTGCACGGGCCGCACGGGCCGGTGTCGCCCATCGTCCAGAAGTTGTCCGACGCGTAGCGCGCGCCCTTGTTGTCGCCGATGCGGATGATGCGCTCGGTCGGCACGCCGACTTCCTTCGCCCAGATGTCGTATGCCTCGTCGTCTTCCTGGTAGACCGTGACCCACAGCTTGTCCTTCGGCAGCTGGTAGACCGTGGTCAGCAGCTCCCACGCGAACTTGATCGCGTCGTGCTTGAAGTAGTCGCCGAACGAGAAGTTGCCGAGCATCTCGAAGAACGTGTGGTGGCGCGCCGTGTAGCCGACGTTCTCGAGGTCGTTGTGCTTGCCGCCCGCGCGCACGCTGCGCTGCGCCGTCGTGGCGCGCGAGTACGGACGCGGGTCCGTACCGAGGAACACGTCCTTGAACTGGACCATGCCCGAGTTCGTGAACATCAGCGTGGGGTCGTTACCGGGCACGAGGCTCGACGAGCGGACGATCGTGTGGCCCTTCGATTCGAAGAATTTGAGGAATTTCTCGCGGATTTCGGCAGCTTTCATGGCGTGCGGGGACAGTCTGGCAAAGACGGCTTCAAACGCCGGCGCCCTTGGCGGAGCGCGCGGCGGCATGGATTCGGAAACAGTCGATTATACGGGATCGGGGCCGGCTTCCGGGCAAAGCGCAGGAAAGCGGCTCGGCCATCCGGCCGGCCCGGCCGGGCCACCCGCCGGGCCGATTCGCCTTAAGATGCTCGGCATGCCAACCGGCCGTGCCCGACAAGGCCGGCCATGAAAGGAGACGATTCGACGATGGGTGCCCTGAGCCATATCCGCGTGCTGGACCTCACCCGCGTGCTCGCGGGCCCGTGGTGCGCGCAGACCCTTGCCGATTTCGGCGCGGACGTGATCAAGGTCGAGCGCCCGGGCGCCGGCGACGACACGCGCCACTGGGGGCCGCCGTACCTGAAGGACGCGGACGGCGCGGATACCGCCGAGGCCGCGTACTATCTCGCGGCGAACCGCAACAAGCGCTCGGTGACGGTCGACATCGCGACGCCCGAAGGCCAGCAGATCGTGCGCGAGCTCGCCGCGCAGAGCGACGTCGTGCTCGAGAACTACAAGGTCGGCCAGTTGAAGAAATACGGGCTCGACTACGACTCGCTGCGCGCGGTGAAGCCCGACCTCGTCTACTGCTCGGTCACGGGCTTCGGCCAGACCGGCCCGTACGCGCACCGCGCGGGCTACGACTTCATCGTCCAGGGAATCGGCGGCTTCATGAGCATCACCGGCGAGCGCGACGGCGAGCCGGGCGGCGGCCCTCAGAAGGCCGGCGTCGCGATCGCCGATCTCGCCACCGGCCTCTACTCGACGATCGCGGTGCTCGCCGCGCTCGCACACCGCGACCGGACGGGCGAAGGCCAGTACATCGACATGGCGCTGCTCGACGTGCAGGTCGCGCTGCTCGCGAACATGAACACCAACTACCTCGCGAGCGGCAAGCCGCCGGTGCGCTGGGGCAACGCGCATCCGAACATCGTGCCGTACCAGACGTTCCAGACGCGCGACGGGTGGATCATCGTCGCGGTCGGCAACGACGGCCAGTTCCGCAAGTTCGTCGAGGCCGGCGGCCGGCCCGAGCTGGCGGACGACGAGCGTTTCGCGACGAACCCGGCGCGCGTGCGCCACCGCGACACGCTGGTGCCGATCCTCGCGGAGATGGTGAAGACGCGCGGCAAGGCCGACTGGATCGGCGCGCTCGAAGCGGCCGGCGTGCCGTGCGGGCCGATCAACGATCTCGACGAGGTATTCGACAACGAGCAGGTCGTCGCGCGCGGGATGCAGGTGTCGCTACCGCACCCGTGCGGCGCGGACGCGAAGCTCGTGCGCAACCCGATCCGGATGAGCGCGACGCCGCCCGAGGCGCGCACGGCCCCGCCGCTGCTCGGCGCGCAGACCGACGACGTGCTGCGCGACATGCTCGGCTACGACGACGCGAGGATCGCCGCGCTGCGGGCGAAACAGGCGATCTGAACGCGGTGGCCGGCGCGGGTGCGGGCAGGCGCGTGGCGGCGGCCTCGACCACCGCCCCGCGTCGTCAATCGCGGTGGGCGAGCGCGTCGAGCCAGGCGCGCGCCTCGGGCCAGTCGCCGAGCCCGCTGTCCGCGTTGATGTGGCCGCGCGGGCCGATATCGTGGAACGCACTGCCCCACGCGTTCGCACAGGTGCGGGCGAACGCGAGCGAGCCATAAGGATCGTCGCTGCTGGCGACGACGCAGGTCGGAAACGGCAGCCGTTCGTACGGCACGGGCCCGAAGCCGTGCGCATCGGCCGGAAACGCGGGACCGTCGGGATCGGGCAGCGCGACCAGCAACGCGCCGCGCACTTTCGCGAGCGCGGCCGGGCGCGCATAGCGCGTCGCCCACCACGCGGCGGTCAGCGTACCGAGACTGTGGCCGGCAAGCAGCACCGGCCCGCGAGCGGCTTCAACAGCCCGATCGAGCGCGAGGCACCAGCCGTTGCGGAACGCCCGGTCCCAGTCGGGCATCGCGACGCGCGAGAAACGTGCATCGGCACGCTCCCAGCGGCTCTGCCAGTGAAGCGGGCCGGAATTGGCGTAGCCCGGCAGGACGAGAACGGGGAATCGAACGGAGAATCGGCTCATGGAAAGTGCGTCGACGCGTGAAATCGTTATGTTGCGTCGACGCAGTGTCGCACACCCGTTCCTCCCTGATGCTGCCTGTCTGATACCGGAAGGATGTGCGTGGGGTCGGGACGCGTCGAGCGCGGCGTCGCGACCGGACGGCAAGCCGCGTTGCAGGCGGCTCGCGTCATGTCTGTCGGTCAGCGCACGTTCGCGCCGACGATACCGCCCGCCGCGGCGCCCGCAACCGTGCCGAGCGGGCCGCCCGTCACGAGATAGCCGAGCGCGCCGCCCGCGGCCGCGCCGATGCCGGCATTACGCTGCGTATGCGTCATCGCGCATGCGCCGAGTTGCGACAGGGCCGCGACGATCACGGCGGTACGAACGATAAACGTAGTCTTCTTCATCATGATTTTTGGTTTCCTCCCGCCGCGCGGCAAGCCGGGCGGCGGCATTGAATCGGTGCAGCCATCATAGGCAACGCCAAACGGCCCGGGCAATCCGATTTACGTCGTGTTACAGCCGACACAATATCGAGATAATCGCTCGAAACCCGCCCCCGCCATGCCGCAAGCCGCGCGGGACGGACCCCGGTCAGGTAGAATCACGGGATTAAACCGGCGCGACGCGCCGACACAACCTGACGCTATCCGCATGAGCACCGAACGCAACGACGCCCCCGCGGCTTCCAATTTCATCCGCAACATCATCGACGACGACAACCGCACCGGCAAATGGGGCGGCCGCGTCGAGACGCGCTTCCCGCCCGAGCCGAACGGCTATCTGCACATCGGCCATGCCAAGAGCATCTGCCTGAACTTCAGCGTCGCGCGCGACTACGGCGGCGTGTGCCACCTGCGCTTCGACGACACCAACCCGGAAAAGGAAAGCGTCGAGTACGTCGACTCGATCGTCGACGCGGTGCGCTGGCTCGGCTTCGACTGGCGCAAGGACGCGGTCGATCACCAGTACTTCGCGAGCGACTACTACGACAAGCTGTACGAGTTCGCCGAGCTGCTGATCCAGCGCGGCAAGGCGTATGTCGACAGCCAGAGCGCCGATGAAATGCGCGCGAACCGCGGCTCGCTGACGGAAGGCGGCAAGCCGTCGCCGTTCCGCGATCGCACGCCGGAAGAAAACCTCGACCTGTTCCGCCGCATGAAGGCCGGCGAGTTCAAGGAAGGCGAGCACGTGCTGCGCGCGAAGATCGACATGGCTTCGCCGAACATGAACATGCGCGACCCGGTGATCTACCGGATCCGCTATGCGCACCACTACCGCACCGGCGACGCATGGTGCGTGTACCCGATGTACGACTACACGCACTGCATCTCGGATGCGCTCGAAGGCATCACGCATTCGCTGTGCACGCTCGAATTCGAGGATCACCGGCCGCTGTACGACTGGGTGCTGAACGAACTCGCGGAAGCCGGCGTGTTCACGCGCCCGCTGCCGCAACAGATCGAATTCTCGCGACTGAACCTCACGTACGCGATCACCAGCAAGCGCAAGCTGCTGCAGCTCGTCACCGAAGGCCACGTCGACGGCTGGGACGACCCGCGGATGCCGACGATCGTCGGCGTGCGCCGCCGCGGCTTCACGCCGGAGAGCATCCACCTGTTCTGCGAGCGGATCGGCGTGACGAAGATCGACTCGTGGATCGACATGAGCATCTTCGAAGGCGCGCTGCGCGACGACCTCGACGACAAGGCCGCGCGCACGGTCGCCGTGCTCGATCCGCTGAAGCTCGTGATCGACAACTACCCGGAAGACCTCGAAGAAGCGTGCACGGCGCCCGTGCATCCGCACCACCCGGATCGCGGCGTGCGCACGTTCCCGATCTCGCGCGAGCTGTGGATCGAGCGCGAGGACTTCGTCGAGAACCCGCCGAAGGGCTATTTCCGCCTGTTCCCGGGCAACAAGGTGCGCCTGCGCTACGGCTACGTGATCGAGTGCACGGGCTTCGACAAGGACGCCGAAGGCAACGTGACGGCCGTGCACTGCAACTACTTCCCGGACAGCAAGTCGGGCACCGAAGGCGCGAACGCGTACAAGGTCAAGGGCAACATCCACTGGGTCAGCGCGAAGCATGCGCAGCCGGCGGAAGTGCGGATCTACGACCGCCTGTTCAAGGAGCCGCATCCGGACGCGGGCGGCGCGAACTTCCTCGAGGCGCTGAACCCCGATTCGAAGAAGATCGTGCAGGCGTACCTCGAGCCGGGCAACGGCGACATCGCGCCGGAAACGCGCCTGCAGTTCGAGCGTCACGGCTACTTCGTGGCCGACCGGGTCGATTCGAAACCGGGCCAGCCCGTGTTCAACCGGATCGTCGGGCTGCGTGACAGCTGGGGCAAGCCGGCGTAACGGCATGCTCCGCACGCGGCGCGCGGCTTCGCAAGCCGCCGTCGCGTGACCATAAAAAAATCGGCCCCTGGGCCGGTTTTTTATTGCGTGCTGCGAAGCGAAAGCTCCGTCATGACGCAGCGCAAGCCGCCGCGCTCACTCACCCGCCCGTCAACCGCCGATGCAACGCCACCAGCGACAGCTTCGTGCGAAACAGCCGCGCGAGGCTGCGGCTCGCATACGCGTCGATGTCGCCGGGCACGGTCCAGCGATACGCATCCATCTCGGGAATCATCGATCCGTCGCGACGGCTCGGAAACAGCGACGTGCACGTGCACTGCGCGGGATCGATCTCGCCGTCGGCCACCTGCACCGCGAACAGGTGCAGGTCCTTGTCGTGCCGGTAAGCAAAGCGGCCGAGATCGAGCAACCGGGCCGGCGCGAATGCGATGCCGGTTTCCTCGAGCAGTTCACGCAGCGCCGCATCGGCCGGCGACTCGCCCGGCTCGCCCTGCCCCTTCGGGATGTCCCAGTGGGTGGTATCCGTCGCGTGGGCGAGGAACACGCGACCGGCCCCGTCGAGGATCACGACGCCGCACGACACCGTGCGCGCCGCGCCGCCCCGCTTCATCACGCGCGCGCTCAGCGTTTCTGCAGCTGCCACTTGCCCGCGCCGCTCTTGCAGTAGACGGGCTTGAGCGTCATCGTCTGGCCCTTCGCGGTGATTTCGGTGGCGATTTCACGGCAGGTCTTGCCGTTCGTCTCGGTCGTGGCCGGCGTGATCTTCGCATCGATCTGCGTGCCGCGGCCGGTGCTCTGCCACGTCGTGGTCTCGCCGTCCTTGCCTTCGTCGCGCACCTGCACGACCGCCTTGGAAAGCGACGCACGATCGGTCTTGCTGAAGTAGCTGAGCGGCGTGTCGCTCAGGAAGTTCAGGTTGTTCTGCGCATGGGCGGGCAGCATCGCTGCTGCGCACGCGGCGCCGGCCAGCACGCGCGTGACGACGGAAAGGGATGCACGCATCGACATGTTGTTCTCCTTGGATGTTCGATCGAACGGCGCGGTGCAGGCCGGCAAACCGGCACGCACACTGCGCCTGTCAGCGGGCGAGGATAGCATGCGTGCCGTCCGCGCCGTCTGCTAGGGCCTGTTCACGCCAATAACGGGCTTGCCCTAGTGGCCGGCCGGCGCGGCCGTTTGCCGATATCCGTCGGTCAGCGTACCCAGGAATGCGATCACGTCCTTGATCTCGGCCGCGTTCAGCGCCGGCTGCTCGCCGCGCTTGCGATCGAACGGCGCCTCGCGGTTGATGTTCGGCCAGTAGCGCCTGGGCAGGTCGTCGTAGATCTGCACCTTGCCGTGCACGACCGGATAGAACTTCTCCGGATGGATGTCGCGCTCGACGTAGAAGCGCATCACGTCCTCCAGCGTGTGATACACGCCGTTGTGGAAGAACGTCTTGCGCAGCGCGACGTTGCGCAGCGACGGCGTGCGGAACAGCCCGCAGAATTCGTCTCGGCCCTTCAGGTCGGTACGCTCGGGGCCGCACGCGCCGAGATCGTGGAAACGCGGGTCGCGATTGACGGGCAACGCGCGATTGCGCGGCACCGCGATCGCGATCAGTCCGAAATCGCTGAACTGCGGCGGCGTGCCGTCGAGCGCGCGCTGGCTGATGTGGCAGCTCGCGCAATTGCCCTTCTTCTCGTCGTTGAACAACTGCAGGCCGCGCAATTCGGCCGGCGTGAGCTGCGCATGACCGGCGAGATACGCGTCGTACTTGCTCGTGTACGGCGAGAACAGCTCGGGCGTCTGCTCGAACGTCTCGAGCGCGCGCAGCACGGCCTTGAACGCGGCAGCGTCGTCGTCGAGCACCTTCACGCCGAACACCGCGCGGAACTCGTCCGCATACGGCGCGGCCTTCACGGCCTGCGCCACCTTCGCGGGCGAGCTGTTCATCTCGAACGGCGACGTGAGCGGAATGCGCGCCTGCTCGGCGCCCGTGTCGACCCGGCCGTCCCACGTGAGGCCGCCCGTCGGGCCCGCATCGACGCTCTCGTCGCCTTCGTCGTCGGAATCGTGGAAATGCTCGGTGAACTGCGGCACGCCCTGCAGGTACTTCAGCGACGGCACCGCGCGAAAACCCGGGCGCTTCATGTCGTCGCCGCCGAACTGCACGGCCAGCGCATTGGGCGGGCCGAATGCGTGATCGGGGCTGTGGCACGACGCGCACGCGAGCTTGCCGGAACCTGACAGCGTAGGGTCGAAGAAAAGTTGCTTGCCGAGCGCCGTCATCCGGCGCACGCCTTCGTAAACTTGTGCCCGCGTCTGCGGCTGGTTCGTCTCGACCACCGCGCCGCTGGCGGCAACCGTTGCGGACGCAACCACGTTCGCGGCGCCCGGCGCACTCGCCGCGCGCGCGGACTGCGCGGGCGGCGCCCCCGCCCCCGGCTGTCCGTCACAGCCGGCAAGGGTTGCAAGCGTGGTGGCCAGCGCGAATGCGCCGGTCAGGTGCAGCCACGAACGCGCGAACGCGCCGGCTGTCGGTTGGCGAGGCTTCATCGATTCGTCGGGAAGTGGGTTCAGGAGCGGCCGGAGTTTATGTCAGCCGCATGACCGTTACATGACGGCCGATCGACAGGCAATCGAAAGGACGCCTACACCCGGCTGTCAAATCACCCCCTCAAAATGCTTACAGCCGGACATGCCACGGTTACCCTCGCGAACCGGCGGTACACGAATGCTCCGGTTTCCCACGCGACAAGAGAGAGATAGAGAGTACAACGCATGAAAAACCACGCCTGGATTCGCTTTACACCGATCGCCGTTGCCGCGGCCGCCGCCCTGACCGCCTGCGGCGGCGACGACGTGCAGCAACAAGGCCTGTCGACGGTGAAGAACGTCGTCGTGATCTACGCGGAAAACCGCAGCTTCGACAACCTGTACGGCAACTTCCCGGGCGCGAACGGCCTGCAGAATGTGACTGCGGCAAGCGCGCAGCAGAAAGACCGCAACGGCCAGCCGCTCGCGACGCTGCCGAAGGCCTGGGGCGGCCTGACCGCGAAGGGCGTCACGCCGGCCGTGACCGAAGCGATGACGGCCAACCTGCCGAACGCGCCGTTCGCGATCGACGACCCGAACGGCTTCAACACGCCGATGAGCGTGACGACGCGCGACCTGTATCACCGCTTCTACGAGAACCAGATGCAGATCAACGGCGGCAAGAACGACATGTTCGCCGCGTGGGCCGACTCGGGCGGCCTCGTGATGGGCCACTACACGCCCGACGCGACGAAGCTGCCGCTGTGGAAGATCGCGCAGCAGTTCACGCTCGCCGACAACTTCTTCATGGGCGCGTTCGGCGGTTCGTTCCTGAACCACCAGTACCTGATCTGCGCGTGTGCGCCGTTCTACGCGAACGCGAACAAGAGCCCCGCGGCCGGCTCGTCTCGGCCGTCGCCGCGGACGGCAAGTCGCTGCAGCTCGCGAGCAACTCGCCGGCCTCGGCGCTCGACGGCGTGCCGAAGTTCGTGAATTCGGGCAACCTGACGCCGGACTTCTACGCGATCAACACGATGCAGCCGCCGTACCAGCCGAGCGGCAACAAGGCCGCATCGGGCGGCGACCCGAACCTCGCCGACCCGTCAGCCGCGACGACGCTGCCGCCGCAGTCGCAACAGAACATCGGCGACCTGCTGACCAACGCGGGCGTGTCGTGGGCATGGTACGGCGGCGCGTGGAACCAGGCACTGCAAGCCGCACAGAGCGGCACGGCGAACGTGATCTACGGCCCGAACATGACGGCGCCGAACTTCCAGCCGCACCACCAGCCGTTCAACTACTACGCGAACCAGGCGCCGGGCAGCGCGAGCCGCGCGCAGCACCTGCTCGACGGCGGCACCGACGGCAGCGAGTTCATCCAGGCGATCGACGCGGGCACGCTGCCGCAGGTCGCGTTCTACAAGCCGCAGGGCAACCTGAACGAGCACCCGGGTTACACGGACGTCGCGAGCGGCGACCAGCACATCGCGAACGTGCTCGCCCACCTGCAGGCAAGCCCGCAGTGGAAGAACATGGTCGTGGTCGTCACGTACGACGAAAACGGCGGCTTCTGGGATCACGTGGCGCCGCCGAAGGGCGACCGCTGGGGCCCGGGCACGCGGATTCCGGCACTCATCGTGTCGCCGTTCTCGAAAAAGGGCTTCGTCGACCACACGCAATACGACACCGCGTCGATCCTGCGCTTCATCACGCGCCGCTTCTCGCTGCCGCGCCTCGCGGGCCTGCAACAGCGCGACGACGCGTTGAAGGCGAACGGCGGGCAGCCGATGGGCGACCTGACGAACGCGCTGCAACTGTCGCCGAACCTGTAACGGCGGAGCGACGCGGCAAGGGGCGGCTTCGGCCGCCCTTTGTCATTGCATAAACGCGAACGCAAGCACGTGCGCGCCGCGCCACCGGCCTGTTCTTCTCGCTCACGCTGATCGGCATCGCGGTCGGCCTCGCGTGCGGCCTCGCGTGCGGCCATGCAATGAGCTGGGTGCTTCCGCGCCTGCGCGACCCGATGCTCGGCATCGTCGTGACCTTCGCGATGGCGTGGGGCAGCTACGGGATCACGGAAGCCGTCGAAGGCTCGGGCGTGCTGTCGGTCGTCACCTGCGGCCTCGTGCTCGGCGTGCGCCAGCATCGCGTGTTCGACGCCGACATGCGGATCAAGGCGAAGGCGACGTGGGAAGCGATCGTGTTCGTGTTCGTGCTCGACGCGCTCGTGTTCATCCTGATCGGCCTCGCGCTGCACGCGATCCTCGCACGCGTGAACCATGAAGGCGCGGTGCTGATGGCCGGCCTGCGCGTCGCGCTGCCCGCCACCGCCGCCGCGATCGCCGCGCGCATCGTGTGGGTGTTCGTCGCGATGTGGCTGCCGGGCCGCCTGCGCGCGCCGCGCGCCGGCCACGCACCGTGGTCGTGGCGCGAGGCCGTCGTGCTCGGCTGGTCGGGCATGCGCGGGGTCGTGAGCCTCGCGGCCGCGATCGCGCTGCCCGCCCAATTCCCCGGCCGCGACCTGATCCTGTTCAGCACGTTCCTGTTGATCATCGCCACGCTCGTCGTGCAGGGCGGCACGCTCGCACCGCTGATCCGCGTGCTGAAGCTGCGCCCGGCCGTGCGGCACACGATGTCCGAGCATGCGGTGCGCGCGCATGCGTTCGGCGCGGCGCTCGCCGAACTCGACGCGCTCGACAAGCGCGGGTTGACCCTCGAGCGGCCGTCGCTCGAGCGCCTGCTCGCCGAATACCGGAACCGCGTCGCCTTCAACGAACGCGCGCATCGCCACGGCGCCGAACCGGCCAACGTGCGTGCGCGCATGCTGCGCGTCGAACTCGGACTCGTCGGCGTGTCGCGCCGTGCGCTGCTCGACCTGCATCGCGACGGCAAGGTCGACGACGCCGTGCTGCACCGGATCGAATCGGAACTCGATTTCGAGGAACTGCGGCTGCAGCGGCTGCTCGAACCGTAACGCCCGGCCACGCCGCCGGCCTTCCCCTTTCTCCCCATGGAACTGCAATGAGCGAACTGTCCGTCGAAGCGAGCATCGGCTCCGTCGATTACCTTGTCCACTTCAGCGACGGCGCCCACCAGTGGCGCGCCGACGAACCGGCGTCACTGGGCGGCGGCGATGCGGCGCCCGCGCCCGTCGCGCTGCTGCTGTCGAGCCTCGGCGCATGCACCGCGATCACGCTGAAGATGTACGCGCAGCGCAAGGGCTGGCCGCTCGCCGAAGTGCACGTGAAGCTCGCGCACGAATCGGGCAGCACCGGCAGCACGATCGTGCGCCGCATCACGCTGGAAGGCGACCTGTCGGGCGAGCAGCGCGAGCGCCTGCTGCAGATCGCGAACGCGTGCCCGGTGCACAAGATCCTCACGCATCCGATCGCCATCGACACGGCGATCGCCTGACACATCCCGCCTCGACCACGAGACCCCACCATGTCCGCCTCGATCAAGACCCTGCTCACGCCGCGCGAAAGCGACATCGGCAACCTCGTCGTGCGTCGCGTGCTGCCCGCGCGCGCCGCGCGCCTCGTCGGCCCGTTCATCTTCTTCGACGAGATGGGGCCGGCCGTGTTGCCGGCCGGCCGCGGCATCGACGTGCTGCCGCATCCGCACATCGGCCTCGCGACCGTCACCTACCTGTTCGACGGCTCGCTGATGCATCACGACAGCCTCGGCTTCCGGCAGAAGATCGTGCCGGGCGACGTGAACTGGATGACGGCCGGCCGCGGCATCGTGCATTCGGAGCGCTCGCCCGACGAAGACCGGCCGCATGATCAGCCGGTCCACGGGATCCAGACCTGGGTCGCGCTGCCGGTCGAGCATGAAGACACCGCGCCCGCGTTCGTCCATCATGCGGCCGAGACGCTGCCGTCGTTCACGCGTGACGGCGCAAGCATGCGCGTGATCGCGGGTACCGCGTTCGGGCTCACGTCGCCGGTCGCCGTGTTCTCGCCCACGCTCTATGCGTATGCGGAATTCGCCGCAGGCGGCACGCTCGCGCTCGACGCCGAACATGAGGAGCGCGGCGTGTACCTCGTCGACGGCGACCTCGCCATCGACGGCACCCCGCTCGCCCCCGCGACGATGGCCGTGCTCGAACCCGGCGTGACCGTGACGCTCGCCAGCGCGAACGGCGCGCGCGCGATGCTGCTCGGCGGTGCGCACCTGCCGGGCGAGCGTTTCATCGAATGGAATTTCGTGTCGAGCGCGCGCGCGACGATCGACGCGGCCCGTGCGGCGTGGGCCGATCAGACCTTCGGCAAGGTGCCGGGCGAAGAAAACGAATGGACGCGCCAGCCGGAACGCAAGGTGCGGTAAACGCCGGATAGTTGACGCGACACGAGCGCCCCCCTGCGGGAGCGTCGTGAGACACGAGCCCGGCCGGGCTGCGGCAAATGACGGAATGCCCGGGTTTCGTGTCGACCGAACCCGGGCGGCATCGGGTCAACCGCCGCCCACCGCGCCGGCCGCCACGCTTTTCAGCGCTTCAATCCCATCAGCTTCGCGAGCGTCGGCCACCGGTCGAGCGACTCGATGAACGCGCGGCGCGCCTGCTCGTCGACGTAACGCTCGGGATCGAGCGCGGGCAGATGCCGCGCGAGACCGCTCACGTCGTTCGGTTGCGACAGGCGATCGTCATCGGTGTCGCCGGGAAGCATTACTGTTCGTCGATCCATACGCCATCCGGAGTTTTCACCGAGTAGCCCGCGGCCATCTGCATCGTCACCGTGCCCTCGTTCTCGCCCACCATCCGCGTGCGCGGCAGGTCGGCCGCGTACTGCGCGAGCGTCGTGCCCGGCTTGAACGGGCTGTTCGACACGAGGTTCGACAGCAGTTGCGCGAGCGCGAGGAAGCTGGTCGGCTGATCGATCACGGTCGTCGCGCCGTGGTTGCCGGTAAAGCCGATCAGCCGCACGCCGACCGGCCCGTGCACGATGCGCGGCGTCGGGATCTCGCGCAGGCCCGCGACCTGGTTCTTGTCGCCGCGCAGCGCGGCGCCGTGCTCGGGCACGAACACGATCACCGCGCGGCGGCCCGATTGTGCGATCAGGTCGGCGAGGCGGTCGAAGTCGTCCATCAGCTTCGTGGCGCGCTGCGGATACGAGTCGATGCTCGTCAGCGAACTGCCGACGAGCCGGTTGCCGTCATGCAGGCTGATCGTGTTGTAGTACAACGCGACCGGGCCCGGCACCGACGCGCGCTGCGCATACCAGTTCGCGAGCGTCGAGTAGTCGTCCTTGATCGCCGAGCCGTCGAACGCGTGCATCGCGACGGGCGCGGCCGCGTTCGACACCAGCGGCGCGTCGGGCACCCCGATGTTGTCGTGGACCACCTGCAGGAAGTTGTCGAAATGGCCGTCGTGGTTCAGCAGCGACTGCACCTTGTAGCCCGCGCTCGCCAGTTGCGAGAACAGGTAGCACTGCTGCGGCGCCGGCTTGTACAGGTCGGCGTGCGCTTCCTGCCCGCAACTCGCGCGCAGCACGCGGATCGCCGCCGGGCCGCTGTAGCTCGCGGCCGTACTGAAGTTGGTGAACAGGTAGTCGAAGTGGCTCAGCATCGGATGGTTGCGCACCTTCGCGGCATCGAGGTCGTCCCACGACAGCGAGCAGATGTGCAACACGATCACGTCGAACTGCGTGGCCGGATCGTTGCCGAGATGGCCGAATGCGACCTGCCGCTGCGATTCCTGCGCGCGGAACGTCGCGAGCGCGGCGTTGTGATCCTCCGGCTGGCCGGCGAGCGTCGTGCCCGTCGTGTTCGCCTGCTGCGGAAGCGGTGCGACGACGCGCGCCATCAGCCCGCTGCCGGCCTGCCACAGCGGCATCACGACCAGCACCGCCAGCACGAACGTCGCGACGCGCAGCCAGCGATTGACGACGAAGTAGACGATCAGCACGCCAGCCACCGTCAGCAGCAGCACCGGCGGCAGCAGGCGCGGCAGCAGCTCCATCCAGTAGTCGAGGCGGAACGCGCTCACTTCGCGTGCGGCCTCGACGAGCCGGGCGAGCGGCGGCGCATGCATCTCGCGTGCGAGCAGCGGCACCGCGATCGCGATCGCGACGAGCTGCCGGACGAGGCGCCACGCACGCCGCCGGATCGGTGCGCTCGCCGCGAGCGCCACCGCGAACGCGAGGTTCGCGAGCCAGAACGGCTGCAAGTGCCCGGTCGCGAACAGCGCGAACTTCAGGATGAAATACAGATTCCAGAACGTCATCTAACCCACTCCGTGATGAGCGCCGCGTCAGTCGCGCGCCCGATCGAGTTTCGGCGCCAGCATGGCCTGCAGGCCGCGCGCCGCACCCTTCCACATCCGTACATAGCCGTCCAGGCCGATACGCAACACTTCCTTCAGCCCGCCGAGCGGCGTGTCGGGGCGCTCGCCTGCGTGCCAGTCGAGCCACGCGTCCGCGCGGCCGAACGTGCATTGCACGAGCTGGCGCTCCTGTTCGAGCGTCAGTGCCTCGAAGCTCACGCCGACGTGGGTCGGCGTCACGCGGCTCACGCGCACCGGGAACGGGAACGGCCGGTCGCCGCGCGTCACGCACACCGTCAGCGTGTCGCCGACGGCGAGCGCAAGCCCCGGCACCGCTTCGAGGCCCAGGCCGCCGGTCGAGTAGTCGCTCGTGAAGCACGCGGCCGTCGAGCCGTCGGCGAGCAGCAGCGTGGCCGGCACGCGCATCGCGATCCGGTGCGTGACGCGCACCTGCCTGGTCTCGCGCGCAACGGCCAGCGCCGCGCCGAGCATCGCGAGGTTGTACACGGTCCAGCCGAGCGTGATCAGGATCGTCGATGCCTCGTCGCCCTGGTCGGCCGCGAGCCGCCACAGGCCGGCGACGATCGCGAGCACGTTCATCCCGAACAGCACCAGGTACGGCTTCGACGTCGACCAGTCGATGTAGCCTTCGTCGATCTTGCCGCCCTTGTCGGTCACGTTGAACTTGCCGTGCTTCGGACTGAAGAACGCGACGGTGGTCGGCAGCGCGATGTACCACGCGAGCACCGATTCGTAGACCTCGGCCCAGAACGAGTGGCGGTAGCGCCCCTGCATCCGCGAGTTCGCGACGTTCGCCAGCACGAGGTACGGGATCACGTAGCTTGCGAGCGCGACCGCGGACGCGTTGATGAAGTACAGGTGGAAGAACAGGTACGCGAGCGGGATCGTCAGGAACACCAGCCGCGGAATCCCGTAGAAGAAGTGCAGCATCGCGTTGCCGTAGCAGATCCGCTGGATGAGGCCGAGCCCGCGCCCGAGGAACGGGTTGTCGATGCGGAAGATCTGCGCCATCCCGCGCGCCCAGCGCGTGCGCTGCTTCACGTGGCCCGCGAGGCTTTCGGTTGCGAGACCGGCCGCCTGCACGGTCGGCAGATACGCCGACGTATAGCCGCGCCGGTGCAGCTTGAGCGCGGTGTGCGCATCCTCGGTCACGGTCTCGACCGCGACGCCGCCCACCTCTTCCAGCGCGCTGCGCCTGAGCACCGCGCACGAGCCGCAGAAGAACGTCGCGTTCCACAGGTCGTTGCCCGACTGCACGAGGCCGTAGAACAGGTTGCCCTCGTTCGGGATCTCGCGGAACGTGCCGAGGTTGCGCTCGAACGGATCGGGCGAGAAGAAATGGTGCGGCGTCTGCACGAGTGCGCATTTCGGATCGCGCAGGAACACGCCCATCGTCGTCTGCAGGAACGAGCGCGTCGGCACGTGATCGCAGTCGAAGATCGCGATGTATTCGCCGTGCGTCTTCGGCAATGCGCGGTTGATGTTGCCGGCCTTCGCGTGGCGGTTGTCGTCGCGCGTCACGTAGTCGATGCCGGCCTCGCGCGCGAACGCCTCGAATTCGGGGCGCTTGCCGTCGTCGAGCAGGTACACGCGCAGCTTCGCGCTCGGCCAGTCGATGCTCTGCGCGGCGAATACCGTCGGCTTCACGACCGACAGCGGCTCGTTGTAGGTCGGGATGTAGATGTCGACGGTCGGCCAGGTGTCGGGATCGTCGGGCAGCGGCACGATCGGCCGGTCGAGCGGCCATGCGGTCTGCACGAAGCCGAGCAGCAGGATCATCCACGTATAGGCTTCCGCGCCGTACAGCAGGTACCCGGCGACGGCCTCGACCGGGCCGCGGAAATCGAGCGTCTGCGTGGTGCGCCACCACACGTAGCGCAACGTCGCGAGCAGCGCGAGCGACGCGAGCGCGAGCGTCGGCAGATGGCCCGGCAGGCGGCGCAGCGCGAGCGCCAGCACCGCGACGATCGCGAAGAACGCGAACTGCGCGCCAGGCATCAGCGGCGACATGCCGGCTGCGGCCCACAGCAGCGCGCCGGCCACGAGCAGCAGCGGCGCGAGCCAGCGGCGCCGGCCGACGCCGTTCGCGCGCGCATCGAGCCAGCCGCCCCAGCGCACCCACGGCAGGCGTTCGAGCCTCGCGTTGATCCACCGGCCGACCGCGCGCCCGGCCACGTAGACGGGCACGACAACCTTGTCGAACCACGCGAGCGGATCGCGCGCGGGCCGGGCGTCGGCCGTGCGCGGCGCGCGCACGATCGTGCGCCACAGCCATTCGCGCGGGCTGAGCGGCTGCAGCACGCCCCACTCGTGCGCCAGCCGCAGGGACGCGACGCGCACCCAGCGGCGCACGTGATCGGGCCGGCCCGGCGGCGGCGCGTGGAAGAACAGCCGCACGAACCAGTCGACCAGCGTGCGTTGCGCCGGCAACCCGATGCCGCGTGCGAGCCAGTCGGCCGCGCGGCGGCCGACTGCGCGCAGGCGCGGCGCGAAGCCCGCGTTCATCGCGCCGCTCCGCGGCGACCGGCGGCGCCTGCCGCCAACCACGTATCGACCCAGTTCGCGACGCCGTTCAGGTCGTGCGACGCCTGCGAATACGGTGCGTCGTCGAAGATCCAGCTGCCGCGCGCGAGGGCTTCGGGCACGGCCGCATCGACGTGGATGCGTTGCTCGAGCATCGATGCCGGCCCCGCGACCGCGCGCAGCATGCCGAGCGCGTCGCGCTGCATGTCGCGCGCCGGATTCAGCCGGTTCACGACGATCTGCAGTTCGCCACCGCCGGCCCGCAGCGCACCGAGCCGCGCGGCCGTCGTCGCGCACGCGGTCGGCTCGGGCGGCACGACGACGAGCGTCAGGTTCGCGCAGCGAATCGCCTGCTCGGCCTGCGTCGACGGATAGCGTGCGGTGTCGATCAGCACGACGCCGTCGGCCGGCAGCGCGATTTCGTCGAGGGCGCGCGACAGCCACGCGGGATCGGCCGCGAGCCGCGCATCGCACGCGGCGGCGCCGGCCGCGTCGAGCTGCCCGTACGGCACGAACAGCACGCCGTCGGCGTTGCGCCACGTCTGCGCATGCCACGGCTTAGCGCCGCCGAGCACGCTTTGCGCGAGGCCGTGCTCGGCGAGCGTGTCGAGACCGAGCGTCGCGCCCATCAGGTTCTGCGCGTCGAATTCGACGGCGACGACCGGGCGGCCGCGGCGCGCCAGCAGCACCGCGAGCGCAGCCGTGAGCGTCGTGCGGCCCGCGCCGCCCGTGGTCGACGTAATGGCGATCGTCTTCATCGGGCCGCCTCGTCCGCACGCTGGCCGGGCTCGGCATCGGGCAGCAGCCGCCCGCGCAGCGCCACCGGCACGAGTTCGCAGGGCACGGCGTCGCGCCGGTCGATCCCGCGCGGCGCATGAAAGCCCCGGCCGATGCCGAGATGCTGCGCGACGATCCACACGGGCACCGCGATCACGATGCCGACGATGAAGCCGATGACGATGTCGGCGATCATGCGACCCCCTGCTTGCGCAGCGGCATCGCGCTGCGGATGGCGCCGCGCTTGCGCGCGGCAGGAATGACGGATTCCGGCGCCGATGCGTCGGCGGCCGCGGCCGACGGCGTCGCACCGATCGCCTCGAGCGCGACGATCGTATCGATCGCGTCGATCGCCACGCTCACTTCGCGCGGGTCGGGCAGCGCCGCGCCGGAATCGGTGCGCGCGGACGGTGTGCGCCCGGCGCCCGCCGGCTGCGTGGCCGCGAACAGATCGCTGTAGTCGGCGATCGGCGCGCGCCGGTTCTCGGCCGTCAGCGCACTGAGCTCGGTGTCGATGCTGCCGGACCCGAGGCACACGACACGGTCGGACAGCGTATCGACCGGCACGTCGAAGATGCGCGCGAGCGCGTCCTCCGCATCGGTCGGTTCGCACGCGAACAGGAACACGTACAGGTGCGCCGCATCGGCCGTCACGATGTCGCCCGTGCGGCGCGGCCGGCAAAGCCGCAGCGCGTCGACGTGCGACACGCCCGGCAGCAGCGCGATCTTCACGAGCGTGTGCGGCAGCGCGAGCACGGCGCCGCGATCGAGCACCGCGCGGATCCGCTGGCAGAACGCGCCGACCGGCAGGTAGCCGAGCACCGAATCGCCGAGCGCGGCCGCGAGCGCCGCACGATAGTCGGCCGCGACGGGCCGCGCATAGAGCTGGCCGCGCAGCGCGTGCACGGCGGCCTGCATCCGCGATACCGGCAGGTCGCGCGCGACGACGCGGCTCGCGCCGACGCTCAGCACGAGCATCTCGAACTGCTGGCGCAGCACTTCGCCGCGCTCGACGACCGCGATCTTCAGCGCACCGCCGCACTGCCGGCGCAGCGTGTGCACGTCCGCGCAGAGCGCTTCGAGTTGCGCATGCGAGCGGAACACGAGCACCGCGGTCGCGGCCTCGGCATGCGCGCACGCCGCGACGACGGCCGCGTTGTCCTCGACGATCTCCCAGCCGTCCGGCGCGCGGTTCGCGCCGTCGAGCACCGCGCGGCTGGCGACGACGCGATCCTCGTCGCTCGCGAGCTTCATCCGGTGCGCGGGCCCGGTCGCGCCGCCGTCGACGCTCGCCGACAGCCGGCCGCCCGGCGCAAAGCGCAGCGGCCGGACTTCGCCGGCCGCGAGCGTATCGCCCGCACGCCAGAAATCGACGACCCACAGCAGCTCGCCGTGCGTGCGCTGCAACTGCGCGACGCCCGAGCAGATACCGTGGAAGCCGCCGCGCGTCGTGCGAGCCGTGTCGCGGACGAGCGGAGCATCGTCGGTGCGCGCTGCGTCGCCCGCACGGGTCGCTTCGGGATCGAGCAGCAGCACGAGCGCGATCCGGCGCGTGCGGCACCATTCGGCGAGCGCGTGCGCCTCGTCGGCGAGCGCGATCGGGTCGTCCCAGCTGAACCAGCGCTGCGCGCCCTCGACGAAATACAGCGAGCGCGCGCGAAAGCCGTAGCGCTTCATCGCGCGCAGGCCGCCGCTCAGCCGGGCGAACGGGCCCGGCGCCGCGTGGCGCGGCGCGTCCGCCGTTGCGCCGGCGCCGGTGTTGTCACCGTTGGCCGATTCGGCCGCGGGCGGCATCGCCAGCACGTTCAGGTTGCGCGGCCAGCCGGCCGGCTGCGCGCCGCCCGCGAAGCCGCGCGCCTGCATCTGTTCGGCGACGTGCGCCGCCTCGCGCGCGAGCACGACTGTCACGTCGCGCGTGCGCGCCTGCCGCGCGCTCTCCCACACGAGCGCATCGCAGGCCGGCGTGCCGCCGGCCGCATAGATCGCGTACAGGCCGCCGGGTTCCAGTTGCGTCCAGGCATCGGGCAAGCCGTCGATCGCGAGCCGGCTCACCGGGCCGGCGCGGCCGCCGGCCGGCCCCGCGCCCAGCCGCGCACGCAGGCGGCCCAGCAGGCAGGCGGCGCCGAGCGCGGGACGGGTGGCATCGAGTTCCGTAGTCACGGCGTTCCCCTAGTAATCCGAATAAAGCCGCACCGGCGTCGGCGTGACGAGCCAGCTGCGTTGCGCGCGCGCGTCGAACGCATAGCGCAGGTACACGAGCGCCGAACTCGGCGCGTAGTCGTGCGACCGGTCGACCTGCAACTGCGCGCCGACACTCAGGTGCGGGTTCATGCGGTACTCGACGATCCCGTTGATGCCGTACGAGAACGACACGCCGCGCGTCGAGCTGCCCGCGTACACGAACCCGGCCGCCGCCTGCGCGGCCCGCTGGTCCGAGGACAGCGGGTAATACAGCGAATCCTTCTCGTAGCTGTTCGAGATCCCGCCCGTGACGGTCAGGTCCCACGACAGCGCATCGTGCCGCCCCGCCCATTCGATCGGCACGCCGAGCGACAGGTAGCGTTGCGGGCTGTAGTAACCGCCCTGCCCGTACGTGTAGTAGCGCAGGTTCTGTGCGTAGTGCCACGCATTGCCGACGAGCCCGGTGCTGACCTTCATCGTCGAACGCTCGTACACGGGCATCGTGAAGCCCGTGCGCAGCGTGACTTCCGCGTTGCGTTCGACGTTGCGGCCGGACAGCACGCCCGCGCCGAGTTCCGCGAACAGGTTCGTGCGGCCGACGTCGACCGACGCGCGCAGGTTCGCGCCATCGCGCCGGACGCCGCCCCAGACCGCACCCGTCCATGGGTCGCGCATCCCCGAGTACGACAGCACGCTGCTCGTTTCCGGCCGCCGCGACGCATTCACCGAGAAGCTGGCCGGGCCCGCGTCGAAGCGATAGCGCACGCCACCGACCAGGTAATGCACGGGGAAACCGAGCGGCGACGTGCCGAGGTCGAAGCGCCATGCGTCCGTCAGATAGCCGGCGCCGAGCGCGACACCCGTGGCCGTCTGGTGCAGCGAGCCCGGCGGATTGGCGATCTCTGCGGGTGTCAGCGCGTTCCGCGCCTTGAGCGACGCGTAGCTGCCGAACGTGCTGAGCGAATACGCGTCCGGGTTGCTCGTGTCGAGCGTGCCCGGATCCAGATGCACGGTGTCGATCTGCGCGAACACATGCCCGTCGTAGCGGATCGGCACCTGCAGGTAGATCGGCACCTGCTGCGCGCGATACGACGAGATGCCTTCGTCGCCCGACTTGTACGCGGGCGTCCAGCCGGTCTCGATCTCGGGATTGCGCCGCTGCTCGAGATCCGCGAATGCCGCCTGCGCCGGCGTCAGGCCGTCGCGGCCCGGGCTCACGCCCGCCGTGCGTTCCTGCGACCGCGACAAGCGGTACAGCGACGCCGCGTCGTCGTAGCGCCCCTGTGCCTCGGCCACGCGCCCGGCCGCGACCGTCACGTCCGCCCGCGCCGGATACGCGGCCTGCAGCCGATCGGTCACTTGCGCGGCCTCGTCCGGGCGACGCAGCGCATTCAGGCGGCGCACGGCCGACAGTTGCGTGTCGACGTCGTCGTCCGGCGTGCGGGCGAGCACCGCTTGCACGCGTGCCAGCGCCGCTGCCCGGTTGCCGCTGTCCTCGTCGATGCGCGCCAGCGCGAGCTGCGTATCGGCATCGTCCGGCGTGCGGGCGACGACGGGTGCAAGCGCCGCGCGTGCCGCGTCGTAATGGCCTTGCGCGCGCTCGAGATCGGCCAGTTCGAGCGCATAGCGCTTGTCCGCGCGACCGGCCGGGCTCGCGCGGTCGAGCAGCGTGCGCGCCTGCGCGTAATCCTGCCGCGCGATCGCGTCGTCCGTCCGGCGCAGCACGAGCCGCAGCGACTGGTCCTCGAGCCTCGCCGTCTGCGCGGGCGTCAGCGACGGTTCCCGGCGCAGCGTGTCGAGCCACGCGGCGAGCGCGTCGTCGCGCCCCGCGCTGCCGAGCAGGTCGCCGTAGCGCAGCCGCACGTCCGCATCGGCTTCGCGCGGGTGCGCCGCGATCCAGTCGCGCAACGGCGCGAGCCCGCGCTCGGGTTCGCCCGCGTCGATCCATTGCGCGCCGATCGCGGCGAGCATGTCGGGGTCGTCCGGCGCACTCGCCTGCGCCTGGGCGAGGGACGCAGCGAACGCCGCGCGGTCGCCGCGGTCGCCGCGGTCGCCGCGTGCGAGCGTACCGCGTGCATCGGCCAGTGCGCCTTCGGCGTCGAGCTTGCGCGCGAGCGCACGCATCCCGTCCGAACGGTGCGCATCGTCGACCGGCGCGAGCGCGGCCCGCGCACCCGCCACGTCATTGAGCGAATTGCGGTACAGCGCGGTCGCGTAGCGCATCTCGGGCGTCGCGCCTTGCGCAAGCCCGTCGTCCATCACCGTGCGGCCGAGCTGCGGCAACCCCATGTCGCGATAGAGGCGCGCCAGTGCGAAGCGCGTCCACGGCGCGTCGGGCGCGGCGCGCACGGCCGCCTCGTAGCGCTGCGCCGCAGGCCCGCGTTCGCCCTTGTCCGCAAGCGCGCGCGCCTGGCTCGCCAGCAGGTCGGCACGCAGGCCGTCGAGCGCACGCCGATCGTCGCGGCCCGTCACGCGGCCTTGCAGCGCGTCGAGCAGCGGGCCGATCCGGTCCGCGCGGCCGGTGTTCTCATACAGCATGGCCGTGCCGCGCACGGCGGCGAGATCGGGCGAACGCGCGGCCAGCAGCGCGCGCAGCAACGGCTCCGCGCGCGCCCAGTCGCGCTGCGCGAGCAACGCGTCGACAAGCTGCAGCTTCGCGTCCGGGTTGTCCGGCTGCATCGCGAGTGCCGCGCGTGCGGCGCGCTCTTCGTCCTGCGGACGTCCCGCGGCGGCCGCCGCGCGGCCTTGCGCGAGCTGTCCCCAGAATTGCGCGGTGCGCGCGAGGCCCAGCCATTTGCCGCGCTGGTCGGTCGCAAGCGTCGCGGCGCGCATGAACAGCGCGCGCGCTTCGTCGTGCCGCCCTTCGCGCAGGCGCAGCAGGCCGAGCCCGCCGACCGCGTCGGCGTCGTCCGCACGCGCGCGCGCGGCGCGCGTCAGCAGCGGATCGGCGCCGGCCAGGTCGCCGCGCGCGAGCGCCTGCAGGCCGCGCTGCTGCGCGATGTAGTCGGGATTGCATTCGAGCCGGCGCTGCGCGTCGCGCTGGCGATCCAGGGTCCCCGCCCGGTCGACGAATTCGGTATCGTCCGGGACGAGCGCGAGATACGCATGCAGCGCATCGAGATACGCGGGATCGCTGCCGGCCGACTGCAGCACGCGCCGCCACAGCGCCATCGCCTCCGTATGGTCGGCGTCGGTGCGCCTGGCAAGCGCCCAGGCGATCCGGTTCGCCTCCGGCCGCGAGTCGGCGCGCTGGTTGAGGAGCCGCGCGAGCGCCATCGCCGCGCTCGTGTCCTGCGGATCGGCCGCGACCGCGCGGCGCAGCGCGGCAAGCGCCGGCTCGCGACCGCCCGGCGCATTCGACACGATTTCGTAATACTCGGCGCCGAGCGCACCCGACGGCGCGCCGTTCGGATACAACGCGACGATCCGCCGGGCTGCTTCGTCGGCGCGGCCGCTGCGCGCGAGCAGGCGGATCTGCGCCATCTCGCCGCGCCCGCTCGTCGCGACGCGGTATTCGTCGGCGACCCGCCGCGTGGCGGGCGCAGTGGGCGACTGCGCCTGCAGGCGCGCGAGCGACGCCTGTGCGCCTTTCGCGTCGCCGAGCCGCAGCAGCACGCGCACCTGTTCGGCCAGCAGTTCGGGATCGCCCGGCGCGATCAGCAGCCCCTTGCGCAGGGCATCGCGCGCAAGGTCGTCGCGATGCTTGACGCCCCACATCCGCGCCGTGTCGAGCTCGCGCCGCGCATCGGCGGACGCGGCAGTCGCCGGTGTCGCAGGGTTCGCCATCGTCGCGTCCGCCGCGGTGCCCGGCGCCGCCGCGCACACCGACGACGCGAGCCACGCGAATCCCGCGACGTGCGGCGCGGCGCGCTTCAGCGGGCGGCGCACGAGCGGCCTCCCCAGCGGGCGTCGAGCGTGCCGTCCGCGCCGAACCGGTAGCGCCCGTCGCGCCAGCCGAGCCCGAACAGCGTCAGCACGCTCGTGTAGTAACCGGGTGCCGACTGGCGCGCGAGCGTATCGACACGCGCCGCCTGTGCATCCGCGAGTGCGCGCTGGCCGCGTGCGTCGAGGAACGGCACGGCCGCCGCCGAGAACCCGCCGTTGCCGTCGTTCGGCCCGGCAACGCCCGTCGTCGTATCGACCCGCTCGGGCGGTGCGCCATGTGCGGCGATGGTGTCGGCGAACGGCGCAAAACGCGCGAGCATCGGCGCGGCGAGCGGATCGGCGCGGTCGAGCATGCCGGCCCACAGATACACGCGGATCGCGTTGTACGCGCTCTCCGCCTTTGTCTCGCGATCGGGCCCGAAACCCGTGCCCGCGCGATACAGCGCCCAGTCGGGCGAAAAGCCTTTCGGTGCGGTGTCGAGCAGCACGCGTCCGGTGCTGGCGGCGAGCGCGGCCCAGCGCTTGTCGTCGGGCAGGCGCGCGCCCAGCGCGCGGATCACCTGCGGCGGCGAATAGCTCGGATTCACGCGCCACTGGCCGTCGGCGAGCTTGAACCCCGTCGGCCCGGGCAGCAGCGTGAGGCCGAGGCCCGGCACGGCCGCCGTCTCTTCGTCGAGCACGCGCTTCGCGAGCAGCGCGCCGCGCGCCGTGTAGCTGCGCTCGTGCCACAGCCGCCCGGCCTCGACGAGCGCATACGCGATCCACAGGTCGGCGTCCGACGCCGCGTTCGCGTCGAGCACGCGCCACGCGCCGTCGGGCGCACGGCCCCACAGCCACGCCGGCAGGTGCGCGCTCAGGTCGCCCTGCGCGAGATTGTTCTCGGTCCATGCGAGGATCGTGTCGAACATGCGCCGGTCGTTCGCGACCAGCGCGAAGAAAAGTCCATACGCCTGCCCCTCCGACACCGTGCGCGAATCGGCCGAACCGACGTCGATCACGCGGCCGTCGGCTGAGATGAAATCACGCTTGAACGCGTCCCAGCGCGGCCACGCCGCGCCGCATCCCGCGTCGGCAGCATCGGCCGTACCAGCCCCCGCGGCCTGCGCGCGCGTGGCCATGCCGGCCGCCGCGCACGTCACCGCCACCGCCAGCGCGAGTGCCGCGCCGCCGCGCCGCGCCGGCCGCATTGCCCGTCGCTTCGCCATTGCCCGCGCCATCCGTTACATCCCCCGTCGACGCGCGGCGATTCTCTGCAGCACGCTGAACACGCCGAGCGCGAGCAGCAGCCCCGCCACGACGCCGACCGCGCCAAGCACGACCGGATGCCGCGCCGCATGCGTCCACACGCGCTCATACCACGGCACGAAGCCGACCACGTAAGGCTCGCCGACGCGCAGGCTGTCCACCTGCCCCGGCCGCACCAGCGCAAGGTCGCCCTGCAGCTGCGACACGAGCCCGGCGTTCTCGAACACGTCGAGCAGATCGCCGAGGCGCGGCTGGTCAGTCGCCGTCAGCGCGACGACGCTGCGCCCCTGGCTGCCCGGCAGCTCGAACCCGGCGAGCGCCGCGAGCGAGCCCGTCTGCTCGATATGCGCGCCGCCTTCGGTCAGGCCGACGCCGTTGCGCCAGCGCTCCTTCACCGAGAACGCGACGCGCGCGGCGCCTTCGCCGCCGGCGCTGCCCTGCTCGCCGATCACGAGCGGCAATGCCGAGCGCCAGTGCGCGAGCAGCGGCGACGCGGGCGAACCGTCGATCACGAGGAGATCCTTGCTGCCCGACAGCGCGGCGACGTCGCCGGGCCGCGCGACCTGCACGCGCAGCGCCGGGAAGCCGGTCCATTCGCCCATGTGGCCGAGCATCGTCAGGTAGGCCTCGAGTTCCTGCGGCGACGGCCGGTCAGGCATCACGACGGCCGTCTGCGACAGGTCGGCGAAACGCGTGAACGGGAAGCCGCTGTTCGCGAAGAACGCGAGGTTCGGCAACTGCGCGTAATGGACGAAGTGCGAGAAGTCGATCGTCGAATCGGGATCGATCGCCGCACGCTGCGGCTCGGTCGCCGTGCTCGAGCACAGGCCCGTCTTCTGCGAGTCGAGCGTGAAACGGAACTGCAGCTGGTTGCCGCTGCCGACCCGGAACGCCGGGATGTCGACGTCGCTCGTCACGCGCCCTTCGGGCACCGACAGGAGCGGCAACTGCATGCGGCCGTGCGCGTCCTCGGCATGAGCCGGCCCGAGCCGGTACGACTTCACGAGCTGGTCGTTGATCTCGACGGCGAGGGTCGAGTTGTCCTGCACCGTCGGCGCCGTGTAGCGGTAGCGCAGCGTGATCGGCACGCCCGCGCCATTCCACGAATGCAGGTCGGACGGCACCCGCAGGTTCAGGCGGATGGCGTCGGGCGTCGTGCCGCGCACTTCCAGTTCGCGCACGTCGGATACGAGTTCGCGGAACGCGATCGGCCGGTTCACGGGTAGCCAGCGCGGCGCGTCATACGGCTTGCGCGGCGCGCCGAGATCGACGTGCGCGACCGTCGCCGACGGCCCCGACAGCGCCACGCGGCCCAGCACGAGCGTCGCGACCGCGTCGTCGACCTCGGCCGCCGTGCGGCCCGTGACGACGAGCAGCTTGCGCCCCGGCGCGGCGGGGTTGTCGGCGACGGCGAGCAGCGGGCCGTTGATCGACGGCAGCGCGAGGCCGGCCGGCAGCTTCGCGGCCGTGCCGATCACCACCGCCTGGTCGTCGGCCGGCAGCCCGGACGACACCGGGAAGCGCGCGTGCCGGTAGTCGGCCAGCGCGCCGAACCACGACGCCAGCACGCCCGCGCTGCGCAGCGTCGCCGAATCGGGTGACGCCGGCAGCACGAACGGCAGCCGCACGCGGCCGTTGTCGCGCCGGTCGAAGAACGGCGCGGGCAGCAGCGCAAGATCGTTCGGCAGGCGGACCGGCGATTCGTCGAGGATCAGCTCGCTCTTCGGGCTCACGTCGGCCCACAGCGCCGAGTTGGCCGGATCCTCGCAATGGTCGAGCGTGTAGTGCGCGATCAGGCGCAGGCCGATCTGGTTGAAATCCGAGAAGTAGCGCGGATCGATCGGGATCTCTTGCGTGACCGTGCGGCCCGCCTGTGCGGCGTCGAACGGGACGGTCGCGCCGACCTCGCCGTTCACCGACACCTTCAGGTGCGACATCGGGAACACCAGCGACGGCGAATACGCGTAGGTCAGGCGCAGCCGCGCGCCGGTGACCACGCGATCGAGCCGCACGCCCGCATTGATCGTGCGCGCATCATCAGCCCCGCGCAGGCGCAGCGGATCGAACGCGCCGAGTGACGCGAACGGCAGGCGCACCGTCGTCGCCGGCAGGCCGGCGGCGGCCGCGCTGGCCGCGCTGGCCGCCGCGGGCACAGCGCCGGATGCGGCGCCGGCGGCCGGCACGGCCGGCATCGGCGCGGCCGACAACGCGGCGGCATGCAAAGCGCCGACCATGGCGGCCGAGAGGACGAGCAGCGACACGGCCGGCTTCATGCGCCGCTCCGTTTCGTCAGGATCATCCGGTCATCCGTCGCATCGAAACCGATGCGCGCAAAGCAGCTATGCCCGTGAGTGAACATCCCCACTGCTTCCCCTCATATCTCTAACTGGCCTGATTCATTTATCGAAACAACGCGGCGATTTCTTTAATCGCGCGTCGTCGGGCTACGCGCCTGGCACCGGCACCTGCCCATTCGTCACACTATCTCAAAAATAGGACAAAACTTACCCCGATTCGCAACGTTCGAGCGAAAAAACCTCGATCCGGTCGGAAATGCTGCGTGAGAGGGATGAATGGTAAGAATTGCGCCGTTGTCGCCCGGCAAGCCGAACGGCATACTGCCGGCGCGGTGCGGCTGGCCGGCGGCGGTTCGTTGCGAACCGCCCCGCCGGAACTCGCTGCCGCGAGGCGGCGCGTATGCTACCGCAATCCCGCGCCGCACGGACGTGCTTTCTTTCACGGAAAACTGACTTGAATCAAATCGTCGGCACTGCTACTCCGTCCCCCGATACGCTGCTGCGCATCATTGCCGCGCAGACCGAGATCGCGAAGCTCGGCCTCGATCTCGGCAGCGTGATGGCCTATGTGGCCGAGCAGGTGCCGCAGCTCACCGGCGCGAGCGCCGCCGCCGTCGAATTCGCCGAGGGCGACGACATGGTGTACCGCGCCGCGTCGGGCACCGCGGCCGGGATGCTCGGCCTGCGGCTGCGGCGCTCGGGCAGCCTGTCGGGCCTGTGCGTGCAGCAAGGCGAGTTGCTGCACTGCACCGATTCGGAAACCGACCCGCGCGTCGATCGCGACGCATGCCGGCGGGTCGGCCTGCGCTCGATGCTCGTGATGCCGCTCACCCATGCCGACACGACCGTCGGCGTGCTGAAGGTGATGTCGCCGGAAGTCGACGGCTTTTCGCAAGCCGACGCCGGCACGCTGCGGCTGACGGCCGATATGATCGCCGCCGCCATGTTCCATGCGGCGCGCAACGAGGCGAACGAACTGTACCTGCGCGCGACGCACGACGCGCTCACGGGTCTGCCGAACCGCGCGCTGTTCTACGACCGCCTGCGGCAGTCGATGCACACGACGCTGCGCGCGAACGGCCGGCTCGGCATCCTCAACATCGACATGGACGGGCTGAAGCCGATCAACGACGGGTTCGGCCACCGTGCGGGCGATGCGGCGTTGCGCGAGATCGCCACGCGGATGCGGGGTGCGGTGCGGCGCTCGGACACGGTTGCGCGCATCGGCGGCGACGAATTCGCGGTGATCCTGCCGAACATCGGCAACCGCGACGATGCGCATGCGCAAAGCGCGCGGCTCGCGCGTCAGGTCGGCGAACCGTTCGAATTCGAGGGGCGCCCGATGCAACTCGGCGTCAGCGTCGGCATCGCGCTGCTGCCCGACGACGGCACCGACATGAACGCGCTGATCGAGCATGCGGACCGGGCGATGTATGAAGTGAAGCGCACGCGGCCGCAACGGACGGCGCACGCATGACGCACACTCGAAGGCGGCTTCCTTGACGCGCCGGCGGGCGGAACGACACCCTCGGCCGCCCGCGGCTGGCTTGAACGGGCGCTAGCCGATCGGCGGAACGGCGATCGCGAGCCCGACCGCGAGCCACTGGACGATCGCGACGAGCACGCCGGCCCGGCACAGCCCGGCCGCACCGCGCACGCGTGCGTCGAGTGCGCGTCCGGCCTTCGACGCATCGATCCAGCCGAGATCGGCCAACGCGCGGTCGAGCGCCGCGAGCCCGTCGTCGGCCGATCCCTCGCCTGCCGCCGCACGCGCGAGCGCGCCGAACAACCGGCGGTCGATCTCGATCCTCACCGCGTACCACAGCGCCGCGATCCCCGACCCGGTGCTGACGACGGCCAGCAGCACGCGGGCGATCGTCGCCGGCGCCCACCCCGATGCGATCCACCAGCCCGCGCCGGACGCGGCCAGCGCGGCCGCGATCGCCCACGCGCCCGCATCGAGCGCGCCGCGCGCGGCGGCAATCCTGAACGCTGCGGACGGGTCGCGCATCACGTACCTCCCGCACCCCGACGGCGATCGATCCAGTGCTGCAGCACGGCCACGCCGTCATCCGACCACACCGCATGCGGCCGTACCGCGCGCACCGCGGCCAGCGCGTCGCGCGCATCGCCGAACCCGCGTCGCACCGCCAGCCATGCGGCGGCGCACAGCACGCTGCGCCCATAGCCGAGCGCGCAGCAGACCAGCACGTCGCGCCCTTCCCCGTGCAGGCGTTCGAGCGCGGCGACGGCCCGCGCGAGCTGCCCGGCCGTCGGCGCGACGAGGTCGAGCTGCGGCACGGTCGCATACGCGAGCGCTGCATCGACCGACGTCCAGCGCGGCATCTCGGCGGTCAGGTCGACCAGCGCCGTGAAGCCGTGGCGGCGCACGTCGCGTGTCGTCGGCGTGCGGCCGATCGATACGCGCTCGTCGATCCGCACCGGCGCCGGCTGCCGGAGCGTCCACAGCCGCGAATTGATGAACGCGCCCGCAATCGTCGGCGCGAGCAGCCAGCGAATGACGACCGGAAAACGCCCGTGCGCGTCCTTCTGGAATGCGCCGGGCGCGCCGCGCCGGTAGATCCACGCGACACACGCGAGCGCCAGCGCGACCCACCCTGCCGCCAGCGCCCAGCCGGGCGCGCGCGGCACGCACCAGAGCGCCGCGAGCGCGACCACCGCCGCGCCGAGCGCATAGCGGCGCGCGAGCGCACGGCCGGCCGCACCCGGCGACGCATCGGCGCCCGGCAGCCGGCCCGCGGCATCGCGCAGCGGAAACAGGAACAGCGCGAGACAGCCGACGGCCGCGCCGGTCGGCACGTCGATCGCGTGATGCTGGTAAGTGGTCAGCACCGACACGCCGATCGCCGCGAACCACAGGTGCAGCACGGCACGCGCGAGCGTGCCGCGCAGGTGCTTCGCATAGACGGCCCACAGCACGACGAGCAGCCCGATGTGCAGCGACGGCGCCTGGTTGAACGGCTTGTCGAAGCCCATCAGCAGCGTGAACAGCGCGCCGGCCACGCCGCCCGCGTCGGGCCGCTCGAACCCGAAGCGCAGCGGCCACGCGATGAAGCATGCGACCGATATCAACTGCACGGTCAACAGCCGCTTCACGTGATCGAGCAGGTCGGCGCGGCGCGTCCAGAAGAAGAACGACAGCGCATACAGCAGGTCGATCGACCAGTACGGCACGATCGTCCACGGCACGAACGGGATCGCGTGCTCCCAGCCGAACGCGAAGGTCGGCACCGCCGCGCGGCGCGCGGCGAGCCAGTTCGCGAAGCCGTAGGTCGAGAAGAACACGGCGCCCATCGCCGCGAGCCAGCCGAAGCGCAGCGCGAACGACGCGTCGCGCGCGCCGGCCGCCGAGGCCGCCTCGGCGAGGCCGCTCGCGCCGCCGTCGAGCGCGCTCATGACGCGTCGACCCGCTGCGCGAGGCTGACCGTGAAGATGCCCATTGCGTCGATCCGCTGGTCGAGCTTGCGGAAACCCGCGCGCGCGACGAGCTCGTCCATCTCGGCCTGCGAGCGGCGGCGCATCACCCAGGTCGCTTCGCCGCGGTGATTGTTCAGCGCGCGCGCGATGAATTCGAGCTGCGGATGCCACGGCTGCCCCGTATAGACGAGATAGCCGCCCGGCGGCACGGCCTGCGCGAGCCCGCGCAGCGAGCGCTCGATCAGCGAATTCTCGCCGAACAGCTCGTAGAGGCCCGACACGATCGCGAGCGTCGGACGCGGCTCGAGCGCCGCGAGCGACGCCTCGTCGAACGCGTCGCCGCGCTCGAAGCGCGCGATCGGCTCGAGGCCGCGCTGCGCGATCAGCACGCGCCCGGCCTCGACGTTCGGCGGGCTGTAGTCGCGCAGCGTGATGTCGTCGGGCGCCGCGCCGTCGCGTTCGGCGGCCGACGCGATCGCGTCGAGCACGTAGCGCCCGTGCCCGGCCGCGATGTCGACGATCCGCACCGGCGCGCCGTGGCCGCGCAAGCGGCCGATCGCCGCGCCGATCAGTTCCTGCAGATGCACCTTGCGCTGGCGGATGCCGACCCAGCCCGGCGAATCGAGATACGTGCGATCGATCAGCGCGCCGACGCCGAACCGCCCCTGTGCGCGGTTGCGATACACATAGTCGAGCGTCGAGCCCGAATCGAAGCCGAGCCGCAGCCCGAGCGCGATGCCGTCCGACAGCGCGCCGCCGGCCTTCAGGCCGGCCCGCGCGAGCGCCCAGTACGCCCGCGCGAACGCATTCGCCGGCGGCCGGCCGAGCGCCGCGTATTCATCGTGGAACGCGCCGCGCCGGTCGGCGTCGGCGAGCGACACGCGCGGGCTCGGCGCATCGAATTCGCGCAACACGAATGCACGCAGCGGCGCGAGCGCCTGTGCACGGTCGCGTTCGCCGAGCGTGTCGTGATAGAAACCCGGCAGCACGATGCGCTCCTTGCGCGCGGCGCCGAGGCGTTCGAAGAAGCGGTCCTGCGGGCCGCGATGCACGACCCAGTCGGCGCCCGAGATCAGCAGCTGCGTCGGCACGGTGATCGCGGCCGCGTCGGCGACGATCCGCCGCGCGGTGTCGTGCAGGTCGAGCAGCATGTTGACCGCGATCGGCCGCGTAATCAGCGGATCGGACGCATAGCTCGCGATCCGCTCGGGATCGTGCGTGAGGAATTTCGGCTTCACGTAGCTGTTCACGTAGAACAGGCCGCGCAGCTTGTGCATCAGCCGCAGGCCCGGCCGCGCGAACGGCACGTAGAGCTTGATGTGGAACGCCGGCGACGCGACGACGAGCGCGCGGATCGGCGGCGCATAATCGTGCGCCCAGGTCGCCGCGAGCACCGCACCGACGCTCTGGCCGACCACGGCCATGTCCTCGATCGCGATGCCGTGCGTGTCGCGGATATGTTCGACGAAGGTCTGCAGGTCGCGCACCGACGCGGCCGCGCTCGGGCTGTAGCCGCGCGCGCCCGGCGAGCGGCCGTGGCCGCGCGCATCCCACGCGAAGAACGCGAATTCGGGCAGGTCGAGCTCGTCGACCAAGTGCGCGACGCGCGCCGAGTGTTCGTGGCCGCGATGCAGCAGCACGATTGCGCCGCGACAGCGTGCGCCCGTGGCGGGCCAGTGACGATAGAACAGCGTTTCGCCGTCGTGCGTGATGAAGTCGGCCTCGCGGGCCATGCGTGCGCTCATGCGTTTCTCTCTCGTTTCGTTATTCGAATCTTGGTGCGCCGCCCTCCGGCGCCCGGTACCGCAACCGCTCCAACTCCCCTTTCAACCGCCCTTTTCCGCGATGCCGGCCTGCACGCGCCGCACCACGGTCACGATCGACAGCACGATCAGCAGCCGCCACAGCCACGCGGCAACGCCGCCGACCGGAAACCCGAGCCCGATCCACAGTGCGAACGCGCCGAGGGCGAGCGCGCGGTCGCTCTTGCCGAACGGGCCGTCGTAGCGGCGGCTCACGCCGACCAGCGGGCCGATCAGCCCCGCGCATTCGACGATCACCGCCGTCAGCGCGAACAGCCAGACGTCTGCCGGAGCGAACACGGGAATCGCGAGAAACGGCAGCACCAGCGCGATATCGGACACGACATCGCCGAGTTCGTTCAGGTATGCGCCGAGCGTGCTCTTCTGGTTGTGTTCGCGCGCGAGCATCCCGTCGATCGCGTTGAGCGCCATCCGCGCGAACAGCCACAGCGGGATCAGCAGGAACAGTGCGCGGGCAAACACGCCGAGGCCGGCGAGCGCGCCGACGACGATCGAGCCGCCGGCCGCGAACAGCGTGACCTGGTTGGCCGTGACGCCGCGCTCGGCGAGCGCGTTCGCGAACGGGCGCAGACGGTTCTGGAATTTGGGTTTGAGTGCGTAGAGGCTCATCGTTTTATTTGTGCGGCACAGTCGGATACGTTTCCCGCCACCATGCCCCGGGCGGCGAAACGGACTTGAAGGATCTTGAAGCGCCTTCCATGGACGGGCCTAATCGTCGCCGAGCGGCCCCGATGCGTCAAGCATGCGCCCGGCCCGCACGCGCGGCGCGAATCTGGCGTTTTTGGCGGAAACTCGCGATAATCCGCTGGCCCGATCGCGGCGAGATCCATTCGAACTGCAAACGGGCACTCGTGCAACAGCCGATTATCACGCCGCCGGCCGGCTCATTCGCCGCGACGCATCAGCGTGAGACGGCGAATCGTCCGATTATCGCGGACCTGCGACAGGCAGCCACGAATTTGAAAAAATTTAAACAAGGGCCGTCCGGCGCGCATCCTGCCGCGCCGGCATTCCGGGGCTCCGCCCGCTGCTCGTGCGCAGCGGGCCATGCAGGCAGGCAGGAGGCGCAGCGCCGATGAACATCCTCAACGTCTGGCAGCGCGATTTCCTGCTGTCCATCGTGCGGCTCGTCGCCGGCGCGTATCCGGTCTGGCATCAGGCGCCGCCATCGCCGACGCAGAAGATCTACTTCTCGAACCATACGAGCCACATCGACACGCTCGCGATCCTCGCCGCGCTGCCGCGCAACGTGCGCGCGGTCGTGCGGCCGGTCGCCGCGCGCGACTACTGGGACAGCAGCGACATGAAGCGCCACATCGCGCAAAAGCTGCTGAACGTCGTGCTGATCGACCGCCACCGCGAATCCGGCGGCGACCCGCTCGACCCGGTGCGCGACGCGCTCAAGCAGGGCCATTCGATCATCATCTTTCCGGAAGGCACGCGCGGCGCGGAGATCCTGCCGCAGCCGTTCAAGAGCGGGCTGTTCCACCTCGCGACCGAGTTTCCGGACGTCGCACTCGCGCCCGTCTATCTCGAGAACCTGCAACGGATCATGCCGAAGGGCGCGATCTGGCCGGTGCCGCTGATCTGCAAGGTGCACTTCGGCGCGAACGATGCGCTCGGCGCCCAGGAAGACAAGCCGACCTTCCTCGCCCGCATGCGCGACGCGATCGTCGCGCTCGCGCCGCCGCAGCGGCCGGCCGGCTGAACGCGGCGCCCTCTTCTCCCTTTTCCGGATATCAAATATGCGAACAATTTTCTGGGAACTGGTCGCGGGCGTCACGGGCGTGCTCGTCCTCGCGACCGTGATCGGCGCGATCCTCGGCGCACGCAGCGGCGGCACGAGCGCGACCATCGTCAACCTGAACCAGCGCATCCGCGCGTGGTGGGCGATGATCGCCATCATGGCCATCGCGATCGGCCTCGGCAACAGCATCACGTACCTGGTGTTCGCGGTGCTGTCCTACCTGACGCTGCGTGAATTCATCACGCTCACGCCCACCACCGCGAGCGACCATACGACGCTGTTCATCGCGTTCTTCATCGCGATCCCCGTGCAGTACCTGCTGCTCGGGATCAACTGGTACGGGATGTATTCGATCTTCGTGCCCGTGCACCTGTTCTTCGCGATGTCGCTCGTGTCGGCGCTCACGCAGGACACGCGCGAATTCCTGAGCCGCAACGCGAAGATCAACTGGGCGCTGATGGTGTGCGTCTACGGGTTGAGCCATGCGCCGGCCGTGCTGATCCTCGACATTCCGCACTACACGGGGCAGAACGCGCTGCTGCTGTTCTTCTTCCTGTTCGTCGTGCAGATCAGCGACGTGCTGCAGTACGTGGTCGGCAAGCTGTTCGGCAAGCGCAAGATCGCGCCGCAGCTGTCGCCGTCGAAGACGATCGAAGGGTTCGTCGGGGGCGGCCTGCTGGCCACGCTGTGCGGCGCATCGCTGTATCGCGTGACGCCGTTCAGCTTCGGGTCGGCGTTCGGCATCTCGCTCGCGATCGTGATCGCCGGCTTCGTCGGCGGCCTCGTGCTGTCGGCCGTCAAGCGCTCGCTCGGCACCAAGGACTGGGGCTCGATGATCGCGGGCCACGGCGGGATGCTCGATCGCGTCGACTCGATCTGCTTCGCCGCGCCGGTGTTCTTCCACCTCGTGCGGTATCTGTACGTGTGATGCGCGGGCGCGCCGGCCGGTGCCGGCCACGTGCGCCCGCGTGTGCCGGCCGCGCGTTGCGCGCGACCGGCGCCCCGAACCCGCGCGACGCGTCGCGCGGCAGTCTTCCGGCAACGCAGGTCGCGACCGGAAGACCCTGGCAAATCAACGCTTGACGTACTGCTCGATCTCGCCTGAGTTGTCCACCCGCTCGTTCGCCTTCACGACGCCGCCACTGCTGATCCGTGCACCGGCCCGGTTGTCGATACCGCCGTTTCCTGATGCGTTCATCGCCGCGAGGCCGAGCCGGCGCACCTCGCGCGCGTCGAGCCGGTCGCCTCGACGACGATGTCGCCGTTCGGGTCGAAGCGGCGCGCGTTGCCGTTCGCGTCGAGCGCGGCATACGCGTCGATGCCCGCCACCGCGCGTGTCGACAGCGCGTTGCTCAACACCCAGCCGGTGCGGCAGCACCCCTCAGTACCCTTCGCGCAATGCCTTCGGCACGACGTAGCGGCCACGCACCGCGTCGAACTTCACCGTGTAGCGTGCGCGGATCGTCTTGTCGCCGCGCGTGCCCGTTTCCGTGACCGTCAACGGATACACGTCGCCGGTGCCGGTCAGGTCCGGCGTGATCTCGAAGCGACGTTGCTCGCAGCGCGCCCGGGCGTTCGCACAGTCGGTCGAATCCGCGTTGTCGAGCGCCTCGTCGATGCGCGCCGCCGCCAGCACCAGTGCATTGCCGACCGGCAGCCAGATCGAGCGGAAGCTTTGCGAATAGCCTTGCCGCATGTCACTTTCGCCGATGACGAACCCGAACAAATGCGGCCCGAGCCGCTCGATGCGCACGGTGCCAGGCTCGCCGCGCCCGCCCGACGCGATCTCCGTTTTCTTCATGACCGGCTCGAGCGTCTTGCCGTCCGCCGCCGGCTTCAGCACGTACAGGTCGATCGTGCCGGTCGTCGCGTCCGAATCCATCCCGGGCATCCCGTTCTGCACCGCTGCCGCGGTCTCGCCGCACATCGCGAGCAGCGTGCGCGGGCCATCCGCGGTCGCGACGCGCAGCGAACCGCACGGCGCATGGACAAAATCGTCCCCGTCCGCCTGCCAGCCCTTGCGGTCCGCGCGCCACTTGCCGTAAGTGTCGTGGAGAAAGGTTTTCAGTTGATGGTCGGGCTGCGCAGGCTCGGCCGCCTGGATGGGCGACAACGCGGAGAGTGCGGTGAGCGCCGCGAGTGCGCCCAGCGCGGCGAGCGGCTTCAGATGCTTGTTCCGGTGCGGGACTGTCATGACGAGGATCGTTCTGGTCGAAAAGGTGTGGGGCGAAGGGTGGCGGGCACACACGATCACGGTTGCCGTGGCGCGATGCCGGTGCCGTCCGGCTTCAGCCGCGCGGCTGGCACCCACCCTTCGGCGATGCCGCGTGTGCGCGGATTCAGATAGACGACCGACGTGAAGCGGCCATAGTCGGTGCGCGCATCGACGTGGTCGTGCTCGACGATGAACAGCCCGTCGATCCGGCATGCGTCGTCCGGCGCGGAATAGAACGGCAGGCGCCCCTTGCCGGTGACGACGCGCCCGGCGTCGCTGCCCGTCACATCATCGCCCTGCGCCTGCGCGCGGCGGTTCAGCGCATCGCAATCGACGGCGTTGCGCACGGGGGCGGCCGGCGCCGCCAGGGCAATGCACGTCGACACGAATCGCGACAACGCGCGCCGGTCGATATTCAGCACGTCCGGCCGGTCCGGATCGCGCGTGACGTCGAGCGCACGCATCGCCTGCGGATCGAGCGTCACCCAGCCGATCGTCGCCTCGCGATTCGGGGTGCCCGGGTGGTCCGGTATCGTGTACAGCCTGACGCGGTAGACGTCGCCGTCACGCTCGTCCACGTCGGCACGGATGTCGCGCCGGTTCATCTGTGTCTGCCGCAGTGCCGGCACGATCAACCGCGTCAGTTGATCGTTGCACGACGCCAGTGGCGCGGCGGCGGCCGTCTGTACGGCCATTGCGCCCGACCATGCCATGGCAGCATGCACGGCGGCAACCGCGGCGAACCGGCGGCGGCGTACGGCCTCGCCATTCGCGCCGGCCGGCGTTACGATCTCGTTCTTCACCCAGGCTCCGTTCGATGCGCACGGGAATCTGCCCGCGAGCCCGTAGCGTACACGCACGGCGCGGCACCGCAAACGCGCATCGCACCTGCCGACATGGACCTACGCATGAACCTCACCTTGCAGGATGTCGCATGGCACCGGTCGGTCGGGCGGCTCATCGAGTCGCTCGATCAGCCGGGCTTCTGGCTGGCGCTGATCCGGCTGATCGAGGAATACGTCGCGGTCGACAGCTGGGTCGCGCTGACGTTCGGCGACGGCCGCCCGCAGGTGTTCGCCGAATGCCCGTACGAGGGCGGCGGCCCCGACCCGCTGTTCCGCGACTACGTGCAGGGCCTGTACCAGCTCGACCCGTTCTACATCGCGAACCGCGACGCACCGAAGAGCGGCCTGTTCCGGCTGTCCGACGTTGCGCCCGAGTGCTTCCGCGATACCGAGTACTACACGCGCTATTTCACGCACAACGTCGTCGAGGACGAGGTGCAGTTCAACGTCGTGCTCGACGACGCGCGCACGCTGTGCCTGTCGCTCGGCAGCAAGCGGCGTTTCAGCCCCGAGCAGGTTGCGCTGCTCGACCTGATCCGGCCGTGGGTGGCCGCGCTGATGCGGCAGCGGCTCGCGTTCGAGCCTGCAACCGCGGACCCTGCGCCGCCGCGCCGGCCCGGCGCGCACGACGGCTTCGAGCAGGCGATGGCGCGGCTCGGCACGCCGCTGACCGCACGCGAGCTCGACGTGATCCGGCTGATCCTGAGCGGGCGCTCGAACAAGGAAGTCGCGAACAAGCTGTCGATTTCCGCCGAAACGGTCAAGGTGCATCGCCGCAACATCTACGGAAAGCTCGCCATCAACTCGCAATCGGAGCTGTTCTCGCTGTTCCTGAACGCGCAGACCGGCCCCTGACAAGCGTCGCGGGTCACGCATGTCGGCGCTCGCCGCCACTGGCGGCGTCACGGATCAATACCCCCGAAGGGTTAACGCGCCGGCGGGATGGGAAATCCGCCGCTTCGGCGCATACTGGGGCCTCCTTACCCCCTTCCGGCGCCACCGGCGACGGGCCCCTGCCACCAAAATCGCCATGAAACTGAAGCTCGATATCGTCCAGCTCGCCGGCCGCGACGGCGACACGCACTACAACCTGCAGCGCACGCTCGAAGCGATCGCCACCTGCGCCCCGGGCACCGACATCGTGATGTTTCCGGAAGCGCAGCTCACCGGCTTCCTCGATCCGTCGAATCTTGCCGAATGCGCCGAGCCGCTCGACGGCGCGAGCGTCGCGGCGGTCATCGCGGCCGCGCGTGCACGCGATGTGGCGGTCGTGGTCGGGCTGATCGAGAACGACGGCGGCCGCTTCTACAACACCACCGTGTTCGTCACGCCGGACGGCATCGCGCTGCGCTATCGCAAGACCCACCTGTGGGTGAGCGAGCGCGGCGTCGTCCTGCCCGGCGACCGCTACGCGACGATCGAATGGCGCGGCGCACGGATCGGCCTGCTGATCTGCTACGACAACGAATTCCCCGAAACCGGTCGCGCGCTCGCCGCACTCGGCGCCGAGCTGATCCTCATCACCGACGGCAACATGGAGCCGTACCGCCCGGTCCACCGCACGTCGGCAACGGCGCGGGCGATGGAGAACCAGGTGTTCGCGGTAGTCGCCAACCGCGTCGGCGGCAGCACGCACGACGTCGTGTTCGCGGGCGGCAGCCTCGCGGCCGATCCGTTCGGCAACCTGATCTTCGAGGCCGGCCATACCGAATCACGTCATGCGGTCGAACTCGATTTCGACCAGCTCGCCGCGTCGCGTGCGGTCTACGACTATCGCCGGGATCAGCGCCTGCCCATCGCGGGCGAACGCATCGAGCACGCCAACGGCCTTCGCGAACTGCTGATTCCGTAAGCGCTTGCCCGCCCGCGGCGGCGACATCCGTTACGTCGGGTCGGGCACCTCGATCGCCAGCAGCGCCGAACTGACCGACTTGCCGTGCGCGTCGAGCGCGAGCGAACGCGTGACGCCGCCGCCGAGCGCATCGCGCAGCACGAAATTGAATGCACCGAGCGCCGGCAATTCGTAACGCACGACGTTGCCATGCACGATGCCCGCGAGCCACGCCTTCACTGCGTCGGCATCCAGATGCGTGCGCAGGTGATCGTAATGGCGCGGATCGCGGCAGATGACCGACACGTTCAGCGTATTGCCCTTGTCGCCGGTGCGCGCATGCGCCAGTTCACGCAGTTGCATCATGCCTCCACGAATGAAAACGACGGCGTCACGGCCGCGCGCGGCAGCAGCACCGACTGCACGGCGATGACCTCGCGCGTCGACTTGAACGCGCCGCCGCCGCCGGCCGGCCCGTTCGTATAGAGCGTCTCGACTTCGTTGCCGATGCGCGCCGCTTCATCGGCGCTCGCCGCGCGGCCGGCCACCCGCACGCGCACCTCGGCCGGCTCGCCGCGCACGGCCGGCGTCGCGTCGCCATAGAGCGAATCGACACCGATCAGGTCGAAGCGCAACTCGGTCGCGGCGACGCCGGTCAACGCCAGCCGCTCGCGGACGATCTCGAGCGCGAGGCGCGCACGTTCGAGCGCGCCCGGGCCGCCGTACGAGATCTGGCCTTCGCCGATCCAGCCGTCGACGTAAGCCACCGACACCTTCAGCGTATCGGGCCGCGCGGTGCCGCGCCCGCCCGTCACGCGCACGCGATCGATCGCCTCCTCCACGACCGCCACGCGCGTGAAATCCGCGACGACGTCGGGTTGCAGATAACGCGCCGGGTCGTGAATCTCGTAGAGCAGCTGTTCCTTGCAGGTCGCCGCGCTCACGCGGCCGCCCGCGTGCGACACCTTCGTGATCACGACCGCGCCGTCGGCCGCGACTTCGCCGATCGGGAACCCGAGCCGCGCGAGGTTCGGCACGTCCTTGTAGCCGGGGTCTGCAAAATAACCGCCCGTCACCTGCCCTGCGCATTCGAGCAGATGGCCGACGACCGTCGCCTGCCCGAGCATGTCCCAGTCCTCCATCCGCCAGCCGAACGCGTGGATCAGCGGCGCGGCGAACAGCGACGGATCGGCGACGCGCCCGGTCAGCACGACGTCCGCGCCGGCCGCAAGCGCATCGACGATCGGCGCGGCGCCGAGGTACGCGTTCGCGGACACGATGCGGTCGCGATATCCGGCGACGTCGTCGCCGGATTCCTCGAAGCGGAATGCGCCGCGCAGCACCACGTCGAGCACGTCGTCGCCTTCGACCGCCGCCACCTTCAGCTTCGCGAGGCCAAGCGATTGCGCGATCCGTGCGGTGCGCCGTGCGGCCGCACGCGGATTCGCCGCACCCATGTTCGACACGATGCGCACGCCGTTCGGCGCGGCGACCGGCAATACCGCGCGCATCCGCGCATCGAGCAGCGGGTCGTAGCCGAGTGCCGGGGCCTTGCGCCGCGCCTGCTGCGCGATCGCGATCGTGCGCTCGGCCAGGCATTCGAAGACGAGGTAGTCGAGCTGCCCGTGTGCGGCCAGTTCGACCGCGGGCTCGATCCGGTCGCCCGAGTAGCCGGCGCCCGCGCCGATGCGCACACGCCGTTCAGGTTGCTTTGCTGTCATGTCCGTACCGTCGTCCGGCGGGTTTCGCCGCCGGGAAAGATCAAAAGATGCCCAGCGCGACGCACGCGACCGTCATCACGATCGACGCGCCGAACAGCAGCGGGAAGGTGAATTTCTGGTGCTCGGCCAGCTCGATGCCGCACAGGCCGACGACGAGGAAGGTCGCGGGCGTCAGCGGGCTGACCGGGAAGCCGGTCGTCATCTGGCCGAGCAGCGCGGCCTGCCCGACCTGCACGGCCGGCACGCCGAGCTGGCCGGCCACCTCGGCGATCACGGGCAGCACGCCGAAGTAGAACGAATCGGGATCGAACAGCATGCTGAGCGGCATCGACGCGAGGCCGAGCGCCACCGGAATGTGGCCGGCCATCGACGGCGGCACGAAGCCGACCGCCGCCTGCGCCATCGCCTTCAGCATCCCGCTGCCCTGCATGATCCCCGTGAACACGCCGGCCGCGAGCAGGATGCCGGCCATCATCAGCGCGGCGCGCGCATGCGCGTCGATGCGCTTTCGCTGCATGTCGACGTCCGGGTAGTTCACCATCAGCGCGATGCACAGCCCGACCATGAACATGATCGCGGGCGGGATCTTCTCGCCCATCACGACCATCGTGCCGAGCACGACGAGCGTCAGCACCAGGTTGAACCAGAACAGGTGCGGCCGGCGCAGCGCCTGCTCGTCGGGCGTCAGTTCGCGCTTCGGCAGCGGAATCGATGCATCGTCGCGCGACAGGCCAAGCCGCTTCTCCTCGCGCCGCCCGAGCCAGTACGCGACACCGAACACGAACACGAGCCCGATCGCCTGCACCGGGATCAGCGGGTTGAACAGCGCCGACACCGGCAGGTGCAGCGACGCCGACGCACGAATCATCGGCCCCGTCCACGGCAGGAAGTTGATACCCGCGGCCATCGACACCGCGGCGGCCAGCACGCGCCGATCCATCTTCAGCCGGTCGTACAGCGGCAGCACGGCCGGAATCGTCACGAGAAAGCAGACGGCGCCCGAGCCGTCGAGGTGGATCAGCAGCGCGAGCAGCGTCGTGCCCATCACGATGCGCGTCGGCCGCGTGCCGACCGCGCGCAGGATGCGGTCGATGATCGGGTCGAGCGTGCCGGCGTCGGTGATCGTCCCGAAATAGAGGATCGCGAACACGAACATCCCGACGACGGGCGCGAGGCCCTTCAGCCCGTCGATGACGAACTTGCTCGTGTGCAGCCCGAAGCCGCCGATCAGCGATGCGGCGATCGGCACGACGATCAGCGCGACGAGCGGCGACATCCGCTTCGACAGAATCGCGGCCAGCAGCACGACGATCGTGCCAAGCCCGAGTAACGGCAACATCCGTGTCTCCTACCTTGTCTTTTGTTGGAGACGAGCGTAAGGTCGGCGCAGCGATAGCACAATTGAAATGATTTGATCGCAGCAATCACGAGTCGTTATGGATCTGAACCTTCGCGACATTCGCGCGTTCGTCACCGTCGCACAGGCCGGCAACTTCACGCGCGCGGCCGCGCGCCTGCACCTGTCGCAGCCGGCGCTGACCGTGCAGATCCGCCGGCTCGAGGAGATCGTCGGCGCGCGCCTCTTCGACCGCAATAGCCGCAGCGTCGCGCTCACGCAGACCGGGCGCGAGCTGCTGCCGCTGCTGCAACGCTCGCTCGACGACATGGAGCGCGTGCTGCGCGATGCGCGCGCGCTCGGCGAAGGCACGAGCGGCACGGTGCGGCTCGCGTGCCTGCCGACCTTCGCATCCAGCATGCTGCCCGAGCTGATCCAGTCGTTCCGGCGCGACGTGCCGCGCGCGGGCTTCGAGATCCGCGACGGCGTCGCGAGCCTCGTCACCGCGCTCGTGCGCAATGAGGAAGCCGATCTCGGATTGACCGGCGGCGACGCGTTCGATACGTCGCTGGAGGTGCTGTATGCGGGCGCCGACCGGCTCGTCGCCGTATGCCCGAAGGATCACCCGCTCGCGCGCAAGCGCCGCGTGAGCACCGCCGACGTCGCGGCCGTGCCGCTCGTGCTCACCGCACAGGGCACGAGCGTGCGCAGCGTCGTCGATGCCGCGCTGGACGCGGCCGGCTGCACGCCCGACATCGCGTGCGAACCGACCTACATGATGACGGCCGTCGCAATGGTGCGCGGCGGCCTCGGCGTGACGATCCTGCCCGCGACCGCGCGCGAGGTGCGCGCCGAGCCCGAGCTGGTCGCGAAGCCGATCGACGATCCCGCGTTCGTGCGGCCGATCGCACTCGTCACGAAGCGCGGCCGCACGCTGCCGCGCGTCGCGCAGGCGTTCGCCGAAACCATGCTGACGGAATTGAACAAGCGCGCGTGAACCGCGCGCCAGGATCGGCGGAACCGGCAGCCCGCCCGGCGCTTATTTCGCGTCCGGATCGACGTGCAGCGATTCGCCGATCGCATAGAAATTGCCGCCCGCGATGTAGTGCAGGCTGCGCAGTGCCGGATCGGCCGATTCGAAATACCAGTGGCCGTCGCGGAACACGCGCGTATCGGACCACGCCGCGACCACCTCGCCGATGAACAGGTCATAGGCCTGCTGGTTGTGCGGCTCCGGAATCAGCTTGCACGCGAGCCAGCCCGAACATCCGGCGACGAACGGCAGATCGTGGCCTTCGACGTCGAACAGCGCGACGCCCGCTTCGCGCAGCTTGTCGGGCCACTCCGCGAGACTGTGGCTGCCCACCGCATGCGTGAGCCGAATCTGCGCGGCCGTCGGCACCTGGATCACGAACGTGCCGCTGCGCTCGACGAGCTCGCGCGTCTTCGCGGTCTTGTCGAGCACGACCGTCAGCTTCGGCGGCAGGAAGTCCAGCGCGCACGCCCATGCGGCGGCCATCACGTTGTCGACGCCATCGTGGCGGGCCGACACGAGCACGGTCGGGCCGTGGTTGAGGAGACGGTAGGCCTTCTTCAGCTCCACCGGAGCGATGTGACTGTCCATACGGGTTCCTTGGAGAACGTCGCGCACGGACGGATGCCGTGCGGCGCGGCGCCGGCCGGCGCGCGTGCGCGCAGCCGGGCCGGAGGCCGCATTCTCGCACCCAATTTCAATCGGCGCAGATTCGCCCGATCCGTCACTTCGCGAACAACTGGCCGATGTCGCGGAACGCCTTGAATTCGAGTGCATTGCCGCACGGATCGAACAGGAACATCGTCGCCTGCTCGCCGACCTGCCCCTGGAACCGCACATACGGCTCGATCGCGAAGGTCACGCCGAACGCTTTCAGCCGCTCGGCCAGCGCTTCCCAGCTCGGCCAGTCGAGCACGATCCCGAAATGCGGCACCGGCACGTCGTGACCGTCCACCGCGTTCGTATGCGCGCTTGCCTGCGACGCGGTCTTCGGATGCTCGTGGATCACGAGCTGGTGCCCGTAGAAGTCGAAGTCGACCCACTGCGCGCTCGAGCGCCCCTCTGCCAGCCCGAACACACGGCCGTAGAAATCGCGCGCGGCCGGCAGGTCGTAGACCGGGATCGCCAGGTGAAACGGGGAAAGACTCATGGTTGCCTCGTGATGGAACGCTCGCGTGGCGCGAGGACGGCACCATGGTAGTCAAGGTCAATCAGAAATTAAATCAATATATAGTTTCGTCATTCACAAATGGAATTGATGAATGATCCGCGAACTGAAAACCCTCGTCGCCGTCGCCCGGGAAGGCACGTTCGCCGCGGCCGGCAACCGTATCGGGCTCACGCAGGCGGCCGTGAGCGCGCAGATGCAGCGTCTGGAAGCCGAGCTTGGCTTCGCGCTGTTCGACCGGCAAGGCCGCTCGGCGCGGCTCAACGAGCGGGGTCATCACGTGCTCGACCAGGCGCAGGCGCTGATCGGCCTGTACGAGAACCTGAGCTCGACGGCCCCCGGTTCGCCTGCCAACGTGCGCGTGACGATCGGCGCGATCGCGTCGGTGCAGAGCGCGCTGCTGCCGGCTGCGCTCGCCGAGTTCCATCGCCGGCATCCCGCGTGCCGCACGCGCGTGATACCGGGGCTGTCGATCGAGCTGGTCAACCGGGTCGATGCGGGCGAGATCGACCTGGCCGCGATCATCCGGCCGCCGTTTTCGCTGCAGAGCGACCTGCACTGGACGACACTCGCGCAGGAACCGTTCCGGCTGATCGTGCCGCGCGGCGTGAAAGGCAGGGACTGGGCCGAGTTGCTCGCGAGCGAGCCGTTCGTGCGCTACGACCGCGCGTCGTTCGGCGGCCGCCAGGTCGACCGTTTCCTGAGGAAGATGCACATCGCGGTGCGCGACACCTGCGAACTCGACGAGCTCGACGCGATCGTCAAGCTGGTCGAGAACGGTGTCGGCGTCGCGATCGTCCCGCAGACCGCCGCGTATCGCCGCTGGCCGGCCGGCGTGCGCGCGCTCGATCTCGGACACCATACGTTCCACCGCGACATCGGGCTCGTGCATCGCGCGCGGCGGACGATGTCGGAACCGGCGCAGATGCTGGCACGACTGATCGAAGCGGCGTCGCGGCAGGCGGCCTAGGCCTGTTCACGCTAATAACGGGCGTGCGCTGGCCCCACGAATGATTTTTCCAAACAGGGGAACGTGCGTTGCCGGCCGCATTGCGGCGTCGCGCGTCGCTTGTCCGGCTCGGCCAAACGGCGCTCCTTGCTTCTTGCTCTGCAGCCGGCAACGCACGTTCGCAAGCCCGTTATTAGCGTGAACTAGCCCTGGGGCCGATGTTGCAAATCAGCGCCGCCCGGCCGCCCAGTCCACCGCCGCGTCGAACAGCGCGAGCCCGGCCGGCGACAGGTTCACGAACGTGTCGTTGTCGAGGAAGAACATCACGCGGCGCGCCGGCGCGAGCGCTTCGTAGTCCATCGTCGCGCCCTTCTCGTACGCGAAGATCGCGGCCTTGTCGGGCTGGCCGTACACGGTTGCAATCGTGATCGCGCCGAGCCCCGGCTTGCCCCAGCTCATCGGCGCCTGCTTGCCGTACACGTTCGTCGCGCCGGCCGGTAGCCCGGCCGAGATCGGGTGCGGCGCATTGACGAGCCACAGGTAGCGCTCCTTGCCCGTTTCGCCGAAGTCGACGTCATGACGCTTGCCCGTCATCGCGAGATCGTCGAGCAGGTCGTTTTCCCAGGTCACGAGCGGCTTGTCGAGCGTGCGCCAGCCGGGCCGCACGTTCTTCGACGACACCGTCGACGAAATCACGACCAGGTCGGCGTCGCGCGCCGCATCGGGCGTGGCCGACTCGTCGATCAGCTGCACCGCATAGCCGCGTTCGCCAAGATGCTGGCCGATGCGCTCGTCGACCTTCAGGTTCGGGCCGCGCAGCTGGACGAGCATCGCGACACGCGTGACGGCCTGCGGTGCATCGACCGCCAACGCGGGGGCGGCCGCCCCTGCGCCGAGGCCGAGGCCCGCGCCGATCGCGAGCACCGAGCCCGCGATCGCGCGCAATGCGCGACGCCGCGCGCCGGCGGCAACGGCGCGCACGGCGCCGGTCTTCATGTTCCGGTTCATCTGGATCGTCTCCGAAGCCACGCGCCGCCGTGACGGCCGCGCGGCGATTGCGTGGTCAGAACTGCAGCGTGGTGAGCAGCGACACCTGTCGCGCATCGCCGATCGCGACGAAGTAACGGTTCGCGCTCGACGGGTAGTAGGTGCGATTGAAGAGATTCTTCACGTTGAGCTGGAACGACAGCTTCTGCTTGCCGATCCGCGTGTCGTACGTGGCGAACGCGTCGGCGAGCACGTACGAAGGCAGCGTGAAGCTGTTCGCCGAATCGCCGGGCCGCGCGCCGACGTAGCGCACGTCCGCGCCGATGCGCAGGTCGTCGCCGCCCACCACCGTGCCGAAGTCGTAGACGGCCGCGAGCGACGCGGTGTGACGCGCGACGTTCCACAGCTGGTTGCCCGTGTACAGCGGATCCTCGGTCGTCTTCGCGTCGATGTACGCGTAGCTCGCGATCACGTTCACGCGCTCGCCGAGCTTGCCCGACACGTCGAGCTCGATCCCGCGCGAGCGCGCCCTGCCCGACGTGCGCCAGTCGGTCAGCCTGGTTGCGTCGTTGTACTGCGACACGAGCACGTTCTTCTTGTCGATGTTGAACAACGCGAGCGTGCCCGTCATCCCGCCCGGCAGGTCGAGCTTGCCGCCCACTTCCCACGCGGTCGCTTCCTCGGGCGGCGTCGCGCCGTCGATGATGTAGCCCGTCATCGGCGCGATCGACGACGACGGCTTCAGCGACTGCGAATAGCTGCCGTACAGCGAGAACGTGTCGGTCCACTTGTAGACGACGCCCGCGCGCGGCAGCCATTTCGAGCCGCTGAGATCGGTGTTCGCGACGAACGGCCGCCCCCGCCCCGCGACCTGGTTGTACGTGATGTAGCGCAACCCGCCCGACACGATCCACTTGTCGGTCAGGTGGATCGTGTCCTGTACGAACGCCGACGCATCGTGCAGCGTGTCGGTCTGGTCGCTGTCGCTCGCCGACACCGTGCTCGACGGCGGCAGCAGCCCGTAGACGGGATCGAGATAGCTGAACGGCGTCTTCACGGCCTGCCGCAGCATGTCCTTGCGGTAGATGCGGCGGTATTCGGTATCGAAGCCGACCTGCACGTCGTGCCGCATCCCGCCCAGCATCAGCCTGCCGTTCACGTAGCCGATCCCGTAGCTGTCGGTGCTGAGCGAGCCGTGCGTCGCGTCGTTGCTGCGCGTCATCGTGCCCTTCACCGGATCGACGCCCGTCGTGCGCAACTGGTTCGCGTCGTAGGTCTCGCGGTTGTAGCTGTAGCCGAAATGCGCGCTCCAGTCCGCGTTGAACTGGTGATCGACGCTCAACTGCGCGAGGTGCGATTCGCCGTCCATGTTGTTGAACGGCTCGTCGATGCGCCGCCGCGCGGGAATGTCGAGCGGCGCGTTGGTGCGCGGGTCGAGCGCGGTGCCGCGATCGAACGGCGAATGGAATTTCCGGTACTGGTAGGACACCGCGACCTGCGTATCGCGGCCGTACCACGCGAGCGACGGCGCGACGAAGGTCTGCCGGTATTCGCCGAAGTTGCGCCAGTACTGCTCGTTCGACTGGTCGACGATCAGCCGGTAGGCGAGCCGCGAATCGCCGACCGGCCCGGTCGAATCGAAGGTTGCGCCGCCGCCGTTCTTGCCGTGCCCGAACGTCGACGCGCCGAGCGAGATCGCGTTGTAGCGCTTGAGCTGCGGCTGCTTGGTGACGACGTTGACCACGCCGCCCGGGTCCATCAGCCCGTACAGCAGCGACGTCGGCCCCTTCAGCACCTCGACGCTGTCGACCGCCGCGTTGAACGCGCGCCCTTGCACGAGCGGCATCCCGTTCTGCATGACCGAACCGTCGCGATTGCCGCCGAAGCCGCGCTTCATGATCGTGTCCTGCGTGCCCGCGAGCGTGTTGCCCTGCGTGATGCCGCTGACGTTGCCGAGCGCGTCGTCCAGGTTGCGCGGACGCTGGTCGCGCAACACCTGCGCAGGCACGATGTTGACGGCCTGCGCGGTATCGAGCAGCGGGATCTCGGAACGCAGCACGCCCGCTTCCTTCGGCGCGCGATAGCTTTCGGCGCGCAGCGCGCTCGTGCGCACATTGATCGCGGGCAACTCGGCGCCCGCGGCCACGCCGGCCGCCACGGGCCGTGCGACCGAACCGTCCGCGCGCTTGAGCGTATAACCGCCGCCCGGCTGTCGCAACGCGACGAGCCCCGTGCCCGCGAGCAGGCGGTCGAGCGCGCCGTCGACGTCGAAGCGGCCCTGCACGCCGCCGCTCTTCAGGCCGGCGGTCAGCTCGGCCGGAAACGCGAGCAGGATGCCCGCGTCGCGGCCGAACCGGTTCAGCGCCGCTTCGAGCGGCCCGGCCGGAACGTCGAACGCACGCCGCGCCGCGCGCTGCGCGGCCGGCGCCGCATCGGCGTCGGTGTCGGCCAGCGCGGGCAGCGGCAGCAGCGCCGACACCAGGACGGCGCCGGCCAGCCGGCGCGCGAGGCGACCCGGCGCGGCGGGTGCAGCCGCGCGTGACACGCGCGGCAGATGTCGGGCAGGCGCCGGACGGCGCCGATACGTGAGACGGATGGAAACCATGATCGGGAAGTCGGTGGACGATGGGACAGTGCGGCTTTCATTACCCATGTCACGCGACCATCGAGAAACAGCTCAGGTCGGCGGAAAATTTTTTGATGCGCTCACGAACGGGCCGGCACGACCGTCGCCCAGTAGCGCGTCAGGTAGTGAACGTCGATCGGCAGCGTCGCCTTCAGTGTGTCGAGCACGCGCGCGGGATCGTCGAGCGGATAGGTGCCCGACACGCGCAGGTCGGCCACGGCCGCATCGCAGCGCAGGCTGCCGCGGCGATAGCGGTCGAGCTCGGCGACGAGGTCGGCCAGCCGCATGCGCGACGCGACGAGCATGCCGCTCGTCCACGCGGACGCGTACGCATCGAGCGGCGCCGCCGCGTCGATCGTGTCGCGCGTGAAATCCGCGCCCTCTCCGGCCGCGATCACGCGCGCGCCGGCCGACGCGTCGCCGGGCCGCACGCGCACGGCACCGGCGAACACCTCGATACGCGTCGCGCCGTCGCGCTGCCGCACCGCGAAGCGCGTGCCGAGCGGCCGCAGTTCGCCCTGCGCGGTCGCGACGACGAGCGGCCGCGCGGGCACGCGATCGTCGTGGCCGCTCGTCACCATGACCGTGCCGCGCAGCAGGCGCAAGTGGCGCACCGTATCGTCGAAGCGCACGTCGAGCGCCGTGTCGGTATCGAGGACGACGATCGTGCGATCCGCGAGCGTCACCGTGCGCCGCTCGCCGACCGCCGTGCGCAGGTCCGCCGGCCAGATCACCGCACGCCGCGCGGGTTCGGCCATCCATGCGGCGCCCCCCGCGAACAGCAGCACGGCCAGCGTCTTCACGGCCGCGCGGCGGCGGCCCGCACGCGGCGGCAGCAGCGCCGCGTGGGCGGCCTGCGGGTCGAGCCCGGCTGCCAGCCCGCCGAACCTGCGCTGCATCGTCTCGATGTGGCGCCACGCCGCGTCGTGCGCGGGATCCTCCGCGCGCCATTGCGCGAGCGCGGCGTCGAACGCTGCATCGGTACGGCCGGCCTGCCGGTCGACCCACCATTCGACCGCGCGACGCGCAACCTGCGGCGGCACCGCCGGCGCTCCCGGGGCGGTCATCGGTCAGGCCGCCATCGCGAAGAAGCACTGCGTGCCGGCCTTCACGAGATAGCGCTTCACCGTCGCGAGCGACACGCCGAGTTCGCGCGCGATCTCGGCCTGCGTGAGCCCGTCGAGCTGCGCGAGCAGGAACGCCCGCTTCGCCGCGAGCGGCAGGCCGTCGAGCAACCGGTCGATCTCGAGCAGCGTCTCGAGCACGACGGCCCGCTCCTCCGGCGACGGCGCATGCGCTTCGGGGCGCAGCGCGAGCGCATCGAGATACGCGCGCTCGATCTGCTCGCGCCGCCAGTGGTTGCTCAGCACGCGCTGCGCGACCGTCGTCAGGAACGCGCGCGGCTCGTCGGCGCCGATCGGCTCGTCGCGCGCGAGCAGGCGCATGAACGTGTCGTGCGCGAGATCGGCCGCGCGATGCGCGCAACCGAGCTTCCGGCTCAGCCAGCCGCGCAGCCACGCGTGGTGGCCGGTGTAGAGAGCGTCGATTTCTCGATGAAGAAGCAGCTTGTCAGCGGACATGGCCGGGTTCCGGGGTGCGCACGCGTCAACGATTTTGTAAATGAGAATGATTATTATATACAAAAGTAAGGTAGCGACTGCTGCTTTGGCGTGCGGGCGACGTCGCTGCGGCGACGGATGGTCAAGCCGCGTATCGTCCGCCGACTGCGACCCGCACGCGGATATCACATCCGCTCCAGCCCGGCCAATTCGATTCGTTCAATAATGATTTGACGGATCGATAACAATATTGAGATTGCGGCAATTCGCCCGAAAATCGCGCCGAATTATCACGCCCGATGTAAAACGCAATGAAAAAATCGCGGAACGGCAACCCATTGATACGAAGCGATCAATAATTCAAATCCCTCAAAAATGCATTTCCGGGAACACGCCTGTCGGGATCAGGCCACAACGGAGAATTTCATTTTTGCCGTTCGATTGCGACTCGGTAGTCTCCTGCCATTCCGGATCACGAACACACCCATGCGCAAGGAGATGACATGAAACGCACGACCCTCTCGCTGATTTCGCTCGCGTCGTTCGCGGCGATGCCCGTCGCGCATGCGCAGTCCAGCGTCACGCTGTACGGTGTGATCGACACGTCGATCACCTATGTGAACCATGCACAAGGCAAGGACAACGCATGGATGCTCGGCAACAGCAGCGCGGGCAACCTGGCCGGCAGCCGCTGGGGCGTGAAAGGCAGCGAGGATCTCGGCGGCGGGCTGAAGGCGCTGTTCCAGTTGGAGGACGGCTTCGACCCGAGCAACGGCCGGCTCGGCCAGGGCGGCCGCATGTTCGGCCGGCAGGCGTTCGTCGGCCTGACGAGCGACCGCTACGGCACGCTCACATTCGGCCGCCAGTACGATCCGCTCGTCGATCTCGTGCAGGGCATCACCGCCGACAACTATCTGGGCAGCGCGTTCGCGACGCCGGGCGACGTCGACAACTACGACAACAGCTTCCGCGTCGACAACGCGGTGAAGTACACGTCGGCCGTCTATGCGGGCCTGCAGTTCGCGGCGATGTATTCGTTCGGCGGCATCGCCGGGAGCACCGGCGCCGCGAATTCGTATTCGGCCGCCGTGTCGTACAACCACGGGCCGTTCAGCGTCGCGGGCGGCTACTTCCACACGACCAACAGCCCCGCGTCGAACACGCTCCGCAGCGGCTGGACGAGTTCGTCGGACGGCACGTTCGACGGCCCGATCAACAACGGCTATGCGAGCGCGCATTCGATCGGCATCGCCCGCATCGCGGGCCAGTACGTCGCCGGCCCGTTCACGTTCGGCCTTGGCTACAGCAACGCGCAGTACCGCCGCGATGGAAGCTCGGCGTTCGGCTCGAACGAGCACTACAACACGGGGCAAGGCTTCGTGAACTACCAGGCGACCAACGCGCTGCTGGTCGGCGTCGGCTACAGCTACACGCGCTCGGGCGGCGACACGTCGGCCACCTATCACCAGGTATCGGCCGGCGCGGACTACAACCTGTCGAAGCGCACCGACGTCTACCTGACCGCCGCGTACCAGCACGCCAGCGGCCGGACCGGCGACGGCAACGGCGGCTCGATGGCCGCACAGGCGTCGATCGGGTCGTACGGTTATGCGGGCACGAGCTCGCAGACGATGGTCAACCTCGGCCTGCGCCACCGCTTCTGATGCAAAACAACGGCCGGCTGCGCGTCGCGCGGCCGGTCGAATCCGCATTGGCCGACACGGCGGCATCGGCCGCCGTTGTTTCCGGATCGCCGCGTCATCGCCCTTTTCATCCCGAATATCGACTGCCGCGCGATTTCCATCCCGTTTGATTCAGCACCGATTTTCCCCCAGCAAATGACGCGATGCGTCAGCATTCCAGCACCGTCACTGCCCCGGTATTCACGCGATAATCCGGCCATTTTTACCGATAATGCTTCGCCGCCCCCCCGCGATCGGACGCGATAAAAATGCGTGGCGAACGCATGGGCAAATGCAAAGGAAAGTTTGACGCGAGCCATTTGCCTGCTCGCTATGGCACACTTCGCGTCTGCGTAATTTCCTTGCACCGGGCGGCCGGATTCCGCCCCATCCTGCCATGCCGCGTCAGACAACCCGTTCGATCAGCCGAGAAACGCTGAAAATCGCCTCGACGATCGCGATGGCGTGCGCGCTGCACGGCGTCGCCCGGGCCGATTGTCTCGACGACGCGGCCGCGTTCCAGCACGTGAGTGTCAGCCTGATGCGCGGCATCGCGCAGGTCGAGTCGGGCATGAATCCGAACGCCGTCAACACCAATACGAACGGCACGGTCGACATCGGCCTGATGCAGATCAACAGCACCTGGCTGCCGACGCTCGCGCGCGAAGGCATCACGCGGGAGAGCCTGTTCGATGCTTGCACGAACGCGTATGTCGGCGCGTGGATCCTGTCGCAGAACATTCGCCAGCTCGGCGCCAACTGGAACGCGATCGGCGCGTACAACTCCGCATCGCCCGACAAGCGCCTCGCGTATGCACGCAAGGTCTATGATGCAATCCGCACCATGGCGGATTCGCCGGATACTCCCATGCCTATCCTTCCACCGTCCTTTACGCCGCCGCAACAGGCCCAGGCGTACAACCCGTTCGCGAGCCTGAGCGTGTCGGCGCCGCCCGTCACGCGTCCGCGCACGATCTCGTCGGCCCCGCCGCCCCCGCCGCCGCAGGGCGGCCCCGCCGGCCCGGCCGGCTCGTACAACTTCGGATGGACGGTCACGGGCGCCGACCAGGCGAAGCCGACCCAGGTCTTCGACGATGGCGCGCGGGTGTATGTGCAGTTCAGCGACATGAAACACGTGCCGGCGATCTTCACCGAGACGTCGTCCGGCCGCGTGCTGATGTCGTGGGAGCTGCAGTTTCCGTATGCCGTCCTGACGCGTCCCGCGCAAACGTTGATCTTCCAGCTCGGGCCGTTCGAGGCGCGTGCGCAGCGTAGCGCGGGCAATGATGCCGGCATGACGGCGCAGGCAGGTACGGCGGGCCCGGCGACGGCTGCGGCCGCGGGCTCGAAAAAGTCGGCGAATACGGCGGCGAATACGGCAGCCGGTCCCGCGGCAACCGCCTCAAAACGCACGGCGTCGGCCGATGCGCTGTGGTACGTGAATACGCCTTCGACGTCGGGAACCACGGCGGCCTCGCCGTCGACCGCGAACATTCCGGCCACGCTGCCGACGGCCATCACGTCGAACACGCCGCCGCCCGCGCCGGCCCAAGTGCCGGCCGCAGCCGCTCAGCCTTCGCGCGCCAGCGCGGATGCGCTGTGGTACATCTCGAAGTAGCGCACCGCCGGCCCCACGTGTCGCGCGGCGATCGTTTCTCCACGATCGGCGGCAACTTGGACGGGTTCAGGTCGCCCACCCATTGCAGGGCTGCCGCGCCGTTCTTCCTGAAATACGCGCGCAGATAGCGCGACGTGACGATTCCCCTGCGGAATCGTCGCGTCGATCGCCTGCCCTGGACTGCGTCGACAACACGGCAATGCCGGGCACCGCACGCATGCCGCCAATTCACTCGCGTACCCGCAGGCACGCCACCGCCGGCCCAACGCCTCACCCGCGCCGCACCCAGATCACCTTGCCGTCGCGAATGCCGAGATTGCGGCGTTCCTGCCGGTAATCCATCGTGCCCGGCAACGATTTGCCGTCGCGCTCGAGCACGCGCCACGGGCAACCGTCGAGCAGCGCGGCCGCGTCGGCCTCGGCCTTGCCGACCAGCGCGTCGTCCGGCCCCGCGTCCGCCTTGCATGCCTGCGACGTGACTGCCGGCTCGCCGTTCATCATCATGCCGCCCGCGGTCGCATTCTTCGTTTTCATGTCCGTGCATCCCGCAAACGTTGCGCCCGCAACCAGCGCCATCATCATCGCGATCGTCTTCTTCATCGGTTTCTCCCTTGCGCGCCCGGCGAAACAGGTGCGACGCGCCTCGCCCGCCGGGCGTTGCATACATGATTGGTTTGCGCGCATCGCCAGCCGTGTTCCGGCGGATGCCGGCCGGCCAACCGCGACCTCGTGCGCGCCGGCTGCGCCGGTTCGGCTAGCGGAGCCTCGGGCCCGGCACAAAGCCACAGCCACAGCCACAGCCACAGCCGCCTGCATGTTACCGCAGGCGGTCGGCCGCCACGGCGCGGCGCCCACGCATCGCGCAGCGCCATGGCTCGATCTCGCCGTCCCATGCCTGCCGATGCAACGCGGCGCTCGGGGCCACCGTCGACAACCGGCTCAGAACTTGTACGTCACGCCGGCCATGCCGTAGTAGTTGCTGCGCGTCTGGACGATCGGGCTGTCCCCATAGCGCCCCAGCAGCCGCGTCATGCCGCCGGTCGCGCGCACCGCCCAGTGCCGCGACAGATCCCAGTTCCACGCAAGCGACAGCGTCGCGCTGTCGACCCCGCCGCTCGTCGAATACGGCCGGAACCCGCTCGTCATCGACTGCGCGTCGGTCACGCCGTAGAACGTCTGCATGTAGCGGCCCGTGCCGGCATGCACGCTGCCCGTCACGACGATCGTGTGCCGCGCGGCCGTGAACACCGGCACCGCGAGGTCGACATGCCCGGACAGGCCGCGCGACGCATGCGTGACCGGCGCGTCGATCGCGACGGTCAGTTCGCCGCCGTCCAGCAGCTTCACGCCGGCACGCAAGCCGACGAGCACCGAACCCGGAACCCGCCCCATCCCCTTCAGGTGGTTCGAACCCGGCAGGTCGAAGCGGTTTTCGTCGGCGCGGCCCGCGTCGTAGCCCAACGCCGCCGACACGAACGCGCCGTGCGGCAAGTCCAGCCGGTAGCCGGCGCCCTGCGTGCCGTCAATGAAGAAGCCGTTGCCGAACATCGCGGAAAACGACGGCGCGACCACGCCGCGATACTGGTTGCTCCCCTGGTAGCGCGGGGCGAATCCGCCGCCGAGCGATATCGCATACTGGTTTTCGGCGTGGGCGACGGCGGCAAGGGTCAGGCCGGCAAGCGGCATGCAATAGCGCAAGGAGCGGAGAGATGGGCGCACAATATTGAAATAAGAGTGACGGAGCCCGCAGTCTAGGGATCGCCGCGCGCCGGGACTGTCCGGAATCTGCGGTGAATCTGTGCGCAAATGTGTTCGATTGTTCCTGATTGTCGTACGGCCGCCCCGGCCGTCGGAACGCCGGATAGAATTCGCGTGCCGCGCGCCCGCGTGCAGGGGTGGAAGACGACGCGCGCATTCCGAGGAGACCATGAAGAACGACAATCCGCTCAAATACCGTGTGCTGCTGATCGAGGACGACGACCGCCTCGCGCAGCTCGTGCGCGAATACCTCGACGGCTACGAATTCGCGGTGACGGTCGTGCGGCGCGGCGATCTCGCCGTCGCCGCGGTACGCGAGCACCGGCCGGCGCTGGTGATACTCGACCTGATGCTGCCGAATCTCGACGGGATGGAAGTCTGCCGGCGCATTCGCGCGTTCACCAACATCCCGGTGCTGATTCTCACCGCGCGCGCCGATGTCTACGACCAGGTTGCGGGCCTCGAGACCGGCGCCGACGACTACGTGACGAAGCCGATCGAGCCGCGCGTGCTGGTCGCGCGCGCCCGCGCGCTGTTGCGCCGTGCGCAGCCCGCCGCGCCGGAACCGGCCGCCGCCGAGCCGCAAGCCCTCGTGTTCGGCGAGCTGACGATTTCGCCGCCGAACCGGACGGTCACGTGGCGCGGCGAGCCGGTCGACCTGAAGACCACCGAATTCAACCTGCTGCTGATCCTCGCGCGCGCGGCCGGCACCGTGCTGAGCCGCGACGACATCCTGAAGCAGCTGCGCGGGATCGAGTTCGACGGACTCGACCGCTCGGTCGATTCCGGCATCTCGAAGCTGCGCCGCCGCTTCGAGGATGCGTCGTCGGAGCCGCACCGGATCAAGACGATCTGGGGCCGCGGCTACCTGTTCAGCCCTTCCGCCTGGGACGAGTAAATGCTGCGCCCGCTGATCAAGCTGTACCTCATCGTGATCCTGTGCGGCGCCGCCTCGATCGTGTTCATCCAACTCTCGTTCGACAGGATTTTCTACGAGCGCGCGGCACAGGCGCAGCGCGATTCGCTGACCACCTACGCGTTCGTGCTGAACGACTACCTCGAACGCCATCCGGGCGCGCAGCGCATGCTCGCGCTGCGCGAACTCGCGCAACACGGCAACGAACGATTCGGTTTCGTGACGATGGCCGACGCCCGTGCGCAACTGAGCGGCGCGCCGCTGCGCGACCTCGACGCCGGCAAGATCGCAATCAGCTACGACAGCAGGAACTACTACATGCCGCTCGCGGACGGCTCCGTGCTCCATGCGCGCCCGATCGAGCCCGCCGACCTCGACATCAAGATCTATGCGTACCTGGTGATCGCGTTCGCGGCGCTGTTCGCCGTCGCGCTGTGGACCTCGTATCACTGGCGCGACCTGCGCCGGCTGCAGGAAGCCGCGCGCGCGTTCGGCGCGGGCAACCTGTCGACGCGCGTGAAGCTGTCGGGCCGGTCGAACATCTACGAGCTGTCGCAGCAGTTCAACGACATGGCCGAACGCATCGAAGCGTCGATCAAGCAGCAGCGCGAAATGATGCACGGCATCTCGCACGAACTGAAGACGCCGCTCGCGCGGCTCGAATTCGGGCTCGCGCTGCTCGCGGAGCCCGACGAGACAGGCCGCATGCGCGAACGCCGCGACGCGCTGCGGCGCGATGTGCGCGAGCTCGACGAACTCGTGACCGAGCTGCTGACGATCGGCCGGCTCGAACAGGGCGCGAGCCAGCTCGCGCCGATGGAAGTCGTCGTCGATGCGCTGCTCGACAGCGTCGCCGGCAACGTCGCGAACGACATCGTCGATCGCGGCATCACGCTCGACGTGTCGGCGCTCGGCGCGCCCGCGACCCACGTGTGCGACCCGAAGCTGGTCGCCCGCGCGTTGCTGAACCTGATCCGCAACGGCGCGCGCTACGCATCGCGCACGGTGCTGCTCGCCGCCGAGCGCAACGCGTCCGGCGCGCTCGTGCTGAGCGTCGACGACGATGGCCCCGGTATTCCGGCCGCCGAACGCGCCCGCGTATTCGAGCCGTTCCAGCGGCTCGACTCCAGCCGCGACCGGCAGACCGGCGGCTTCGGGCTCGGGCTCGCGATCGTGCGGCGCGTCGCGCTGGTGCATGGGGGCGACGTGCGGCTCGAGGATTCGCCGCTTGGCGGCGCACGCTTCGTGATCACACTGCCCGCGCTGGCGCTGCCGGCCAATCTGCTCGATTTGCCGGACACCCTCGCGCGTACCGACGCGTTCGGCGGCAGCGCCGGCATGGCCATCCCGCGGCAATGAAGCGCGCGGCAGGCGCCCCGGCCGCCTTCGCCTGACCGCCTGCCGCCGGGGCGTGCGCGCCGCTCAGCGGCGGCGCAGCAGCGCGACGAAGAACAGGCTGCCGAACATCGCGGTCACGATTCCGATCGGCAGATCCTCCGGCGCCGCGAGCGTGCGAGCGGCCACATCGGCCCATACGAGCAGAATCGCACCGGTCAGCGCGGCCACCGGCAGCAGCCTGCCGTGCTCGGCGCCGACGACGCGACGGCACAGATGCGGCGTCACGAGCCCGACGAAGCCGATCGCCCCGCTCACCGCCACCATCGCGCCGGTCGCGAACGACGCGACGACGAACACCTCGCGCCGCATCCGCGCGCTCGGCACGCCGAGCGCAGCCGCGGCAGCATCGCCCGACATCAGCGCATTCAGTTCGCGCCGGCGCGCGTACAACGCGCCGCCGGCAAGCGCCGCGCATACGGCCGGCACCGGCAACAGATCCCAGCGCGCGAGCCCGACGCCGCCGAGCATCCAGAACAGCACCGACGACGCTGCGCGCTGGTCGCCGAGATACAGCAGCAGGTTGCCGAACGCCGCCATCATGAACGACACGGATACGCCGGCGAGCAGCAGCCGGTCCGATTCGAGCCGGCCACGCCGGTAAGCAAGCGCAACGACGCAAGCGGTCGCCGCGAGCGCGCCCGCGAACGCGGCAGCCGACAGCGTGAACGGGCCGAATGCCGCACCGGCCATCACGGTGACCGCGACGGCGCCGAGCATCGCGCCCGCGCTCACGCCGAGCAGGTGCGGATCGGCCAGGCGGTTCGCGGTCGCGGCCTGCAGCGCCACGCCGACCGCGGCCAGCGTCGCGCCGACGATCGCGGCCAGCAGCGCGCGCGGCATCCGGATCAGCCAGACGATGCTGTCGTCGCCCGCCCCCGCCGCGAACGCGCCGGTCTCGCCGAACGCCGACACGATGTGCGTGGCGACGATCCGCACCGCAGCCGGCATCGCAATCGGCGCCGGGCCGAACGCGGCCGACCCGACGATCGACACGACCAGCAGCAGCGCCAGCGCCGGCAGCACCACGCGCATGTGGGGCCGCGATGCAGGCACGCGCACGCTCATCGCGCCGGCCCGGCGAACGCGGCCGGATACAACGCGCGCGCCAACGTCTCGACGGCCGCGACGTTCTCGGGGCCCGGCGTCGCCGCGTCGTAAGGAATCACGACGAAGCGCCGGTCGCGGATCGCAGCCACGCGAGCGAGCGACGGCTGGCTCAGCAGGAACTGCTGCTTCTGCGCGGCCGTCACGGCCGAATAGTCGACGATCACGATCACCTGCGGATCGCGCGCGACCACGCTCTCCCAGCTCACCTGCGTCCAGCTGCGCGGCAGGTCGTCCATCACGTTGCGCGCGCCCGCCGCGGCCAGCAGCGCGGTCGGCATCGCGAGAGCGCCGGCCGTCATCGGCTTGTCGGTGCCGCTGTCGTACACGAACACGCGCAGCGGCTGCGGGCGCCCGATCGTACGCGACACCGCCGCGAGACGCGCGCGCATCGCGGCGACGACCTGCGCGGCGCGCGCGTCGACACCGAAGATCCGGCCGAGATTGTTCAGGTCGCGGAACACGTCGTCGAACGAGGCCGCCGACTGTTTCATCACGTGCGAGCACGATTCGGTCAGCTCGTAGGTACGGATGCCGAATGGCGCGAGCGTCGCGGGCGTCACCGGGCCGCCGACATGCATCCCGTAGTTCCAGCCCGCGAGATAGAAGTCGGCGCGCGCGGCCGCCAGCACCTCGAGCGACGGATACTGGCTTGCCAGTTCGGGCACGCCGCGCAGCGCATCGCGCACGCGCGCGGTGCCTGTCTTCCAGCCGCCGATCCCGGTGTAGCCGACGAGCCGGTCCTTCAGGCCGAGCACGAGCATCATCTCGGTCAGGTTCACGTCGTTGCTCACCGCACGCGTCGGCGCACGCTCGAACGTCACGTCGCGATCGCAACTGCGCACGGTGACGGGATAGGCCCCCGCATGAGCGGCCGCGCAGCCGAGCACGGTCGCGGCAACCAGCCGACGGGACAGGGATGACAAAGCGGAGGACAAGACAGGAAACGGCATGGCGGTCATTCCGGATGAAGCGGCGTGATGCGCGGCCGGCCCGTGACGGGATGGCGATCGACGAGCGCGGCGACGCCGAACACGTCGCGCAGCAGCGCTTCGGTCAGCACGTCGGCCGGCACGCCCGATGCGACGACCCTGCCGTGCGCGAGCACGTGGAGCCGGTCGCAATACGCGGCCGCGAGATTGAGGTCGTGAATCGTGGCGAGCGTCGCGATGCCGAGGCGTCGCACGCGCGCGAGCAGTTCGAGCTGATGGCGCAGGTCGAGATGGTTGGTCGGCTCGTCGAGCAGCAGCAATTCAGGCTGCTGCGCGAGCGCGCGGGCCAGCAGCGCGCGCTGCTTCTCGCCACCCGACAGCGACGCGAAGCGTTGCGCACGGCGCTCGACGAGGCCGACGTCGCGCAATGCGGATTCGACGATCCGGCAATCGTCCGCCGTCTCCGCATCGAACGGCCGCAGGTGCGGCGTGCGCCCCATGCCGACCAGTTCGTCGACCGTCAGCCCGAAATCGTCCGGCGTCTCCTGCTGCAGCACCGCGATGCGCTGCGCGACCGCGCGCGGCCGCATGCGCCACACGTCCTGCGCATCGAACGCGACGCGGCCGGCATCGGGCCGCGCGTAACGGAACACGCAGCGCAGCAGGCTCGTCTTGCCGCTGCCGTTCGGGCCGACCAGCCCGACGAACTCGCCTTCGGCCACGCTCAGCGTCACCGAATCGAGCACGGTGACCGCGCCGCCGGGAGACCAGCTCACGCGCTCGATATCGAGCATGTGCGCCACGGGAGGCTCGTCGCGCCGCATCAGAAGCGCATCGTCGCGACGAGCTCCGCCGACCGCGACGGGCCGAGCAGCCATTGCTCGCCGCCGTTCGACGTCGTCACCGCATACGTGCGGTTCGCGAGATTGCGCAGGTACAACGCCAGCTCGGTGCGCGACGTCGGCTGCCAGCGCAGCGATGCATCGAACACCGTGTAGGACGGCACCTGCACGCGGTTCGCGTCGTCGCCGTACGTCGCGCCGACATAGCGCACGCCCGCATTCGCCTGCCAGCGCTCGGCAAACGCCCAGCCGAGCCAGAGGTTCGCGGTCTGCTGCGGCACGTTGGCCGGCGCGTTGCCGGCCCGCGACACCGTTGCGCCGCCGGTCGTCTGGTTGAACGCGTCGTAGCGTGCACGCAGCAGCGCGACGTTCGCATCGACCGTCCAGCCGTGCGGCAGCCGCGCGCCGCCCGTCAGCTCGATGCCGCGCGACGATTGCCGGCCGACCTGCTGGCGTAGCGCCGGATTGAACGGATCGGTACTCAGCAGGTTGCGCTTCGTGATGTCGTACACGGCGAACGTCCAGTATGCGCGGCCGTCGAGCAGCGTCTGCTTGAGCCCGGCCTCCCACTGCTCGCCGGTCGCGAGCCGGTAGCTTGCCTGCGACGCGGACAGCGTCACGAGCGAGCCGAGGCCCTCCGCGCCCGTCGTGTACTGCGCATACGCGCTGAGCGTCGGCGCAACGTCGAACACGAAGCCCGTGCGCCAGCCGACATTCGCGAAACGCTTGTCGAAGCCCGCTCCGGTCGCCGCCTGCTCGCGACTGAACGCGATGTGGTCGTAGCGCAGGCCGCTCACCCACGCAAGCCGCGGCAGCACTTCGAGCCGGTTCTCGGCGAACACCGCGGCCTGCCGCGCCCGCGTGCTGAACTGCGGCACCGTCGGGTCGGGGCTCGTGAACACGCCGGGATCGAAGCCGTGCGCGGGCACCGTGGATTCACCGCCATACGGCGAATTGTTGGTGCCGCTGAACGTGATCTGGCTGAATTCCGTGCCGACGACGAAGCGGTTCGCACGGCCGAACAGCGTGCTGTCGAAGCGCGCGCTCAGCCGGTCGCCGATCTGCCGCTGATGGTGGCCGATGTCGAGATAGTCGCCCCGCGTGACGAGACCCGTCGCGGCATCGAGCGCATACGATTCGGCATTGCGCCAGTGGCGATTCGACGTCAGGTAGTAAAGCTGGTTGTCGATCGTCACGCCGGCCGTCGGCCGGTAGCGGGCCGACAGGCGCGTCCACTGGTCGTAGTAGGACATCGTCGCATCGGCGACGTTGTAGTTGAGCTTGCGCAGCGACGGATCGAGCACGCCGTTTGGCGCCGGCACGCCATAGTAGGTCGCCGGCATCTGGCGGCCGTAGTCGAAGTCGAGCGTCAGCGTGAGCTTCGGGCTCACGTCGAACTTCAGCGCGCCGCCAACGGCCGTCGTATGCGCATCGGCCCGCTCGGCGAGACCGTTCGCGCGCGCATCGCTCGCATAGAAGCGATACGACAGCTGCGAGCCGAGCGCACCCGTCGTATCGAACGCGACGCGCTTCGCGCCGTCGGGGCCCACACCGACCTGCAGCGTGGTCTCGCGCATGCGCTGCGGCCGCTTCGGCACGACGTTCACGACACCGCCGATCGCCCCTTCGCCGTACAGCACCGATGCCGGGCCGCGCAGCACCTCGATACGCTCGACCGACCACGTATCGAACGGGAACGTGATCGTGCCGGCGGCCGGCATCAGCCGCACGCCGTCCAGCAGCGTCATCACCGATTCCTGCCCGCTGAAGCCTCGCACGCTCAATGCGGTGCCGCCGTTGCCGGGCGCCATCGCGCTCGAGAACCCCGCGGTGCGCGTCACCGCGTCGAGCACCGTGCGATCGCCGCGCGCGTCGATCGTGGCGGCCGTGACCGTCTCGACGCTCGCGGGCGTGTCGAGGCTCGCGAGCCCGAGCCGCGAGCCCGTCTCGAGCGGCTGCGTCAGCGGGTCGGCCGGTGCGGCTTGCGCGCTGACGTTGATCGCCGGCAGCGCATGCCGCTCGTCCGGTGCGGGTGCGGCCGCTTCGCCGGCCATCGCGCCGGAGGTCGCCATCGCGCAACCCAGCAGGGTCGTGCAGCCGCGTGCGCGCCAAGCGCGAGCCTGCCGGCGCGGCGCGGCAGCGTGCCGCTCCCCGCGCGCCGGGTTGAATCTGGTGTTCGTCACGTCGTATCGATCTTCGGATGGAGTCGCCGCGCGCGGCCGCACCGGGTAGCCCGGGCGGGCGGCAACGCAAAACGTCAGATGATACAAAATATCAACCCGATTCGTCGGGAATTTGTCAGGTTGAGCCAACCGCCCTGCCGACGGGTGTCGCGCTACCGCCATCCGCCCGGCAAACCGGTTCGATGCCGAGTACGGCGTGTCGTTGAAGTACCGCGTGTTGCCGGGCGGCGAAAGCCGCCCGTTCGGCACCGTGTCGACGCCGAACGGATAGCGGATCTGCCCGTTCTCCGTCGCCGGCGCCGGAACCTGAATGTCCCAGGCGATCAGGAATGCCAACGACATCCGTCGCAATGCGAATTTCATGCCGTTTCCTGAGCGGATTGCTATCGTGTCACCGCCAGCCGGGCATCGCAGGCCCGGGGAGACGCCATGTCAAGCGCACGACAGCGGCGCAACAGACGACGCTCGGGGGATCCGTTCTTCGTGACATGGAGAAATGCACAACGGTGCAGCACCTGCCTGCGCTCAGCGGCCGACTTCCTTCCATTTGCGCGCGAGCCCGAGACGTTCGAACCGCTCGATCAGGAACTCGGTGAAGACGCGGATCTTCGCCGGCTGGTGACGGCGACTCTGGTACGCGATGTTGACGGTGAGCAGCGGCAGTTGCCAGTCGGTGAGCACCGGCACCAGCTTCCCCGCGACGATATCGTCGTGAATGATGTAGAGCGGCTGGATCAGGATGCCGAGCCCGGCAAGCGCCGCGGCGCGGATCACCTGCCCTTCGTTCGCATCGAGTACGCTCTTGATCGTGACCGACCGCTTCTTCGCGCCGTGGCGGAAATGCAGGACGTACGGGTCGTTCGCGAGGTTGTAGACCAGCAGCCGGTGGTCGCCCAGCGCATCGGGCGTCTCCGGCGCGCCGTGCTTCGCCAGATACCCGGGCGACGCGGCCAGCACGCGCCGCGTCTCGGCGAGCTTGCGCACGGTGATGCCCGAATCCGCTTCATGCTCGCGCGTGCGGATCGCCACGTCGATGCCGGCCTCGATGAAATCCGGATAGCGGTTCGCCGCGACGATCTGCACGTTCAGGTTCGGGTAGCGCCGGTGAAACTCCGGCAATGCGGGTGCGAGATAGATCGACGCGAACGATACCGACGCGGTCACGCGCAGCGTGCCGGCCGGGTTGACGCTCGCTTCGTTGACCGCCGCATCGGCCTCCGACAGTTCCATCAGGATCGCGACGCAGCGCCGGTGATATTCATGCCCGGCGTCGGTCAGCCACAGGCGCCGCGTGGTGCGCTCGACGAGCCGCGCCCCGAGCCGTTCCTCCAGCGCGTTCAGGCAGCGGCTCGCCGCCGCGCTCGACATCCCGAGCCGCTCGGCGGCCTTCGACAGGCTGCCCAGCTCGGCGACCTGCACGAAAAATTCGATCTGCGTCCACTTGTCCATGGGTTCGATTCTTCCACCTGGCGGAGAACAAAACTCCTCCCCACCCTCTTTTTTACGATTCAAGGAAGAATTAATGTTACGTCTGCGCGCCATCCAACGACATCAGGAGACACCCCCTATGCGCAATCTCGACGAAGACACCATTACGCAGGCGGTGATCGCGTCGCTCGCCGGCTGTCGCGACGAGCGGTTGCGCACGGTCATGACCAGCCTCGTCCAGCACCTGCATTCGTTTGCGCGGGAGACGAAGCTCACCGAGGCCGAATGGCAAGCCGCGATCGGCTTCCTGACCGCCGTCGGCCACATCACCGACGACAAGCGTCAGGAGTTCATCCTGCTTTCCGACGTGCTCGGGCTGTCGACCCTCGTCACCGCGCAGAATCACGCGAAGCCGGCTGGCTGTACCGAAGCGACCGTATTCGGCCCGTTCTACGTCGAAGGCAGCCGCGACTTCGGTATGTTCGACGACATCGCGAACGGCGCATGCGGCGAACCCTGTTTCGTGTCGGGCCACGTGCGCGGCATCGACGGCATGCCGATCGCGCACGCGTCGCTGGAAGTCTGGCAAGCCGACGAGGACGGGCACTACGACGTGCAGCTGCCGGCCGACGACGGCTCGGTCACGCACCGCGCGCGCGGCCGGCTGCGCACCGGCGCCGACGGCCGTTACGCATTCCGCTCGATCCTCGCCGAGCCGTATCCGATTCCGCACGACGGCCCCGTCGGCGCGATGCTCGACGCGCTCGGCCGTCATCCGTGGCGCCCCGCGCACCTGCACTTCATGATCGAGGCGCGCGGCTACGAAACGCTGATCACGCACGTGTTCCGCGACGGCGACCGCTATCTCGACTCCGATGCGGTGTTCGGCGTACGGTCGACGCTCATTGCCGACTGGGTCCGGCACGCGCCCGGCATCGCGCCGGACGGATCGCGCATGGACACGCCGTTCTACACGCTCGACTACGACTTCGTGCTCAATCCTGCGGCGCGCGCCGCATGATCCGCCACGTCTCGGGCAGGTCGTCAACGAGGACGATCCGCGCAAGCACGCGCGCCATGCGCGTGCTCGTCGACGTGCCGTCCGGCGATGCGACGCTCAGCCGCCGATCTTGAACGTCGGCAACTGCTGCCCGAGCCGCGCGCCCATTTCCGCGCCCAGCGCCTGCAGCGCGTTGAACGGCCGGATCATGACCTCGAATTCGACGATTCGCCCTTCGTCGTCGAAACGGATCATGTCGATCCCCGTCAGCGCCTTGTCGCCGACGGCCGCGCTGAATTCCAGCACCACGCTCTTGCCGTCGCCGGTAACGAACTGCCGGTGATAGGTGAAATCCTCGAGGATCGTGATGACCGTGCGCAGCGCCAGCAACAGCGCGGGCGCCGGCCCGTAGGGCTTGAACGCCATCGGCGAACGGAACACGGCGTCCGGATGGACGATCGATTCCAGTGCGCCAAAATCCTTGCGTTCGATCATCGCATGCCACTTGTCGAGCGATTGCGCGACAGCGGGTTGAAGATGCAGCGGTGCGTTCGTCATCGAAGACTCCAATATCGTCGGGCGGAAAAAAGCGAATCAGTCTCAAGCCTCAGAGGGCGGCGGCAAGCGTCGTACCCTGGTGAATCGCGCGCTTCGCATCGAGTTCGGCCGCGTCGTACGCGCCGCCGATCACGTGCACCTTGCGCCCGGCCGCCTCCAGTTGCGCCGCCAGTTCGCGCAACGGTTCCTGTCCCGCGCAGATCACGACGTTGTCCACCGGCAGCGTCTGTTCGACGCCGTCGATCGTCACGTGGAATCCCTCGTCGTCGATCCGGCCGTAGGTCACCGCCGACGACATCCCGACACCGCGCGCCTTCAGCGCCGTGCGGTGGATCCATCCGGTGGTCTTGCCGAGCCCGTCGCCGACCTTCGACGCCTTGCGCTGCAGCAGATGGATGTGTCGCGCCGCCGGTTCGGGCTGCGCACGGCGCAAGCCGCCTGCGTTCGCATACGACGGATCGACACCCCACTCGGCGAAGAAGCGGTCCGGGCCGCCCTGTTCACCGTCTTCGCGATGAACGAGATATTCCGCAATGTCGAAGCCGATGCCGCCGGCGCCGACGATCGCGACGCTGCGGCCCACGGCCTTGTCGTCGCGCAACACGTCGAGGTAGCCGAGCGTCTTCGCATGCCCGACGCCATCGATCGGCGGCGTGCGCGGCACGATGCCCGTCGCGATCACGATTTCGTCGAATTCGCCTTGCAGCAGCATCTCGGCGGTCGCCCGCGTATTGACGTGGAGCGTCACGCCGCGCAGTGCGATCTGGCGGCGGAAATAGCGCAGCGTCTCGTTGAACTCTTCCTTGCCGGGCACCTTCTTCGCGATGTTGAACTGGCCGCCGATCTCGGCGCCGGCTTCGTACAGCGTCACCGCATGACCGCGCTCGGCCGCGGTCACCGCGAAGCCGAGGCCCGCCGGCCCGGCGCCGACCACGGCGATCCGCTTGCGCTGCTGCGCGGGGCGAATCACGAGCTCGGTTTCATGGCACGCGCGCGGATTCACGAGGCACGACGTGATCCTGCCGCTGAACGTATGGTCGAGGCAGGCCTGGTTGCAGCCGATGCACGTGTTGATTTCGTCCGCGCGCCCTTCCCGCGCCTTGCGGACGAATTCGGCATCGGCGAGCAACGGCCGCGCCATCGACACCATGTCGCAATAACCGTCGGCCAGCAGCTGCTCCGCGACTTCCGGCGTGTTGATCCGGTTGGTCGCGACGAGCGGGATGCCGACCTTGCCCATCAACTGCCGCGTGACCCATGCGTAAGCGGCGCGCGGCACCTTCGTCGCGATGGTCGGAATGCGCGCCTCGTGCCAGCCGATACCCGTATTGATGATCGTTGCCCCGGCCGCTTCGATCGCCTGCGCGAGCCGGATCACTTCGTCGAGCGTCGAGCCGCCTTCGACGAGATCGAGCATCGACAGCCGGTAGATCAGGATGAAGTTCGTGCCGACCCGCTCGCGCACGCGCCGCACGATCTCGACCGGGAAACGGATACGGTTCTCGTAGGCACCGCCCCATGCGTCGTCGCGGTGGTTCGTGCGAGCGGCGATGAATTCGTTGATCAGGTAGCCCTCCGACCCCATGATCTCGACGCCGTCGTAACCCGCATGCTGCGCGAGCGCCGCGCATCGCACGAAATCGGCGATCGTCTCGTCGACTTCGTCGCTGCTCAGCGCATGTGGCGTGAACGGGTTGATCGGCGCCTTCAGCGCGCTCGGTGCGGCGAGCGCCGGGTGATACGCATAGCGCCCGAAGTGCAGGATCTGCAGCGCGATCTTGCCGCCCTCCGCGTGCACCGCGTGCGTCACGACACGATGGCGCTCGGCCTCCGCTTCGGTCGTCAGCATCGCGCCGCCCGGCGCCGGACGGCCCCGTTCGTTCGGCGCGAATCCGCCCGTCACGATCAGGCCGGCCTCGCCGCGCGCGCGCTCCGCATAGAACGCCGCCATCCGCTCGAAGCCGTTCGGCGCTTCCTCGAGGCCCACGTGCATCGACCCCATCAGTACACGGTTCCTGAGCGACGTGAAGCCGAGCTCGAGCGGGGTCGTCAGATGCGGATAGCGCTGTGTCATCGGGGGCTTCCCATTTTTATGCAACAAGTTGCACAAATGTTAGTCGACCGCTTTTGTTTATGCAACCCGTTGCATAAACGCATCCGTCATCTTGTACCGTGATCCCGATATGGCAAGATGCGGTTCATTCTGCGGCCTCCTCCGACCCGACATGTCCCTGCCCCACGCACTCCTCACCGCCCTCGCCGAACGCCCCGGTTCGGGCTCCGAACTCGCCGACCGCTTCGATCGCTCGATCGGCTATTTCTGGCAGGCGACGCACCAGCAGATCTATCGCGAGCTGGGGCGCCTCGAAGAAACGGGCTGGATCGAATCGCTGCCGGCCGAATCGGGGCGCGGCCGCAAGCGCACGTACCGGATCCTGCCGGCCGGCAAGAAGGAGTTGCGGCGCTGGATCGCCGAACAGGAGGATCCGACGCCGCTGCGCGAAGCGCTGATGGTGCGTCTGCGCGCGGAAGCGGTGCTCGGCCCGGCCGGCCTCGAAGACGAAATCAGGCGGCGCATCGCGCTGCACCAGGAGAAGCTCGACCTGTATCTGCAGATCGAGGCGCGCGATTTCCCGGAAGACACCGATTCGCGCACGAAGCGTCTTCAGCACCTGGTGCTGCAGGCCGGCATCGCGAACGAGCGGTTCTGGGTCGAGTTCTCGCAGCAGGCGCTCGACGTGCTGCGCTCGCCGAAAGACTGACCGGCTGACGGAGGAAAGGACGATGACGCAGAAAACCGTGCTCTGCCACGGCGATTCGAACACGCACGGCACAGGCCCGATGACGCGTGCCGGCATACTCGAGCGGTTTGCGCGCGAAGAGCGCTGGACCCGCGTGCCGGCGGGTCATTGAAGAAGGGTTGCCTGACACGCGCGAGCACTGCGCCACAACCACGCGGCGTCCACCGGCACGCCGCGTGCGCAAAGCCGTCACGCGTCCGGCAGAATCACCACCTTGCCCTTCACCTGCCGGTTCGCCATCCGCGCGATCGCATCGGCCGCACCTGCCAGTGACACACGCTCGGTGATCGCGGGCCGCACCTTGCCGGCCGCGAACCACTCGGCAAGCAAGCGCATGTTCGCGACATGCTGCTTCGGATCGCGGCGCACGGCATCGCCCCAGAACACGCCCAGAATGTCGCGCTCCTTGAGCAGCGCCAAGTTCAGCGCGATCTTCGGTATCTCGCCGGCCGCGAAACCGACCACGAGGAACCGGCCGCGCCAGGCAGTCGCGCGCAACGCCGCCTCGCTGTAGGCGCCGCCCACCGGATCGTAGACGACGTCCGCACCGCGCCCGCCGGTCAGTTCGTCCACACGGCGGCGCAGGTCTTCGGTCGCGTAGTCGATCGTCTCGTCAGCGCCCGCCTCACGACACAACGCCAGCTTGTCCGCGCTCGACGCCGCCGCGATCACGCGCGCGCCGAGCGCCTTCGCGATCTCGATCGCGGCGAGCCCGACCCCGCCCGCCGCGCCCAGCACCAGCAAGGTCTCGCCCTGTTGCAGCCGCGCGCGCTGCTGCAATGCGTGCAGCGACGTGCCATACGCGAGCACAAGCGCCGCGCCCTGCTCGAACGTCATGCCCGGCGGCAGCGCGGCAATCTGGTGCACGTCAGCCACGCACTGCTGCGCGAACCCGCCGTGCCCGGTGAACGCAACCACCGAATCGCCCGGCCGCCACGCGGTCACGCCTTCACCCACCGCGTCGATCACGCCGGCGAATTCCGCGCCCGGCGAAAACGGCAGCGCCGGCTTCACCTGGTACAACCCCTGGACGATCAGCGCGTCGGGGAAATTGAGCGATGCGGCCTTCACCTGAACCCGGACCTGGCCCGCGGCCGGCTCGGGAGTCGCCACGTCCTCGATGCGCAAGCTGTCGATCGGGCCGAATGCGGTACACAACAGGGCTTTCATGCGCTTCTCTCTCCTTGTGCGGCGTGGCCGCGCATTGGGTCAGCCTGCGGGGCACGCCCGCACGACCGGTTCACGACGCATACGCGACAGCCGACGGAATCGGCATCCGCGACATCGTCTGCATTCCGGAATGTCGATGAAGCAATGATCAGAACCACGCGTCGCGCATGTCGAGCGTCGTCGTATCGACGCTCGCGAGCAGATCGAGCTGCGCATCCACTTTCGGCACTTCCCATTTGAAGAAATAACGGGCGGCCGCACGCTTGCCGTCGTGGAAATCGTCGGCTTGCCCGTGCGCGGCGAGCGTCACGTCGAGCCACAGCCATGCGACGACGAGATGGCCGAACGCTTCCAGATAGACGCTCGCATTCGCGAGCCGCACCTGCGGATCGCCGATCGCGCCGAGTTGCCGCGTGACCTCGACCAGCCGCGCCCAGCGCCGCGCCAGCACGTCGGCGTGCTCGCGCAGGCCGGCATCGAGCGTGCGCGCACGTTCGATGGTCGTGCCGATCCGCGCATCCAGTGCGCGCAGCAATGCGCCATCGTCCTGCGCGACCTTGCGGCCCAGCAGGTCGAGCGCCTGGATCCCGTGCGTGCCTTCGTGAATCGGGTTGAGCCGATTGTCGCGATAAAGCCGCTCGACCGCGTAATCGCGCGTGTAGCCATAGCCGCCGTGCACCTGGATCGCGAGGTCGTTCGCCGCAAGGCACCACTGCGACGGCCAGCTTTTCGCGATCGGCGTCAGGATGTCGAGCAGGCGCGCGGCCTCGGCGCGCACGGCCGCGTCGTCGTGCGCGCGTGCTTCATCGACTAGCTTCGCGCAGTACAGGATCAGCGCGAGACCGCCTTCGACATAAGCCTTCTGCGCGAGCAGCATGCGCCGCACGTCCGGATGCTCGACGATCGGCGCCTGCGGCGCGGCGGCATCCTTGCCCGCCGGCCCGAGCGGGCGCCCTTGCGGCCGGTTGCGCGCGTAGTCGAGCGCGTGCAGGTAACCCGTGTAGCCGAGCGCCACCGCGCCCGCGCCGACACCGATGCGCGCCTCGCTCATCATGTGGAACATGTACGCCAGACCGTGGTTCGGCTGGCCGACCAGATAGCCGATCGCACCTGCCCGCCCTCCCGGGCGATAGCGCGTGCCTTCGCCGAAGTTCAGCAGGCAGTTGGTGGTGCCGCGGTAGCCCATCTTGTGGTTCAGCCCGGCGAGCACCACGTCGTTGTGCTCGCCCTGCGCCGCGCCGTCGCTGCCCGGCAGGTACTTGGGCACGATGAACAGCGAGATGCCGCGCGTGCCGGGCGGCAGCCGGCCATGTTCGTCGGGAATCTTCGCGAGCACGAGGTGAACGATGTTCTCCGTCAGCTCGTGCTCGCCGCCCGAGATCCACATCTTGTTGCCGGTCAGCCGGTAGCGCGGGCCGAGCGGCGAATCGCCTTCGAAATCCGCACGCGTCGCGATGTCGGATAGCGACGAACCGGCTTGCGGCTCGGACAGGCACATGGTGCCGAGGTAGCGCCCTTCCAGTTCCGGGCGCGCGAACGCGTCGATCTGCGCGGGGCTGCCGTGCGCGACGAGCAGGTTCGCGTTGGCGACGGTCAGGAACGGATAGGCGGCCGTCGCGATGTTCGCGGCCTGGAAGTACAGGAACGACGCGGCTTCGACCAGCTTCGGCAAGCGCATGCCGCCGAGCGCTTCGTCATGGCCCGCGGCGATCAGCCCGGCGTCCGCAAAGGCGCGCACGGCCGGTTCGACGTCCGGGATCAACGTCACGCGCTCGCCGTCGAACCGCGGCTCCTCGCGATCGCCACGCGCCGCATGCGGCGCGAACAGGTCTTCGGCAATCCGCTCGCTGGTGTCGAGCACCGCGTCGAACGTCTCGCGACTGTGCTCGGCGTAATGTGGCAGCGCGACGAGCGCTTCCGCGTCGAGCCAGTCATACAGCAGGAACGCGAGATCGCGTCGCGACATCAACAAGCTCATCGTGCTGCCTCCCGGGGCCGGCTTCGTCAGCCGAATGAAGGGTTCCGTGACTGCAGGTGCTGCCGGGAATTTAGCACGGTCGTTCTAAACCGACAACGACAGATGCGCTAGTTCGCGTACCCGGGATTGCGCCGATCGAGCCGGCGCAGCAAGCCGGGCCAGACGAGCGCCCCGGCGCCCATCCCGCGCGTCACCGCGGCGATCTGCTGCTTGATGCCGTCGAGAATCGGTTGCGCGATCAGCAGCAGCGCCGAGCCGCCCGCCTGCGCACGGACCTGGATCATGCAGGCCGCTTCGAAGAAGTACATCGCGACGAACGCGTCTGCCGGCGTCGCGCCAACGGTCAGCAGGCCGTGGTTGCGCAACATCAGGTGCGTGTTGGCGCCGAGGTCGTGCACGAGGCGCGCCTTCTCGCCCTCGTCGAGCGCAATGCCCTCGTAGTCGTGATAACCGAGCGACGCCAGCACGCCGAGCGACTGCTGCGACAGCGGCAGCAAGCCGCCTTCCTGCGCCGACACGGCGACGCCGTTGATCGAGTGCGTATGCATCACGCACAGCGCGTCGTCGCGGGCCGCATGCACCGCGCTGTGGATGGTGAAGCCGGCCGGGTTGATCTCGTAGGGTGATTCGGACACCTTGCGTCCGTCGAGATCCACCTTGACCAGCGACGATGCCGTGATCTCGTCGAACATCATGCCGTACGGGTTGATCAGGAAGTGGTGCTCCGGGCCGGGGACGCGCGCGGAAATATGGGTGAACACGAGATCGTCCCAGCCGAACAGCGCGGTGAGGCGATAAGCCGCCGCCAGGTTGACTCGCGCATCCCATTCGGTGGGGGAAACTGCCTGCTTCACGCTGACATCGGATGAGGCCACGTCGACACTCCTTGTTCATGGATGGATGCGTACCGGGCCGCACGATGCGGCCCGGCGTGGGGATGGTGTCACCCCGCCCGGCGCTTCGCGAGCTGATCGGCGACCGGCAGGCTGCGAATGCGCGTGCCGGTCGCCGCGAAGATCGCATTGGTCAGCGCCGGCGCGACGGGCGGCAAACCCGGCTCGCCCACGCCGCCGAGCGGCGTCGCAAAATCGTCCGGCGCGACGAGATGCACGCGGATTTCACGCGGCGCTTCGTTCATTCTCAGCACCTGGAAGCCGTTGAAGTTGCTCTGCTCCGGATGGCCGTCCTTGAAGGTGATCTCCCCGTGCAGCGCGATCCCGAGCCCCATCACCACCGCGCCCTCGAGCTGCGAGCGTACCCGCTCCGGATTGACCTGCGGCCCGCAGTCGATCGCGATGTCGACCCGCGGCACCGTGATCTTGCCGTCGGCATCGACCTGCACCTCGCACACCGCCGCCGTGTACGACACGAAGCTGCGATGCGCGGCGATCCCGAGCCCGTGCCCCTTCGGCAGCGCGCGCCCCCAGCCTGCTCCGCGCGCGACCGTCTCGACCACGCGCCGCAGCCGCCCGGTATCGACCGGATACAGCGCCGGATCCTCGCCGTAGTTCACGTTCCTCACCGCGATGTGCGGCTCGAATCGCCGCGCGGGACCGATCAGTTCGAGCAGGAAATCCTTCGGGTCGCGGCCGGCCGCATGCGCCAGCTCCGACACGAAGCTCTGGATGCCGAACGCATGCGGGATGTTGTAGACCGAACGGAACCAGCCGATTCGCGTATGCGCTTGCGCGGCCGGATTCTCGATCCGCACGTTCGGAATCGCGAACGGCAGGTCGGCAATCCCCTGCGCGAGCTCGCCCGGCTGCTCGTGTACGACGCCGGCCCGGAACGTCGACTGGATCGACGGCGCGACCGTGCGATGCTGCCACGCGACCACGTTCCCCGACGCATCGAGCCCGCCATCGAACGCCTCGAGCGACACCGCGTGGAAATAGTCGTGCGCGATGTCGTCCTCACGCGTGAACGTCAGCTTGACGGGCGCGCCGGCCGCCTTCGACAGCAGCGCCGCCTCCACCACGTAGTCGGGCTTCGACTTGCGGCCGAAACCGCCGCCGAGCAGCGTCACGTTGACCGTCACGCGCTCCGTCGGCAACCCGAGCGCTTTCGCGACCTCGTCGCGCGTGGTCTGTGGCGCCTGCGTGCAGGTCCACACTTCGCAGCGGCCGTCGGCCACGCGCGCGACGGCCGCGGGCGGCTCCATCGTCGCGTGCGCGAGATGCGGGATGTAGTACGTCGCACGCACGCGCTTCGCGGCGCCGGCCAGCGCGGCCGCCGCGTCGCCGTCGTTGCGGATCACGTCGCCCGGTTGCGCGGCAGCCGCTTCGAGCGTCTTGCGATACTCGGCCGAATCGTAGTTCGCGTGGGGCCCGCGCTTCCAGTCGATCTTCAGTTGCGCGCGCGCCTGGATCGCCGTCCACGTATCGCGGGCGACGACCGCCACGCCGCCGAGCGGCTGGAAACCGGACGGCAGCGGTGTCGGCGCGAGCTGCACGACCTTGACCACGCCCGGCAGCTTCTCTGCCGCCGATGCGTCGAACGACGCAACCGTGTCACCGTAGGCCGGCGGTCGCGCGACGACTGCATACAGCATGCCGTCGAGCCGCGTGTCGATCCCGTAGTGCGCGCGACCGCCGACGATGTCGCGCCCGTCGATCAGCGCCGTTTCGCCCTTGCCGATATAGCGGAATTCGGCCGGCGCCTTCAGCACCACCGTTGCCGGATCCGGCGCCGGCAGCGCGGCTGCTTTCGCCGCTAGTTCGCCGAAGCCGAGCGTGCGCCCGCTCTTCGTGTCGACGACCTCATGCACCATCGCCTTGACCTGATGCGTATCGACGCCCCACACCGCGGCAGCCGCCTGTTCGAGCATCGTGCGCGCAGCCGCGCCCGCGCGGCGCAGCGCGGCGAAGCTCTGGCGCAGGCTGCGCGATCCGTCGGTGTTCTGGTTGCCATAGCGCGGCTCGTCGCCGACGGCCTGCGCGACCTTCACGCGCGCCCAGTCCGCGCCCAGTTCGTCCGCCACCACGAGCGCGACGCTCGTGCGCACGCCCTGCCCCATCTCGGAACGGATACAGGTCACGGTGACCGTGCCGTCCGGCGCGATCGCGACGAACAGGTGCGGATCGTCGCGCAACCCGTGCGGCATCCCCGCGCCGCCATACTGCGGATTCGCGCTGACGGGCGGCTGCACCGGCACGGCTGCGCGCGCGAGCGACGGCACGCCGAACGCGAGCAGCAGCCCGCCGGATGCGAAGCCGAGCAGCAGCGCACGGCGGCTTTCGTTATGGACGGAGAGTTCGGACGCACTCATGCGGCACCTCCGCGGCGAACGGCCAGGCGGATGGCCGCGCGAATGCGCGTATAGGTGCCGCAGCGGCAGATGTTCCCGGACATCGCGTCGTCGATGTCGGCGTCGGTCGGATGGGGATTCGTTTTCAGCAGCGACGCGGCCTGCATGATCTGCCCGGACTGGCAGTAGCCGCACTGCGCGACGTTCAGTTCCTGCCAGGCCTGCTGCAGCGGATGGTCGAGGGCCGTCGACAGTCCCTCGATCGTCGTCACGCGCTTGCCGGAAGCCGCTGCGACCGGCGTGATGCACGACCGGATCGCAACGCCGTCGAGGTGCACGGTGCATGCACCGCACAGTGCCATGCCGCAGCCGAACTTGGTGCCGGTGTGGCCGAGGACATCGCGCAGATACCAGAGCAACGGCATATCGGGATTGCCGTCGAAGTGCTGCTCGCTACCGTTGACGCTCAGCGTGATCATCGTTCACCTCCTGGTCGAGGCGCCCGCATCGCACCACGGGTGCCGGGTGGGGATTCAAACGACAGCGGGTGCGTGCTGCTGCGCCGGCCCGTGCCGTCTTGTCGACTGCTCCGCCGGCAGGACCAGCGGTCAATGCGTGGTTATCGGTGCGACTGGCTGGGGAGGGCAATCGGGCATGCGATCCGGATCGACAGCGGACACGCACCAGCCCGGATTCTGCTCCATGCCAACCGTCATTCAGGCAACGCGACCATGTCGGGACGGCCAGAAACGGCGCCCCGGATCGCGGCGCCTGCGTGCCATGTTCGGCCCCGGCGGTTTCGACGTCGCTCGGGGGAACCGGAATCGTATGCGGAATGGCCCGGGCTTCAACTCTACCTGATGTGCGGCAGTTTTGCGCCGCCGGTGCATATCGGCACGGGCGAGGCAAACCGCGGAGAGGTTGAAAGGGAATCGATGACGCATGACGTCTGTCATGCGAGTGGAGCCGACCGACGCGCCGGTCCAGGCGAGCGATGGGAGCGCGACGCTGCCGCGAACCAACGCGCCGACGGTTCGCGGCAGTGTTTCGTTACATCGAGACCACGTCCACACCGGTCTTCTTGTGGTCCTTGACGCGCTCGATCGTGATCGTGGCCTGCTTCATCAGGCCGCCGTGCGAATCGAGCGCCGGGCATCCCGCTCGCACGGCATGCGGGTGCCCCGCCACGCTCACGGCGATCTCAACGCCTGCAACCCCAGCGTGAGCGCGTTGAACGGCATCTCCGACGCCCCCATCGAAAAGCTCGTCGCCTTCGTGGGCGCCCCCGGATTGCGCATCAGCGCATGCACGATCCTCTCGCTCGCGTGACCGTCTCCGTATGGATTGCTCGCGCGCGCCATTTCCCCGTACGCGCTCTCGCTGTCGAACAGCCGCGACGCCTCCCACACGATCCGCTCCTGATCGGTGCCGACGAGCCGTGCGGTACCGGCCTGGATCGCTTCGGGCCGCTCCGTCGTCTCGCGCGTCACCAGAACCGGCTTGCCCAGCGCCGGCCCTTCTTCCTGAATGCCGCCGGAATCGGTGATGATGAAATGCGCGCGCGACATCAGGAATACGAACGACAGATATTCTTGCGGCTCGATCAGGTAGATGTTCGGCACGTGGCCGAGCCGTGCGCGCGCCGGCTTCCGCACGTTCGGATTCATGTGCAGCGGATAGACGAACTGCGCATCGGGATAGCGGTTCGCGAGCGTGCGTAGCGCGTCGCAGAAATTCTGGAACGGCTCGCCGAAACTTTCGCGGCGATGCCCGGTGATCAGCACCACGCGCCGCGACGGCTCGAGAAACGGAAACTGTCCGGCGACCTTCTCCGACAGCGCCGCAGTGCAGTCCAGCATGCGCTTGACCTCGTGCAGCGCATCGATCACGGTATTGCCGGTCAGCACGACCGCCCCGCCCGGTACGCCCTCGCTGAGCAGGTTGTCGCGGGCCTGACCGGTCGGCGCGAAATGCCACGACGACACCGCATCGGTCACGCGGCGGTTCAACTCCTCCGGCCAGGGCGACCAGATGTCGCCGCTACGCAAGCCGGCCTCCACGTGCCCGACCGGCAAATAGCGGTAGAACGCCGCGAGACTGACCGCGAGCGTGGTCGTCGTATCGCCGTGTACCAGCACGACGTCCGGACGCAATTCGTCGAACACGATGCCGATTGCCTGCAGAATGCCGGTCGTCACGTCGGTCAGCGTCTGACTTTGGCGCATCACGTTGAGATCGTAATCGGGCTTGATGTCGAACAGCGTCAGCACCTGATCGAGCATTTCACGGTGCTGCGCGGTCACGCATACCCTGGCGTCGACATCCGCTCGTGCCTTCAATGCACGCACCAGCGGCGCCATCTTGATGGCCTCCGGCCGAGTCCCGAACACAAGCAAAATCTTTTTCATCGTTATCCTCGTTGAGCCATTTCGCGCTGAATGACCCTGCTCGTGGCGCGAAGCATGAATTCAAGCGGCGCCTTCCGTACTCGTCACGATCGACACATTGCGGTGTCGCGGAGCGAGCGCGCCGCCCGATTCGCACGGTCTACGCTACGCGAATCGTCGTACTACCGGCGTCCTGTTACGCTTGATCGGTCACGTCATGAGTCCTTCCTCGCTTGGCCAGGCGCCACGTCTTTTCGTCACGCCTGTTCCTCTACAGCAATATTCAAACCAGCCGCCCTGTGACCGTGTCCGGTTCGCACTGCGTGCACTGCGCACACGCGGCGCGCGACGGAATGTTTCACAACTGCTACGCGCGTCGCAGCGCCGGTCAAGCGCGACACCGGCAAACATCGGGACAATCGCCCGGCCCCTTCGACAACGTCGTCCGACGAATCCCGAACTCATGTCGAGCGTCCATTGCGCATCGGATCTCTCGCATCTGTCGAAGCGCGTTGCGCTTCCTTGATCCGCCGCTTTTGTCTGTGCAGCCGGCGGCGCGGTCGATCGCCTGGCCACGGTCATGCGCGAGGAATTAACTCCACAGGCAACGTCATTCACGTCGCACGAATCAACGGGCGGGAAATGTTGCGAATGTGTAACGCGGGTCCGAAACGAGGGTGTTGCATCGAAGTCCGGCTCATGCAACGCACGCGCCTCTTGGAATGCACCGGCGTTCCGGCCGATGCACACGCAACGAACGACGCGGTGCGCATCGCCGTGCAGGGTCGTGCCGCCAAGGCGGCACAGGTTCGGCAGACGATTCGCACGACGCACGACGCGCGGGCTGCGACGTCGATCGAGTGCGGGCATTCGGCCTGCGCGCGCTGATTCTTCGATGAATCAAAATTCACCGCCTTCGTTCGCGCCACGCGCCCGCCCTCCCCCCCGCCCCTTGCTGCGCGCGGCATCGCGGCCGATGGCTCATGCCTTGCTTAATGACAGTCAGGTGTGCCCCGAAGCACTCGTCCGGCAGCGGACCAACGGGGACGCCCAGGCAACGAGGCCGGGAGGAAACGCGACGCGTCCGCCTGGAGCGAAAGACCAGCGCTCCCGCGCGCCGACCGTGCCGACGTGCCTTGTTGAAGTACGCGCGATCCACGAACCTGGTTCCGGCTCCGAAGTAAGGAACCGGCCCGTGAACGCCAATAGCGTTACCAGCCTCGGGTTCAACCGCGCCACGGTGAACCGAGCCGCAACGTCGACACGCTCGCCGGGTGCGACGCGGCCAACGCCGCGCCCGGCGACAATTGCACTGGACCGCCGCGCAGGAGCCCAAGACCATGAACCGGCCCGCGCTTTGCCCGACCGGACGCTCTCGCGTCGCGGCCACCGTCGCGCTGTGTCGCCGGTGGCATGTCGCCTGCTGTCTCGCCGCGTGCGGCTTCGCGCTGCACGCGAGCGCCGCCGAACTCCGCCTCGACGACCTGTACCAACGCGCCGACGGTGCGATCACCGTGCGCCTGAACGGCGTGGGCATCGACCCGTATTTCGCGGCGAAGGCGCTGCTCGCCGCGTCCGACGCGCAACTCGACGCCCGTCAGGCTGCACGCGCGTGGATCGCATGGTTGCTGCCGCGCCAGCGCCCGGATGGCGGCTTCGATCGCTACTGCGCGAGGAACGGCCGCTACCGCGCATGCGCCGGCGCGGAAACCGACGACGCGATGATGGCGACCTGGATCGAACTGCTCGCCCGCTTCGCGCCGCACGACGGCTTGCCTGCCGCGTGGGAACTCAGCCTGAACCGCGCCGGCGTGCATCTGGACACGCTGCTCGACAAGCCCTCCGGCGTCTATCAGATCTCGTCGTCGCAGCACGTCGCATTGCTGATGGACAACGTCGAAGTACACAGCGCGTTCCAGGCCCTCGCGGCGTACTACGTCCGCCGCGCCGACTACACGCATGCGGGGCCGTGGAGCCAGCGCGCCGACCGGCTGGCATCCGCGATCCTGAAGGTCTTCTGGCGCGGCGCCGAATCCGGCTTTCGCGCCAGCACGCAGCAGGTCAGCGATACGAGTTTCTATCCGGCGAAGATCGCGCAGATCCTCCCGCTCCTGTCCGGTATTCAGGTACCCGAACAATCCAGCGAGACGATCTATGCGCAGTGGATGCGAAAGTACGGCAAGAGCTGGCCGCAACTCGCCGACACGGACTATCCGTGGAGCTTGATCGCGCTGGTCGCGCTCAAGATGAACGATTGGGGCACGGTTGCCTGCTGGAAAGCACGGTCGGGCCCATATCGGCACGGCGCGCACTGGAACGTACTGGAGGAGTCGCTTTATCTGGCATTCGAAAGCCGGATGGCCGACCCCGTCATACCCGCTCGATGCGGATTCACGACGGCGGCGGCAACGGCAACCGCATCGCGCTGACGCAACGGTGCGTGCGGTCCACGATGACTAACAGGGAGGTGACGTGTCATGTGTGGCATCGTCGGCGCGGTCGCGCAACGGGACATCGTCCCGGTTCTGATTGAAGGTTTGCGTCGCCTCGAGTATCGCGGCTACGATTCATGCGGCGTGGCGACGGTCGTGAACGGCCAGGCGCGTCGCGAGCGCAGCGTGTCGCGCGTCGCCGATCTCGACGCGCACGTGCGCACCGCCGGCCTGACCGGCAGCACCGGCATCGCGCACACGCGCTGGGCGACGCACGGCGCGCCGGCCACCTGCAACGCGCATCCGATCTTCTCGCGAGACGAAATCGCGCTCGTGCACAACGGCATCATTGAAAACCACGAAACGTTGCGCAAGCAACTTTCCGACGCGCACTACGAATTCGATGGCCAGACCGACACCGAGGTCGTCGCGCACCTGATCCACAGCAAGTATCGAGGCGACCTGCTCGCCGCCGTGCGCGCAGCAACGTCGCAGCTTCACGGCGCGTACGCAATCGCGGTGTTCAGCAAGCACGAGCCCCAGCGGCTGATCGGCGCAAAGGCCGGCTCGCCGCTCGTCGTCGGTATAAAGGACGGCGAATGCTTTCTCGCCTCCGACGCGCTCGCGCTCGCCGGCATCACCGACCGCTTCATCTTTCTCGAGGAAGGCGACATCGTCGAGCTGACGCCGGGCGGCGTGCGCGTGCTCGATCGCAGCGGCGCCCCCGTCGAGCGCGCGGTACAAACCATTTCCTCCGCGCAGGCCGCGGTCGAACTCGGGCCGTACCGGCATTTCATGCAGAAGGAGATTTTCGAGCAGCCGCAGGCCGTGGCCGCGACCATCCCGGATGCAGGGCTGTTCGATCCGGCCGTATTCGGCCCGGACGCCGCGCGGGCGTTCGCGCAGATCGACAACGTGCTGATTCTCGCGTGCGGCACGAGTCACTATTCCGGCCTGACCGCGCGCCGCTGGCTCGAAACGATCGCGCGCGTGCCCGCGCAGGTCGAGATCGCGAGCGAATACCGTTACAGCGACGCGCTCGCGACGCCGAATACGCTGGTGGTGAGCGTGTCGCAATCCGGCGAGACCGCCGACACGCTCGCCGCGTTGAAGTACGCGCAGGCGCTCGGCCATATCGACACGCTGGCGATCTGCAACGTGCCGACCAGCGCGATGATGCGGCAGACCGGCCTGCGCTTCCTGACGCGGGCCGGCCCGGAAATCGGTGTCGCGTCGACCAAGGCGTTCACGACGCAGCTCGTCGCGCTGTTCATTCTCGCCGTCACGCTCGGCCGGCTGCGCGGCTACGTCGACGATGCGCAGCTCGCGCGCTATACGATGCAACTGCGGCGGCTGCCCGGCGCGCTGGAAGATGTGCTCGGGCTCGAACCGCAGATCGAGCGCTGGGCGGCGGAATTCTCGCAGCACGAGAATGCGCTGTTTCTCGGGCGCGGGCTGCACTACCCGATCGCGCTCGAAGGTGCGCTGAAGCTGAAGGAGATTTCGTATATCCACGCGGAGGCGTATCCCGCGGGCGAGTTGAAGCACGGGCCGCTGGCGCTCGTGACGCACACGATGCCCGTCGCGACGATCGCGCCGAACGATGCGCTGCTCGAGAAGCTGAAGTCGAACATGCAGGAAGTGCGCGCGCGCGGCGGGCAGCTTTACGTGTTCGCCGATGCCGATACGCGGATCGACAACAGCGAAGGCGTGTCGGTGCTGCGGATGCCAGATTACTACGGGTTGTTGTCGCCGATCCTGCATGTCGTGCCGTTGCAGCTGCTCGCGTATCACGCGGCGTGTTTGCGCGGCGCGGATATCGACAAGCCGAGGAATCTGGCGAAATCGGTGACGGTGGAGTGAGGGGGTTGCCTGAACCGGGGCGGACTGGTGAAGGTTTTCGAGGGATGTAGCTGGCCCGCCCTACACGATTCGAACCCTTATATTTGGTGTTTTGCCCTTGGATCGTCCTGTAGCCTTAACCATCAATGTCGTCTAATACGCAATCAGTTGCATATTAGACGCCGTTCAGCATATCTCTCTAGTTAGGAGGGGGGCCTGGGGGAGGATTTGCAGTTGGTCTGGAGGCAGGGCAACAACGAAGGACGTGGACCTATCCGTGATTTCGTGGGCGAGGCATATCATGAGGTGTAAAAGTCATGGATATGCCAATGAAGAAGAAACGGCAAACCGTAGCGCGTCAGGCAGCGGCCCGAGGGCCGCTGCCTGAACTGTCCTAGGAACTGCTGGACCAGTTGGTCAAGGGGCCGATGACGCCGGCCGAGGTGCAGGATCTGATGCTGGCGTTCAACAAGGCGGTCATCGAACGGGCGATGGGCGCCGAGATGAATCAGCATCTGGGCTACGCGCCTTGCCAGCCCAAGCCGCCCGGTCAGGCCAACGAGCGCAACGGCGCCAGCGGCAAGACGGTTATCACCGATCGTGGTCCGGTCCGGGTCGACGTGCCTCGTGACCGTGACGGCAGCTTCGAGCCGATCCTGATTCCCAAGCACGAGCGTCGCTTCACCGGCTTCGACGAACGCATCATCGCGATGTACGCCCGCGGCATGAGCGTGCGCGAGATTCAGGGATTCCTGGCCGAGCACTATGGCACCGAGGTCTCGCCCGACTTCATCAGCTCGGTCACCGACGAGGTGATGGCCGAGGCCCTGAGCTGGCAGAACCGTCCGCTTGAGCCGAAGCCGGTAGTCCACGCATCTCACCCAAGCGCTGTAAAACCTGTTTCACGCGAAGTCCGGGCAACGATGTGTCGACCTCGATAACAAGGCATTCACGCGTATAGTCGTCGACCACGTTCAGGCATCGAAACCGCCGACCATAGGCCAGCCCGTCGGAAACGAAGTCCATCGACCAACTCTGATTCGGGCCTGTTGGCGACGGCAGCGGCGTGCGCTCGACAGCCGCAATACGCTTGCGTCGCCGCTTGCGCACGCTCAGCCCCGCCTTGCTGTACTGGCGCCAAACGCGTTTGTGATTCGTCAGCCAACCCGCACGCCGCAACAACACGTGAATACGGCGATAGCCGTAGCGCCGCTTTTGCGCCACAATAGCCATCATCCGCTCGGTTAGCGCCGCGTCCTCACTGCTGCGGCGTGATTCGTAGCGAAACAGCGACCGCGAAATCCCCACCAGCCCGCAGGCACGGGTAACACCCATGGCGCGTTCGGTCATCAATATCCGGACCGCTTCGCGCTTGGCCTGCGGGCTTGCTACTTTCGAACCAGTAGGTCCTTCAGCGCGGCGTTGTCAAGCATCGATTCGGCCAGCAGGCGATTGAGCTTGTTATTCTCCTGCTCCAGTTCCTTCAGGCGCTGCGCTTCGGAGACAGTCATCCCGCCGAACTTCGCTTTCCAGTTGTAGTAGGTCGCTTCCGATATGCCGTACTTGCGGCACAGCTCCGCCGGCTTCAGGCCAGCCTCAGCTTCCTTCAAGATGCCGATGATTTGTTCTTCGGTGAATCGCTTTTTCATTGCCGTTCCTCTCTGGAACGGACTCTACACCGCTACCGTACCAAACGCGGGGAGCAGGTCAAAAGGCCATTGAAGCAACAGCACCGCACTATCGACGAGGTCGGGATCTGTCACTGGAGTTGACCCTGTAATCCCGGACACAGCGTCACACTAAGGTTGCTGAATCCATTGCGCGACGGAACGCTCTTGGCGAGCGATATTTCAACGC